>CAISOH010000384.1 GCA_903887005.1 uncultured Bacteroidota bacterium | reverse complement strand
TTAAGACCGCAAAGCCCTCCATTAATATATGCACTAATCTACCCCGATTACAGTATAAACGGTTGCGGTGTTTTGTCAGTAAATCGTTCCGGCATTTTCTACTTTTATAGAAAAACACAACTACAAAATAAATAATTTGAAAAATAGGATTATTAAGAATTAAATTTTCTACCTTTATTATTGATTATCGGATATTGATAATTTGAAAATATTTTTTCACCAATAAAAACTAACACTATGGTTCTATCAAAATCAATCTGCGCCAATCTCAAAGCAATTTTTTATAAGTTGAATTATCCCCTTTTACTGTTGGTTCTGCCTGTTTATTTTATTACTTCATTTAAAAAATAATTTTCATTAACATATTTGTTTCTTGCCCCTGAAGGCAGGTTACATTTTTACCTCCTAAAAATACTATTATGAAAAAATACGCTTCTCTTTTATTGCTTTTTGTATTAACTGCTATGTGTTCTCATGCGCAGATTATTACCACGATTGCCGGAGGAGGAACCAGTTATCCGGGGGATGGCGGGCCTGCAACCGCAGCTTCTTTAGGCGACCCTATGAGTATAGCCTTAGATGGATCATGCAACATATATATAGCAGAACTTAGTCACCGTGCCAGTAAAGTGAATGCCGCAGGCATTATTACTACTATTGCAGGAGATGATACTACTGGATATAAAGGAGATGGCGGGCCCGCAACTGCAGCCTGGTTAAGCCAGCCTCATGGTATTGCAGTAGATGGCGCCGGAAATGTATATATATCTGATGGGACATCCAGTGCAGGTAAAATACGGAAAGTAAATGCATCCGGTATCATTAGTACCATTTTTGGAGGAGGTACATTAGCATTCGCCGAGGGAAGCCCTGCAACAGCAATAAAAGGGATAGGTTTTGCTGACGGAGTAGCGGTTGACAATGCCGGGAATGTATATTTATGTAGTTCTTTCCATGTTTACAAAATAAATACTGCGGGTATTATCAATTCATTTGCCGGTTCTGCTGCAACAGGTTTTAGCGGGGATGGCGGGCCTGCGACTGCTGCAGTATTGAGTCATGCAGAAGGAATTACTATTGATGGCGCAGGTAATGTGTATTTTTCTGATAATGCTAACCATACAGTACGTAAAGTGAATACTTCCGGTATCATTACAACTGTTGCGGGCATTGGTGGCGCGGGTTATAGCGGCGATGGCGGGCCGGCAACTCTGGCACTGTTAAGTAATCCTGATGGCATAGCAATTGATGTTGCAGGGAATCTGTATATTAACGATGCAGGTAACAGCCGTGTGCGTAAAGTGAATACTGCCGGTATCATTACTACCATAGCCGGAGTAGGTACAGTTGGAGATACCGGAGATGGAGGGCCTGCTATATCAGCGGAATTTAATAATTTGACCGGATTAGCAGTGGACTGCCATGGAAACTTATATATTGGAGAAGAAATAGGTCAGCGTGTCCGCAAAATCACCTATTCCCATACACCAAACTTTACGGGTGGGAGCCACAGCCTTATGGCATGTCAGAATTCAGCTACTTCCATCAATGCTGTGTTGTCTGTAATGGACATAGATACCGGGCAAACAGTTAACTGGAGCGTGGTTACGGCGCCTGCTCATGGCACATTGGCAGGCATGGCTTATAATATGCTTACAACCGGCGGCACAATAATGCCGGCCGGCCTGACTTATACGCCGTCATCTGGTTATACAGGCAGCGATTCCTTTACTGTGGTGGTGATGAGCTACGGTGCAATATCAGATACTTTTGTGAATTGTTGCGGAATATTATCAGATACCGTTACTATTTACGTTACTGTTAATCCATCGCCTGTTGTGGCCACAATAAATGGAGTGGATAGTGTATGTAAAGGCAATACAATTACCTTAACAAACACCACTTCCGGTGGCGTATGGAGTGCCACAGGCAATGTGTCCATTGGTGCAGCAACCGGGGTTGTTACCGGCATATCGACAGGAAGCGCAACTATCAGTTATACAGTTACGGCATTAGGTTGCAGTACATCAGTTTGGTTTCCTGTGAAGGTAGTTCGTTGTCCCGCTGGCGTGGAACCCCTGTACCAAAAAGCGGAAATTATTATTTACCCGAATCCCACGAATGAAATATTGAATATTAACGGCGTACCGGAAAATACAAAATACCGTATGATGAATGTAGCAGGCGTGTGCTTACAGCAAGGCTCGCTGAATAAGGGTGTTAATACTTTGTCGTTGAGGTATTTCGCGCCAGGGGTTTATATTCTCGAAGTAATAGCGGAGGATGGTGAGAGGAGTATGAAGAGGGTGGTGAAGGAGTAATGGCTCAATGGCTTAATGGGCAATTAATTTGTTAAATGTATTTTGCAGAAGCTGTTGACAGGTGTCCCACATCTCAAAGATGTAGGACACCTGTCAATGCCTAACCTCACACTTTAGATAAAGACTTTTTAAGGAAATCTATTACATTGACTTCTGTTGCGTCTAACTCGCGCAGATCAGCCAGCATCACGGATACCCAGTCTGTAAGATGAATAAGATAGAAGGCCTTTTCCCAATAACTATTACCTTCAGAGTAAATTTCTATGATAGTTGAAGTATGTTTTTTAAAGACCTTTTTATTGATTTCCATCCTTGACTGAACACGGTCAAAGTCATCTTTATTCCTTAGAATTATTACGGCTTTGTCATTTGCATCATCCCTCCATCCTACGAGTTCATTATGGTTCATTTCAGGGATAGCGCCATGCCATGCCAATAACTTACTATTTTCATTCAACTGCTGGCGGAAGCGGATGGCAACACCTTCAAAATGGTCGGAAGAATAGATGATTGGCAGCTTTCCGATAATTTTTTTAGAAATGGCAAGGGCTTTTTTCTGAGTATCGTTTTCCCCGGCTTTCATTTGTTTAATTGCAGCCTTGATTTCTTTTTCAAAATGATTGCCAATCAATCCGAAATTGGCCAGTGTGAATAATATCTGTACTAATGAATAACCCAGGCATGCGCGGGGAGGCATACCAGCCGGGACCAGGATGCAGTCCAGGCGTTTTTGATTGGCTATTTCCGCCACAGTGCCGCCGGATGTGATGCAGATAATAGTGGCCCTTTTCTTAATTGCCTGTTTCATAGCCATGAGCGTCTCTTCCGTATTGCCGGAATAAGAGCAGACAATGACTAATGACTTACGGTTAACGAAAGAAGGAAGGTCATATCCTTTATTAACAATGAAAGGTATTTTAAGTTTATCGAAAACGTAGTTTTGTACTATTGATCCGCCAATGCCGCTGCCGCCGAGGCCGGTTACTACTACATTGTTAAATTCTTTTACGGAAGCTATGAAACGGTGATTTTTTCCTATTATTAATGCTTCATGTAATTGTATTGGGAAGTCCAGTACTAATTTTTTCATGCTATTTGTATTAATTAATGTCCAAACATAGTAAAATTGGTGTAAAAGGTGAACAAATAGCAGCAGACTTTCTGCTAAATAAAGGTTATTTTATTATTCACCGAAACTGGAGGAGCGGAAAGAAAGAGATAGATATTATAGCTTTTAAAGATGAGGTGCTGGCAATTGTGGAAATAAAAACCCGTTCAAGGTCGGATTTCGGGTTCCCGGAAGAAGCTGTAAATAAGAAAAAACAGCAATACTTAAAAGTGGCCGCCGCCGCTTTTATAGCGGCAAATCCTCAATATATAAATATAAGGTATGATATAATAAGTGTGTTGCTGGATAAAGAAAGTATAAAAGAAATTATTCATTTTAAGGAGGCTTTTTATTAGTAATTGCAAACCTGAAAAATGAAATAGCAGGATTGGGGCTTTATCCTGAAAAGAATTTGGTGTATTTTTAAATAATCTGAATAATATAAACTTCTAAACTGGTTATGAGATTTGTTATTTTATTTTTATTTCTGTTCTCCGGTTTCATGGTAAAAGGGCAATCTTATGCGGATAGTATTTTGCAGTTCAGGAAACTATATACTGCTGATCTGCTGGCTGATAAACGAAGCCCTATAAAGCCATCGCAGGTAAAGTTCCTGAGTTTCTATGTGCCGGACCATAACTATTGTGTATGGGCAGATTTTACTGAAACGCCTGGCAGCAAACCTTTTCTCATACAAACACATAGCGGCAAGCAAAAACCCTTTCGCGAATATGGAACACTTTCCTTTACGCTAAAAGGAGATAAGTTTACCTTGCATGTTTACCAGAGCATAGACCTGATAAAAGAAGATGCACACAAAGATGATTTGTTCATACCTTTTAATGATGAGACAAACTATGAGACCACTTTTGGCGGCGGCAGGTATATAGACCTTTCTGTAAAAGATATAAAGTACAATAAGGTTTTGCTGGATTTCAATAAATGCTACAATCCATACTGCGCCTATTCCGATGGCTATTCATGCCCAATACCTCCCCGAGAAAACTACCTGCATACAAATATTGAAGCAGGGGAGAAGACCCTTTCTCAATAATTATACTATGTGCCGTGTAGAAATGTGCAAAAGAGGTTTCTCGCAAAGGCGCAAAGCCGCCAAGGATAATGAATTGATAATAACTAAACCAGCCTACCGGCAGGCAGGTTATTAAATCAAGGCCGCAAAGTACTGCATATCAGACAATGCACAATTTTATGTAGCTACAAGTATAATCTAATGCAAACAAGTCAATGAAGAACCTTCTTTAAAAACATTTTTGCCAGCTTGATCTTTGCGGGAAAACCAATCCTGTTATTTACGAAATGCCCGTTCGAGCAATGCACATAATCTGATCCCTCCGCATAAAATTTGTTGCTCAATCACGGCTTTATTCAAACTCACATATTGGTCGTCAATAGTGTTGTTCTTAAAATTATAAACCTGTGGAAGCAGCGTTCTTGACTGATTTAACCATACCACATAATTTATAAGTTCTATGTCGTTAATTTGTTGTTCGCTAAAGCTTCTGTATTGATCAAGGCAATTCTCCAGTGTTATATTCTGGCTTTCAATGATGCCCTCATCCCAAACCTGGTGCAGGGACATTGTAGCCTTATTAAAGGTAACATTTACATCATTACCGCCACGGTCGCTTTTATAGCCGGTATGCAGCGGCTGCTGTAGATCTCCCAGCAGGTGGAATAGAATTTTGAGGCTGGTTTTCACTTCTTCCCTGCTAAGTTTGCTTCTCTGCCTGAGCTGATTATAGGCGAAAGTAATTCCGCTAATAATATTCGTATCATTGTTTCGTTCGTAAGCCTGCCCCTTGTCAATATTTATGTAATGCCAGGCTGCCATATAACCGTATTTGGGATCGCTTCTTACATCATCCATCCATGTGGCGGCATCTTCCGGTGTTGTTCCCTCGAGATATTTTTTTACAGAATCCCTTGTAGTCTTATCCAGATTACGAAAGGCGATTTCACCCACCATTTGATGACCTCTTTTACCCCAGCCAAAAGAAGAATAGGAAGATAGCAAACTTATTAATAACAATGGAAGAAGTAATGAAACTTTGCTCCGCATAAGAATCTGATATTTTATTCCAAATATAAAAGGAAAATTCAGAAAAGAGTTTTTTTGTTGATAATAGCAATAGAAAATATTCCGGGATTGATTACGTGTTTTAATAGTGTAATATTGCCTTCCGTTTTTCTTATTTTTATAAACGTATAATACAGTAAAGAAATGAATCTGAGTAATGCTACATTGAAACATGTTTCAGTACACCTGGTAGGTAATAAAGGTAATGGACAGGATTTCGTGGCTTCTAAAAAGCCGCTGGAACTGGATGAGAATGATAAGTATATTCTCAAGGATTCTTTTCTCGCTAAGTTCAGTTACGACCTCGACAGATATTCTTTCTATCATCCTTCATCGCTCGACTATAACCAGGTATATAATTACTGCCTTGAGATACTGGCGGAAGAAAACACCTTTCACAAAAACTCGGTGAATATTGCCAGGCACTTGTTTGAAAGTTCCGTTCATCCAAAAATAAAAGAGGGTGAACTGTATGTTTGTCATTTTGGGGAGTGCCTGATCAATGATGCCTATGTAGAAGCTATCGGAATATTTAAAACAGAAACGAAAAGTAATTTTCTGGACCTTGACGTAAGCAAGGATGATATATCTCTTGTAATGCGGGAAGGGGTGGATGTTGCAAAGTTTGATAAGGCCTGCCTCATATTCCCCACCAATGCAGAGAATGGGTTTGATGTGCTGATCTATGACAACAGGAACAAGGGCGAAGAAGCGGTTTTCTGGCGCGAAACCTTTCTGAGTATTATACCACAGGCAAATGAATATTTCCAGACCAATCAATTCCTGGGCCTTACCAAACAATACATAGCGGAGCAGTTGCCAACAGAATTTGAAATTTCCAAGACCGACCAGATTGACCTGCTCAATAAATCGGTGGAATACTTCAGGGCAAATGAAAGTTTTGATAAGAAACAATTTGTAAAGCAGGTGTTTGACGATCCGGGTATGAGCAGATCGTTTAAAAAATTTGAAAACAATTATTCCGAAACGAACGATATAGAAATGCCGGACAACTTTGATATTTCCACGCAGGCAGTAAAAAAGCAGGCGCGTGTTTTCAAAAGTGTATTAAAGCTCGACAAGAATTTTCATGTCTATATTCACGGTGATAAAAGCCTGATAGAAAAAGGATATGATGATAAGGTGGGGAAGAGTTTTTATAAGATTTATTTTGATGAGGAGGAGTGAAATTAATATAAAACATATGATGCGGGGATCAATAGTTATTCTTAAACCGATTAAAGTAATCTGTTAAGGTGTTGAATAAATTTATATCCCCATCCCTTATGATTATCAGGGAAATTCCAAAATTGTATCTATAAAATGATCTGTAAAATTTTAATCCAAATGCTTTTCTTTTAGTTGGCTGCTTGTTTAAAAATTCATCGAGATTTTTGAGTTTAATTCCTATTACATTTTGCCGGATAATTATGGAGTCAATTTCATTCCATAATATGGGCGTGTACCCATTTTTAAGGTCTATGCTTTTGTCGTCAATTGATATAGTAGGTTCATTTCTGAATGCCGGGCATAACCATTTTTTATAATTGTACCACAAACAAAGTACACATAATGCGACCGTTAAACTCATACAAAAATGAAAAAACCAGCCAGCCGTCAGCGAATCGGCAAAGGAAAAAAATCCGGTAATAAAAATATAGGCAATGAACAAAGCAAGGCTAACGTTTTTTGAGTAGTAGAATTCCATGTATGGGTATAGACCAGGGTTAGGTAGTAGTATATCGGATTCAATTTTAAGGGCTAATTCATTCTGTTCCTGCTCCTTTATTATGGCTGATTTTTTTTTAATGAACATTGAAAAAATAAACATGCACAAAAACCAGGCAGCAAGTACATAAAAGAAATGTTCGGAATTGAAATAAAATAATTCTATGCATAGTGCAGCCAAACCAATTAGCTGACCTGTTGCAGCTATAATTCCTAATCTTTTCACATTTTATTTTTGGATAAAAGTATTAAAAAAAGGCTTCACCGCTTTATTAGTCTGAAGTTATATTAGTTTGGAAAACGAAAAATATTTCGATTTTCACTAACTTTACAATTATGATACGAACAACAATAACCCCGGATAATAAAGATGTCCATATTCTAATTCCCGATGATTATGTTGGCAGAAAACTTGAAGTGCTTTTATATGCAACGGACGAACCAACAGATATTCAGCCTGAAAAAGTAAGTACTATGGCAGCTTATAAAGGAATACTTACCTCAGAAGAAGCGGAACAATTACAGGAATATGTGAAAAAATCAAGGGAAGAATGGGACAGAAATATTTAATGGATTCAAACGTAATCATTGATTACTTAGGTAATAAACTTCCTGCAAAAACTACTATTTTAATAGACGGCCTTCCTATAATTATTTCAATAATTACGCGCATTGAAATTGTTGGCTGGTTTAATGCAACCAATAAACAAATACAAAAGTTAATGTCATTTTCTGACAAGGCTTTGGTTTATCCGCTTAATGAGGAAATTATCCTGCAGACAATTAATATCCGGCAAAAATGCAAAATCAAATTACCTGATGCTATCATTGCAGCTACAGCAATAGTTAATAAGCTGACACTTATAACACATGATATTGATGACTACTCATCAATAAAAAATCTAAAAATTATAGATTCCTGGAAAATGTAATCAACTTTTATTGCCGTTTTCAAAAGTGTATTAAAGCTCGACAAGAATTCCCATGTCTATATTCACGGCGATAAAAGCCTGATAGAAAAAGGATATGACGCTAAGGTGGGTAAGAGTTTTTATAAGATCTATTTTGATGAGGAAGAGTAGGGGTATGTTTATTTTCCTTTTGCTAAAACATCTTCAATGGCTGAGATAAGGTCGGTCGCGGGCTGTAATAATTGCAGCACATCTTCTTTTTCATACTCGATCTCATCCTCATAGTCCGCATTTTGTCTCATGCCAAAAATTTTAGTATAAAATTTTCCTGATTCTTTACTGATGATGCCTGTTTTTACAAAATGATGTCCAAAAACAGTCTGTGTACCACTATGGCTTTTTGTATCCAAATCATAATTGTAAAGCAAAGCCGTTACTGCATAAAAACAAGCGTAATAAAGCCTGTTAACTGCAGTATTCCACAATTTATTTTCGATGTGTATATTCACTTCGTCCAAAGTCCTTTTTGCATTGGCTATTCTTCTATAAACGTACTCTGATTTTTCCGGGTTCATAGTAATATACCCTCCCGTGTAACATTTTTATAAAATGGGGTTATCTGAAGCCTGGTATTCCAGGTGTTCCTGGTATAGATTATAGGACTGATAAGTATTTCCGTTTCTAATTGTATATCATATAAAGGAGCGCCTATTTTTTCACGGTCATCAAGGGTTATTTTGTCTTTATCAATCAGAACTAAAATATCAATGTCTGAATCTTTGCGGTTTTCCCCACGGGCATAGGAGCCATACAAAATCAGCGTTGCCCCCGGATAGGTTGTGAGTACGGAGGTTTTAATTCGCTGTAATATTTGGGTGGTGGTTGGCACAGGACAAAATTAACTATGAATTTGGAAGTTTGTGATAAAAATCCTGTCTCTTTTTATCTCCCATGAAAATAAACCGTACTGGTTTGTTTCCCTACAAAATAGATCACAGCTACATCATGGCGCATTTCGTGTGAGGCAACTGCCTGATAGCATCTACATGGTTAAAGTGAATAACAAAAAGTTTGATATATTAGTTGGTAAAGCAGTAAACGTAAGCAATGCCTATGCAATAAAACACTTTTATTTTATCATTCCCCACTATTTGCTTATTTCCGTATCGCCTTAATACTATATTGTAAGTTGCCGACAGCTACTTCAATATTGTATATACCACTTGGGAGCATAGATGCGTCTATGATGTCTGAATTGTCTTGCTTACGGACTGTGCGGCCGTTTACATCCATTACTTTTACACTGAAAGCAGTTGGTTTTTGTTTCGGGAAAACCAGTTTCCAGCTATTCTCTGCAGGGTTAGGATAAACGGAGATAGCGGAAGATTGCGATGATTTGATTTGCGAAACACCTGTGCGGTCTGGCGGGTATTTCTTAAGCCTGCATTCCCATATTCCACGTCCATAAGTAGCTACTCTTACTTTATAATTAGCGTAGTTAACACTCAGGTCGTTTGCGATCACATTGGGTAAGCCGGTATTGTAAACTGACCACCCTGTTTGTGAAGAATCGGTATAATATACACCCATGTCGGTGCCAACAAATAAGGCGCCGGGTGTACTGCTGTCAATGGCGATACAGTCTGCCGGAACATTCGGGAGGTTGGCGCTTATGTTATTCCAGGTGTTGCCGCCTGTAGTACTCACAAATACTTTAGCACCCGCTTTGTAACCGGAAGTAGTGACATAAACACGCATCGGATCATTGTAGTCAACGGCTATATAGGTAATAGCCTGGGTGGTTGGTAAATTTCCGTTTACACCTGTCCAGGTTAGTCCGGCATCCGTTGATCTGTAGATAAAGGTGTAATCAGCAGCATAAATCACATTGCTGTTGGAGTGGCCAATAGCCATTGAGATGGCGCCATTTGAGAAGAAAGGGGATTTTGGGAATTTGTAAAAAGATCCGCCACCGTCATTAGAAGCATAAATATGCTGATACCCAAAATAAATGTTTCGCGGGTCATTTGGATCATAAACCAAAGGCGTAACCCATGCTCCTGATTCTGAGGAAACATTCATATGGGCAAAACTTGCGCCCTGGTCATAAGAGATATTAAAATTACCGTATTGGGAAGATGAGATCTGCTGTAAATCGTATTGCGGGTTAATGGCACATGCCATGCCATCACCGCCTGTAACTTCAAGCCAGTTTGTGCCATCATAGCTGAAAGAGCCATTATCCTGTAGGCCGCATAGCATTATATATGGGTTTTGCTGGGAGTTAGCCACACGGTAAATCTGGGATATCATAAGGCCATTTCCAAGATTATGCCAGTGCAAACCTCCATCATAGCTTACACAAATACCACCATCATTCCCGGTGTAAATAGTAGAGGTACGAAGCGGATTGATAGTTATTGCATGGTTATCAACATGTACGTGCCCGGCAGGATCCAGTTTATTCCAGGAGAAACCGGCAACAGTTGATTTAGCCATAATCATACCACAGGCAAGTACATAATTTGAGTCGGCCGGAGATACGCCAAGAACGCGGTCGTAATAGCCATAAAAGCGTGCAACTGAATCAGGGGTTAATGTCGAGAAAAATGATCCTCCTCCGTTATGTGAACATTTTAAATTATCGTAAGCGTCTAAAACCCATATTGAATTTGGAGAAGCGGCAGAAACAGCGATACTACAGCGATCATTTGCCGGGTTGATGCCTGCGGATAATGTTTGCCACGTTAGCCCGGCATTGTAAGAAACCCTGAGGTCTTTATTATTTACTGCATATACAGTTGCAGGGTTTTGCGGCTGGAAAGCCATGCTGTAAACATGCCCTGCATCAACCGTATCCCAGGTGGCGCCTGCATTGGCGGTACGTAAAATGCCATTGCGTGTGGCAGCCAGCAATATGTTTGGATTAACCGGGTTTATAAGGAGTTTTTGAATAATATCTCTCTGGGACTGAAGAAAACTGAGGCCTGTAGTATCCCATGTTTTTCCGCCATCTGCACTCCTCATTACCCCTGCCGAATACAAGCCGCCCCAGAAAATATTGAAGGAGCCGTTCTCGTAGCCGTAACCATCGCCTGTAGCTGCATAAATAGTATCTGTGTGCTTTGGGTTTACAGCAATATCGGCAATACTTAACGATGGAAAATTATCAGTATTTGAAGTCCAGGTAGCTCCGCCATCATGGCTTATCCAAAGTCCGCCGCCGGCTGTGCCTACGTAAAGTTTACTTGTATCTAACGGGTCAATTACAATGCAATCTACACGGCCTATACCATTGAAATTAGACGGTACCATTGTGGGACCGACCGGTTGCCATGCTACTGCAGCTGTTTGTTTATTCGCATGTTTTGAAGAGCTTTGGGCGCCCTGCATTTCTTTGAGCAATACATCAGGACGGGGAATATCGCCGGAAGGGAAGCATCTTGGTTCCATATCATTGAACCACCTGTTGAAACGGGAAAGATCATTGTCTTCATCGTTTCCTTTATCATTAGGATTGTGCAATACCTGGTACAGAAACTGTTGTTTGATAGTATATATATTGTCCGGACTGGTTTGTGAAGCTGCTGTATTAGCCGAATTGCCGGATTTCTGGGCATATAGCGCCATGCTCATAAAAAGGCATAGCAAAGTAACCGTAAAGAGACGCATTAATGAGTAAATTTTAAATAAAGGTAAGCTAAAAACAGGAATTGTATTTTTTGGGCAAAAAAAGGGTGCCTTTTTTATTATCTTTACTTTCATTAAACTCAGGTCATGTCTAATCGTAGAAAGATTTATTTTACAATATCCGTTCTATTGTCGCTTTGTGCGCTCGGTATTTTATTGCGTTATGTAGGGAAAGAGGAATATAGATGGCTTTTTATAATTGCTATGTTTTTAATCATCAGATTAAATATTTATATTTTCACGCCAAAGAAAAGCAATATCACCCCTTAAACTACTAACATTCAAACTGAGCCACTACCCAATAATAAGTTATTTTGTATCAGACAATAAAAGCTGTTTTCGCTATTGTTTTATGAGTAAATGCCAGGTTATGTGTTTTTATAATGGCATCAAAATTATGTGCTCATGAAAAATATTCAGATTAAACCATTGTCTTTATATTCCATTTTATATATTTGCACCGAATGGTAAGTGAATAAGATTAATTTTGTCAACGATCCTAAGTGATTACTGTGGTAGCAGATTACACTTTGTACTAAAGAATTGATTAAGGTTTATTTAATAACAAAATTTCAAAATCAATATAGAATATGTTATCACGTCTTAGAATTTTACTTTTTGTACCCTTGTTTTTTCTGAGTTTTTCCCATTCACATGCACAGGATATAGATTATCTGAGGCACAACAAGATTTTTTATTTGTGTTCTTTTAAAAAGGAATGTTCGGAATGTTACGACTGCGGCAAGCAGCGGTTCAGAGTGAAGATCAAAAATAATGTCAACAAGAAAATTAAGGAAGTTCATTATAAATTTTATTCTGAGGTTTATAACCGTGTCCTTACCAAGGAGGCAAAGGTAGAAGGTAATACAATAGACTACAAACAATTAGGCCTGCTGTACATTTGTGTGCCTGTAGGATCTCACTGGATAATCAGTGAAATAGTTTATGATGACGAAAGCAAAAATACTTTCACTTTGCATGATCGCCTCGAAACCTTTATCCAGGAACCTGATGAATGCGATTGTAATGATTAAGTGAACTCCCATTATTTCTAAAACGTTCGTAATCTTCCCAATCTTATTCCGCAAAAATTATTTGCATTAAAGTCTTTTAGCGGGACTATACGGCATGTAAACAGACTATAGGATAAAAAACGAAAATACGAAAAATCATTTATATTTTTGCATTATGTAATTTGGAGCTATTTTATTTAAAGCAGCATATTTTGCAGGATGAAAATATATATATGCTTTGTTTTTTTGTTGATGAGTGAGTTTACTTCTTTGCATGGCCAAACATTGTTTGCACCGCCTGGCAGTGAGTGGTATCATGATAACGATGGAGGTGTTTTTCATTCTTATTATTCTGGCGATACAATCATCCTTGGAATAACTTGCAGAAGTGTTACACGAAAAGCATATACCTATCCTACAACACCGTGGAAAATAAACGATCTCCCTACACTTTACTTTTATAATAACAGCGACACCGTTTTTGTATATAATTATTTTTTCAATCGTTTTACGCCGCTTTATGTATTCAATGTGCACGATGGTGATACATTAACGCTTCCAATATTGCCAAATGATGCTGAATTTTTAATTTGGCCCTTTGCGCCTCCTCATCCCGATTCGTTTTTTTCTTTTATAGTTGATTCCGTAAGGTTGGTTTTGTATGATACCGCTACTTTAAAGACTATCTATACACATTCCATCGGTACTGGAACTAGTTTTGTTTATAAGTATGGTTATGATACACTTGGCAAGTACATTGAAAAGATCGGTTGCATTTCCATTGGGTTAATACCAAGGTGTTCGCTTATGGCGATCTTTTGGATATGTCTTTGCGAGATCAAGGGACGTTTCGTTGTTATGGAGATTCCAACTTTGCAATTCACATGATTACAGGCTTGTGTGGTGTTCCTGCTACTGCCATTGAAAATCCAGAAAAATTGACCTTATCAATTTTTCCTGATCCTGCATCCGATCTTATTAACATTACCGGTATGCAAGTAAATAAAAATTTGTGTATAAAAATCGCCAATTTGCAGGGAGGAGTATTGGCGGAACTGCATCATATCAATAATACCTCGGCTACAATAAGCATTTCCCAATTACCCCAAGGTCTGTACATTCTTAAATTAAGTATAGATAATACCCCAGTGGCTTACAAAAAAATTTCAATTGTGCATTAATTGATAAACTGCATTTACTAAAAAAGAGAAGATAAGTTTGTTAAGATTCAATTTTTTGCAAATGAATTAGTATGTAAGCACGCCTAAAAAGTTGAATTAAACAAACCGGATAAAAACACAACGAGATGTTTGTCAACTATCTGTGCTTGATGTATTCTTCCACCTCATCCCATGAAGACGCATTATGTAAACCTTCTTTCACAGCTGCAAAATCTGATTTATCATAGACATAATCGTAGGCGAATTTAGCGAATTCTATGCGTGTGGACTCATAAGTAAATCCGGATAGGATGATCCTAATTTGTTTGGAAGTAAAGCAGTCGCCGCCGGCAGCCATTTCGGCTTCTCTGAGTTTTTCACTGTCAAAGCCATTGTGCTCCTTAAAATGCTTCATAAACTCATAAAAAGTAACATTCGAACAGGGTTCCGTACAGGAATTTCTGGTTGTTGTTATTTTTTTGTTTTCAACAACTACGGTCTTTGGTTTCCTTGCATTTTGAGCAGAGGCCATTGTTGTAAAAAGAAACGGGAAAGTCGCGATAAACAGAATATTCCTTGTCATTATTTTGTGTTTGTACCCGATAAAAATATAAAACGAAATTGATTTTTGGAAATTATATTTAATATGGTATTAATGTTCATGTAAATATACATAATCGAAGGGATGAAATATTGTACAGAAAAGGTTCTCGCAATGGGCGCAAAGATCGCAAAGCAGAATTGTTTGAAAGCGCTCTTTTTTAATTAAAAAATACAAAGGACGCAATGGTATGGAATGAAAAAATCACAATTTTTACTTTTGGAAGAGAGTATTAAACTTACCAAAAATAGTCACTTTAGGTAAGTTAGAAATGCAGGATTTTTGCCTGGTCTTATTAAATCTTGTACATTTGTGTTTGAATAATGCGAATGATATGAAAGCGAAATATGTAAATCCTTTTACTGATTTTGGTTTTAAAAAAATATTTGGAGAAGAAGCAAGCAAACCAGCTTTGCTTGACTTCCTCAATGCGTTGTTACCACAGATTCACATTAAGAACTTAACATTTAAAAATACAGAACAAATCGGGGAATCTGCTGATGGGAGAAAAGTCATTTTTGATATTTATTGCGAGAATGATCAAGGCGAAAAATTTATAGTGGAATTGCAAAAAGCCAGGCAGAATTTTTTTAAGGAACGAACTATCTATTATTCAACCTTTCCAATCAGGGAGCAGGTGGAAAAAGGTGAATGGAATTTTAATCTCAAAGCTGTTTTTTGCATCGGAATACTGGATTTTGTATTCAAAGACTACGGAAATGAAGCTGATAAAAACTTAGTTGTGCATGAGATAAAATTAAAGAATCAGGATGGCAAAACATTTTATGATAAACTTACGTACTTATATCTTGAAATGCCTAAATTCCTGAAGACAGAAGCAGAACTAAGCAGCCGTTTGGATAAATGGTTATATTTTATAAAGCACCTGGAAGACTTTCAAAGTATTCCCCAGATATTTAAAGATGAAGTAGTGTTTAAAGAAGCTTTTGAAAAAGCGGAATTATCCAAATTCAACCAATCTGAATTTGCCAGTTATGAATCCAGCCTTAAAGGGTACAGAGATTGGTTTGCGGTTATAGAGACCGCAAAGGATGAGGCAGAAAGAAAAGGCAAGACAGAGGGTAAGATCGAGGGTAAAGCTGAAGTGGCAAAAGCCCTGAAAGACAGTGGCGTAGCGATTGAAATTATCAGTAAAACAACAGGGCTTTCAGTAAAAGAAATCGATTTACTTTAGATCAGCTGCTTTTCACAGATGATAAACAATGCAATAAATGTAGCTTGTAAAGATTGCAAAATTATTAAACTTATAATAAAATCGCAGTAGCAACTATACAAAAAAAACTGAGATGCGCTAATCTAACTTCCTCTGTTATTCCGGTTGTTTTTCCTTCTTCCGTACTACTATCCATTCATCAATATTTACATTGAAAGGCATATTTCCTATCTTAACTATAGCCCGCTTATCGCGTAATTCAGAGAGGGTACCTACCTGGTGATTTTCTTTATTTCTTACGAGGTCTCCTGTTTTTGGTTGCCCGCCTATTGTTTCAAAATTTTTGTCCGCCTTCCTTGCTGAGGCAGCATTGGAATCAACCTGCTTTTTCCGGAAGAGTACATTTTCAGCGGCTTTTATTACATCCTGTTTGTTCTCAGATTTTTTCCAGTCCTGTATTATTTGTTTGAATTTGCGTTCCGTATCGCGCAAATAATCCAGTTCCTGTTTCTTTATCACGTTTTGCAGGCGCAGCGTCTCCTGTTGTTGTTTTAGTTTTTCTTTATTCGTCAGTTCATCATAGTTCTTTTTAAGCTTTTCGTTATCCTTTATCAGTTTATCCAGTTCCTTCTCTTTGTCAGATAGCCTTACAGATTGCTGTTCGGTCTGGTGGAGCATCTTGTCGAGTTTAAAATGTTCCCGCTGAGTAAGTTGCTTTGCGCGTTCTATTACGTGTGCAGGCAGTCCGCTGCGCTGCGCAATTGCGAAAGTGTATGAGCTGCCCGGCTTGCCTATTGCGAGGTGGTAAAGCGGTTCCAGTCTTTCTTCATCAAAGGCCATAGCTCCGTTAAAAATGCCCCGCACTTTGCCTGCCATTACTTTGAGGTTCAGATAGTGTGTGGTGATAATTCCGAGGGCGTTTTTTTGAGCAAGGTCCTCCACAATAGCCTCTGCGAATGCGCCGCCAAGGTTAGGGTCAGATCCACTGCCCAATTCATCAATAAAGAATAGTGTTTTGCCATTTGCAAAATCCATAAAATGTTTCATGTCCTGCAAATGGGCGCTATAGGTGCTCAACTCATGTTCTATAGATTGTGTATCGCCTATCTGTACCATTAGTTGTTTGAAGATTCCAATCTCTGAATTTTCGTCCACAGGGATCAGCAATCCGGCCTGCACCATTAGTTGCAGTAATCCTACGGTTTTCATAGAGACCGTTTTACCACCTGCATTCGGGCCGCTGATTATAAGAATACGGTTTTGCCTGTCTAGGGTAAGATTGAGCGGAATGGTTGTTTTATTATTTTGTTTGTTGTACAGGTATAACAGGGGGTGGTATGCTTTTATCAAATGTACAACAGGGTGGGGGCTCAGGCGGGGCATATTGCCATTCAGGTCAATGGCGAGTAATGCTTTCGCCCTGATGAAATCATAGATGCCGCACAGGTGGTAATATGATTCAAGCTGTGGTAAAAATGCAGACAGGTCTTTAGTAGCCTGAACTAATATCCGGTGTATCTCCCTGATCTCAGCCCGTTCCAATGAAAATATTTCGATGTTGAGTTCTATGGTTTCTTCAGGCTCTATGAAAACGGTTTTTTGGGTATCGCTTTCACCATGCAGTATTCCTTTAACTATTCTTTTGTATTCCGCAAGAATTGCTGCTGTGCGCCGGCCATTCAGAAAACTTTCTGAAATATCGGCGAGGTATCCCTGTTTATTTAATTTGCGCAGCACACTTTCAAATACACGTCTGGATTCATGCCTTGCCTTTCCAAGTTCGGAGCGTATCTTCATCAGTTCAGCAGAGGCATTGTCCCTTACAATACCCCCTTCATCAATTACTGCGGAGATACCATCATTTATTTTCTTTTCATAAACGATGCGGCCAGCCAAAGAACGAAGGTGCGGAAATAACTCATTGTTTTTTTTGAACCACAGCAGCATATCCCGGATGTTCAGGGCGAGTTGCTGAAACGCTAATAGTTGCTCACCGGTTAGCACTCCGCCAGTAACAGAAAGTAATTTTAATTCCCGGTCTAAGTTGCGTGTAAAGTCATTAGGAAAATGGTCGCCGCTTTGTTGTATTGATTTAAATTCGCTGGTCTGCAACAGTTCCCGCTCCATGTGTTCCATACGGATGTGCAAGCGGATATTTATTACCTGCTCACGCGCCGCGTCAGTACGACACTTTTGTAAAAGCAAGTCGCATATTTTATTAAATTCCAGTGCTTCAGCGGCATGTGCCGGGTACAATTGCATCATTGATTAATTCCGTATTCCTGCCCGGATGTACTTCACCCGGCCATCGCAAAATTAGAAAATCAAAAACGGATACCCGTAATTGTTTTCAGGTATTGTATTTTGTAAGAATACAGGCATTTATGGAATTTTACTGCCATTTATGATTGATTTGTAAAAAAAGTTCATTTATTAATTATTTTAATAATGTTTATATCTTTTTTACTTCAATAAAAATAATTTACTACCTTGTTAAGGAAATCTAAAAATCTGGATTATGCAAAACAAGAATACATCATTTTGCGCTATAGCTTTTTGTGCAACAGCGTTATTATTTTTTTCAGCATCCGGGATTTGCAATGCGCAGGCTAAAGCTCCAAAACAGGTAACAATCGCTAAACCTGCGACAATTCAAAAACCAACACCGAAGCCTGCAACTATTGCTAAACCGGTGGTAATTCAGAAGCCCGAACTTACACCTCCGGCTATCGCGAAACCTGCACCAATGCAGAAACCCAATCTGGCGCCGGCAACCATTGCAAAACCAGTTTCAATTCAGAAACCAACTCCTGCACCTGTAGCAATAGCAAAACCGGCACCACCTCCTGGGCCTGCTACAATTAAGAGCCCTGAAAAACAACCGCAGCCAAATTTACCAACAACTGCGCCTCAGTTAGCCAGGCCGGATGTTCCGGCAAGAAATACCAGTGGAAAATAATAAATACGATTAATGACGATTGCCCATTTGCTTTATAAAATCATTTGAATCCCATTATATAAAATCTTCAATATAATATTTCATGAGAAAGTATAATATTTTATACGGAAAGCAGCTTTTAATTGCCTTAATAATATTTGGAACAGGGAGTGCTTTTGCACAAACAAATACCTTGCAGGGAACAGGTGCGGGCGCTTCCATTACTACCGGGATATACAATTCCTTTTTTGGGTACAGTAATGGTTACTCTGATACTTCAGGAAGTTATAACGCCTTTATGGGAGATTTTTCCGGGTATCATAATACATCCGGTATTGGTAATGCTTTTGTAGGCTCCTCATCGGGTTTTTATAATACAACAGGAACTTATAACGCTGCTTTAGGTTTTTATGCCGGATTTAATAACACTACCGGGAATATGAATACAATGGTAGGTATGGAAGCCGGATTTGCCAACACAACAGGTTGTGGCAATCTTTTCCTTGGATCGGTAGCAGGCGCATATAATACTACAGGCAGTTATAATTCAATGGGTGGCTATTACTCTGGACTGTATAATACTACCGGAAGTATGAATACCATGTTTGGTATGGAGTCTGGCTTCGCGAATACAACAGGAGATGGTAACCTTTTTCTCGGCGCGTTATCGGGCGCATATAATACTACCGGCAGCTATAATTCATTTGGTGGTTATTACACAGGCTTATATAATACTACCGGAAGCCTGAATACAATGCTGGGTATGGAAGCCGGATTTAGTAATACAACAGGAGATGGCAACCTGTTCCTCGGCGCGGCATCCGGTCTTTATAATACTACCGGCTCTTATAACTCATTTGGTGGTTATTATTCAGGGGCTTACAACACAACAGGAAGTGTGAATACAATGCTGGGTATGGAAGCGGGGTATAGTAATACAACGGGTAGCGGCAACCTGTTCCTTGGTGCAGCATCCGGAGTTTATAATACTACAGGCAGTTACAATTCCATGCTTGGATATTATGCAGGTGCAAATAATACTACTGGAAATTATAACACAATGCTGGGTATGGAAGCGGGCTATAGCAATACTACAGGCAATTATAATTCATCGCTTGGTTTAGAAGCCGGTTTTAATAATACTACCGGTTCCAATAATTCATTCCTTGGCTCTTTTTCCGGTTATAATAATACTACAGGAGCTGGAAATACTATGGTGGGTATGGAAGCCGGCATGAGCAATACCACAGGTATCGGTAATGTATTTTGCGGGCTTGCATCCGGGCTTTATAATACTTCCGGAAATTATAATTCAATCAGTGGTTATTATTCAGGTATGAGCAATACTACCGGCAGCTATAATACGATGCACGGAATGTATGCCGGGTTTAGCAATACAACAGGTTCCGGAAACCTGTTTCAGGGAGCCGGATCGGGTGAAAGTAATACTACAGGCAGTTATAATTCTCTTTTGGGTTATTATGCAGGCGCCAGCAGTACTACAGGTGACTATAACACTATGGTTGGCATTGAAGCAGGGTATTACAATACTACAGGCGCAGGAAATGTTTTGCTCGGAGCAGCATCAGGATTATATAATACTACCGGAAGTTATAATTCCATGCTTGGTTATTATGCCGGAGCAAATAATACTACCGGAGCATACAATACAATGCTGGGTATGGAAGCCGGGTACAGTAATACATCAGGTGTGGGAAATCTTTTTCTTGGCGCTGCATCGGGTTTATATAATACTACCGGCAGTTATAACTCAATCGGAGGTTATTATTCAGGTGTAAGTAATACAACCGGAAGCCTGAATACAATGCTAGGTATGGAAGCCGGGTATAGCAATACAACAGGATACGGAAACCTTTTCCTGGGTGCGGCCTCTGCAGTTAATAATACTACAGGCAGTTATAATTCCATACTTGGTTATTATGCCGGAGCAAATAATACCACCGGGGGGGCTAATACAATGGTTGGTATGGAAGCAGGGTATAGTAATACTATCGGGGCAGGAAACCTTTTCCTGGGTGCGGCTTCGGGTATCTATAACACAACCGGCAGTTATAATTCATTTTCCGGTTTTTATGCCGGTGCAAATAATACAACCGGCGATTATAACACAATGCTGGGTATGGAAGCGGGTTACAGCAATACTACCGGCGCAGGAAACGTTTGCCTGGGCGCAGCTTCCGGCGTTTACAATACTACCGGAAGTTATAATTCAATGCTTGGTTATTATGCCGGAGCCAATAATACCACCGGGGGGGCTAATACAATGGTTGGTATGGAAGCAGGATATAGTAATACTACCGGGGCAGGAAACCTTTTCCTCGGTGCGGCTTCGGGTGTTTACAATACTACCGGAAGTTATAACTCTATGGGAGGTTATTATTCAGGAGCAAACAATACCACAGGCAGCTATAACACAATGCTGGGTATGGAAGCGGGTTACAGCAATACTACAGGGGCAGGAAACCTTTTCCTTGGCGCGGCCTCGGGGATTTATAACACTACAGGAAATTACAACTCATTTTCCGGGTATTATGCCGGTGCAAATAACACAACCGGAAGTATGAATACAATGCTGGGTATGGAAGCCGGGTACAGCAATACTACCGGATATGGAAACCTTTTCCTTGGAGCTGCATCCGGTGTATATAATACTACCGGTAATTATAACTCGATGGCAGGCTACTATGCCGGGGCTAATAATACTACCGGTTACCTCAATACCTTGTTTGGAACAGAAGCCGGGTATAGTAATACTACAGGTTCAGGCAATCTTTTCATGGGCGGATTAGCAGGAATGAATAATACTACCGGGATATACAATTGTATGTCGGGTTATTATTCCGGCTCTAATAATACGACCGGTAATTTTAATACCATGCTTGGAGTTGAATCCGGATATTATAATAACGGCGATGGCAATCTTTTCCTTGGCTATGCAACCGGTTTGTATAATACAACCGGTGGTTATAATTCTTTCACCGGAACTTTTGCAGGTGTAAGTAATACAACAGGTACTTTCAATACTATTTCCGGCACTGAGGCAGGATATTATAATACAACAGGCAACAGTAATACGTTTAACGGTTTCGTTGCCGGATTTTACAATACTACCGGCAGCGATAATGCAATAACCGGCGCTTATGCAGGCATGAACAATACTACAGGTGATTATAATTCGTTTTACGGGCCTTATTCCGGCTATTATAATACAACCGGCGGAAATAATGTAGCGATGGGATGGTATGCCGGATTGTCGAACACTACTGGGAGTAATAATACTTTTATCGGTTCCAGTTCAGATGCTATTGGTATCCTTAGTAATGCTACTGCTATAGGTTATAATGCAAAGGT
This sequence comes from uncultured Bacteroidota bacterium, assembly GCA_903887005.1. Classification (GTDB taxonomy): domain Bacteria; phylum Bacteroidota; class Bacteroidia; order Chitinophagales; family Chitinophagaceae; genus Nemorincola. The sequence continues at coordinate 9,726 of CAISOH010000384.1, read as the reverse complement.
TAGCGCATCAAATTCACTGGTGCTGGGAGATAATGCAAATGTTGGTATCGGCACTTCTGCGCCCGCCTACCAGCTTGAGTTGTCGAAAGATGATGCTGCCAAGCCCGGAACTGCCACATGGAAAATAGCATCTGATGCACGCCTTAAGAAAAACGTTTCGAAATATGAAGATGGTCTGAACGTGTTAAGCATGATAAATCCTGTATGGTTTGAATATACAGGAGAAGCAGGGATGCCTGCAAATAAGAGATTTGTTGGCGTACTTGCACAGGACATACAGAAGATAGCTCCTTACATGGTTGGCAGCTTCAACTACCAGGACAGCAACGGTAATAAAAAAGAATACCTGGATTATAATGCCAATGCCCTGTTTTACATACTTGTAAATTCCGTTAAGACTCAGCAGACACAGATTGAAGATCAGAAGAAATTGCTAGCAGATAAGGATGCCGCGATACAAGACCTGCAGACAAAATTTGCCGACCTTGCCGCAAAAGTTGACCAACTGGCGCAGGTACAGGCTGATTGCTGCAACATGAAACCAACCGATAGAAAAGGCAATCCTTCAACTTCCGGCACTACTGATAATATTACCCCTGCGAATAGTAATAATCCGGCAAAACTTTATCAGAATGTTCCTAATCCCGCTGTTGGTAACTCAACTATCATCGCGTATTATCTGCCTCTGAATATACAATCAGCATTTATTGTTATCAATGCTACCAACGGAACAGAAGTAGGGCGCTACCTGCTGACGAATAAAGGCAATGGCGAGATCAGCGCTTCCTTAAATGGCCTTGCTGATGGAAACTATATTTGCAAATTGATAGTTGATGGTGCAGCTGTGGATAGCAAGATAATGTCTTTGGTTAAATAGTATTACGGTAAAATAATTGTTTAAGCATCCCGGATTATTTTGGGATGCTTTATTTTTTTTTATGAAATAAATATTTATTTACTTTGCAATTGGAAAATGACTAACAGACTAATATATGAGCAACTATTCAAAAGAAAAACTACATCACGCCTTAAAGCACTTCTTCGGTTACGATGAATTCCGGCTTACACAATTACCGATCATTGAGAGCGTATTAGATGGTGAGGATGCGCTCGCCATTATGCCCACTGGCGCCGGAAAATCCATTTGTTATCAACTGCCTGCTATGCTGCTGCCCGGCATTACTATTGTTGTTTCGCCACTGATAGCGCTGATGAAAGACCAGGTGGATGCCCTGCAGGCAAACGGCATAAACGGTGCCTTTCTCAACTCCTCCCAATCTACTGATGAGCAGCGGCGAATCATACAGGAAGCGCAAAGGGGAAATATCAAGCTGCTGTATATTGCGCCGGAGCGTATCCCCGCAAATAGCGAGGCTTTCTTTGATTTCCTGAGAAAGTTAAACCCTTCGCTGTTTGCCATAGATGAGGCGCATTGCATATCATCATGGGGGCACGATTTCAGGCCGGAATACCTGAAACTGGCCGTACTAAAAAAACAGTTTCCCGGCACTCCGGTGATTGCCCTTACTGCCAGCGCAGATAAGGTGACACAGAAAGACATAGTTGAGAAACTCGCACTAAGCCACCCTAAGATTTATATATCCAGTTTCAACCGTCCGAATATTCATTACTTCATACAACCCAAGCGTGATGCGTTCCGGCATATTTTAGAATACGTAAAGAAACATAAGGACGACAGTGGCATTATCTATGCTTTGTCCAGAGCGTCAACAGAAGACATAGCAGGACGGCTGCATGAAGCCGGTATTAAAGCGGCACATTATCATGCAGGCATGGATGCGGGCGAGCGAAGCAGGGTACAAGAGGCTTTCCAGCGGGATGAATACCGGGTGATAGTGGCTACCATCGCGTTTGGCATGGGCATAGACAAATCGAATGTGCGGTTTGTTATTCATCACGATGTGTCTAAAAACATAGAAGGCTACTACCAGGAAACAGGGCGCGCCGGACGGGATGGATTAAAGAGTGATGCTATTCTTTACTATTCCTTTGGCGACATCATGAAGCTGCGGAAATTTGCGCAGATTGAAGATAATCCGCAGCAATCAGCCATATCTCAAAAGAAGCTGCAACTGATGCAGGAGTATTGCGAGCATGAAGGTTGCCGCAGACAGTACCTGATGCAGTATTTCGGGGAGCAGTTCCCTGCATATTGCGGCAGTTGTGATTATTGCCTCAGCTCATTGGAAGAAAAAGACGCTACAGTCAGTGCCCAAAAATTACTTTCGGCAATAGTGCGTACCGGTGAACGGTATGGGGCAGGCTATATTATAGACTTTTTGCGTGGCTCTGCAAGTGAAAAAATTAACCCTGCCCATAAAGACCTGAAAACATATGGCATTGGCAAGGACCTGAAAAGAGAAGAATGGCAATGGATGGTGCAGCAACTGCTGTATCACAGGTTCATGGACAAAACCGATGACCAGTACGCCACGCTGAAACTGAACGAAAAAAGCTGGAAAATTCTTAAGGGGGAAAGCCAGTTAAAGCTGGTGATGAAAAAAGAAAAAGTGGAAACAGCGCAGGAAGAAGAGCTGGAATACGACAGGGAATTATTGAAACAACTCAAAAGCCTGCGCCTTGATATGGCCGACCGCGAGCATGTGCCTGCCTATAATATTGTGGCTGATACTTCCCTGGTAGAACTGGCCATATACCTGCCGGAGAATTTTGAAGAACTGAAACATATTACAGGGTTTGGTGATTATAAGATCAGCAGGTATGGGGCCAATTTCCTGAAGGTGATACAGCAGTATGCTAAGGAGCACAATCTTCCGTCACGCATTCAGTTTAAGGCGCCAAAGAGGGAGAAACGGGAAAAGACCACAAAGACCAGTTCAAAACCGGCTACGAGCAGTACACAAAATGCAACATTGTCTATGTATCGGGATGGGCTGAGTATTACTGAGATTGCTGCCCAACGAAAATTATCAACAATAACTATAGAAGGTCATCTTGCCGCATTCATAGGTACGGGAGACCTGGATATTTCCCGGTTTGTATCTAATTCCAAATTGGAACAGATATTATCCGTCATCAAAAGCACCGGTCAGACTGCCGCAATAAAACCAATAAAAGATTTGCTGAGTGATGAGTTCAGTTATGGTGAGATAAGGATGGCAATGGAGCATTTTAAAAGGGTGAATGGTTAATGGCTCAATTTGAATTAATGTGGCAATGTGATTTTAATGGCTCAATTGCGTAATGAGTGAATGACTTAATTAATGTGGCAATGTGATGGCAATGTGGTGACAATGTGGAAAATGTGACGGCAATTCTGGAGTAGATACATTGCTGAGGGTTGTCATAGTCCAGCGAAGCTTACTATAACAGTAATTCTATTCGGCAGTAATCTTTATGACGGTGCATTAATTTAGCTGAGTGCATGTGCTCAGGGGATTTACTTCGTTATTAATGTCTTTTTCTTTTGCCTCAGTGATATATTGTTCTCCATTTCGATTTCGTTGCACTCCACTTCATTGCGAAATGACGGTGCCTTACTCCAGCACCCTGTCCGCTATTTTGATAATCTGTTTTTCCGTGATGCTTCCCTCAATAAACTGTTTGAATTGTTTTCCGGGGTGTACGATAACAGTTGCGGGAATAGAGCCTTGCCACGAATTGTCAATCTTGGGAATAAATACATTGGGATCAGTATCTGATAGCCATACTACTTCAGGAAATATTTTTTTTCTTTCTAAGAACCTTGCCAGTTTGAATGGATAATCATCTTTAAAATCAAGGCTCACCATCAGGATTTTTACCGGCATATTGGCATAATGCCGCCGGAGCGCATTGAACTCCGGCAATTCAGCCACGCATGGCGCACACCAGGTAGCCCAGAAGTTGATGATATAAAGCGAGTCTTTTCTGGAAGTACGGTGTACTACATCATCTGCACTGTATGCCGGTATTTGCTGGGCCTTCATACCAAAAGGATAGATCAACAGAGAAAGTATAAAAAAGAGTTGTTTCATTGTTTTGTAGTCTATTCTGAACAGGACGGTTTTAAAAATTATTTGTTGATTCTTTTATGCCTTTTTGAGAGGCGTTTATTATCATTTACTTATGACTATTTGCTTCAATTCCTCTTTCTGCAGCAACAGGAAAAACAAAAATACAAAAACTCCTAATTGCACTTCCAATACCGGCTCTATCATCAGTTGCAGAAACAGGATCAGCCATACCATGAAAAAAAAGAAACTTTGCCGGTTTTTCCTTAGCTGTGCCAGCGGCATAAATACCCATACAGTGAATAATAGCATCGCCGGTATGCCGCAACCAAGCGCTACCACCAAAAACTGGTTGTGTGGCAATAAAATAGCTGTCTTCGGGACATTAGGGTACAAGGTCTCATAGCCTTTGTTCATTTGGGAAAGCATATCTCCGGTACCAACACCTGAAAATGGATGCTCTTTAATAAGATTGAGTGCTATTTTATAGGAATAAAGCCTGTTAATATCTCCAAAATTTCCTGACACATCTCCATGTTCAAACATGAAATAGCTGAATGAAATATAATTCAGCCGTTCCCTGAATGTAGGCATATACTGAATCCCTAACCATACAAAAACGGGTATTGCAGCAATGATAATAATGCCGGTAAGTTTCTTTTTTACAAAAGAAAAGTACAAGCCCAACCCTATCAAAAAAAGGTAAAGGGACAGCAAACCGCTTTTTGCCGCCAGTATATGAATATAGATTACCAGTAACCCAATACAAACACCGGCAAACCATTTTGAATTGCGTTGTAAATACGGCCATACATATACACTCCAGATAATGAAAATCGCAGCAGCAATACTCGCCCGCACATGATCTTGCTTTGGTAAGGTCGGCAGCATTATTGAATATTTGTAATTTTTTATATACATTGCCGGGTCCTGAATCAAAAAAGATATGCTGTAAAAAGCGCTTGCCAATAATATCAAGCCAATGGATATAGTAAGTATCTGCAACTGCTTTGCGGTGAAGCGTGGCATAAAAGAAAAAGCGAGCGGCAATAATAAAAAAGGGAACTTCGTCTGCCAGCGTATGTCCCAGGTATGTTTATCGGTACTCCAGAACCATGTAAGCGCATAAATGGCAACCCAGCATACGCCAAGAAGCCACCATTTATTCCGTAGCCAGAGGCGCGGGTGAATATCGCGCAGGGCATTTACGCCAAAAAGGAACATGGAAATGGAAAGCGTCACACGCGATAATAAAAAACCAACAAACATCCCAAATATGCATATTAGCGCAATATTTGATTTTTCTAACATCCTATTATTTAGAAAACTACTTTTGTTCACGAGTTTGATCAATGGTACAATTTAACGGACAAAAACACAATTTTAGTGCGAAGCAATATTAAACAACTTCATGAGCAAATAAAAGCAGGCAATTTTCTGGCCCTGGCAAGGGGCATAACCATCGTTGAAAATGAACTGGATGGTTATGAATCATTGCTTTTAAACCTCCATGAAAACCGCCACGCACGGGTAATAGGGGTCACCGGCCCGCCGGGGGCAGGTAAAAGTACGTTAGTGAACGCACTGCTGCGCCACTGGCTGCACGAAAATAAAAAAATAGCCGTCTTGGCGGTTGACCCTTCCTCTCCCTTCAACTATGGCGCCCTGCTGGGCGACAGGATACGAATGAGCGAATTTTATACCAATCCCGGTATTTTCATCCGCTCGCTGGCGACGAGGGGAGCACTGGGTGGCTTAAATGCTAAAATCATTGAGATCACCGACCTGGTCAAAGATGCCCCTTTCGACCTTGTGATAGTGGAAACTGTAGGCGTGGGGCAAAGTGAGGTGGAAATTGCCGGGCTTGCAGATTGTACGGTAGTGGCCCTTGTACCGGAAGCGGGGGACGAGGTGCAAACACTCAAAGCCGGCATAATGGAAATAGCTAATATATTTGTGGTGAACAAGGCAGACCATGAAGATGCAGAAGGGCTTTTCCGCAATCTGCGCATCCTGGCGCATGAAAAAGCGCATGGAACAACAGAAATACCGGTTGTCAAAACCATAGCCACGCAGGATAATGGGGTAGGGGAGCTGGCTGATGAAATCATGAAATTTTTAAACGCCCAGAAAGAAATGCCGGAAAAACGATTGCACCTCCTCACCGAAAAATGCTGGCAACTGATACAGGCGCAACGCATGAAGAGCATTGATCATGACAAATTAAGAAAAGAGATGGCTATCGCTATAAAGCAAGATGATTTCAATTTATACGCATTTACTAAAGATTTTTTGACAACAATAAAATAAAAACTGATGGTTGCAGTTATTAATTAGTGGTTTAACCTTTGACTTTTTAACCTTTTAACTTTTTGACTTACTTTTTATATCTCGTTGCCATTGCGGCATCTGCCATCATAAGTATGTATTCCGTGCGGAAGGTCATGTTTATAATGAGGCGCCGTAAAATATTCGATATCCCTGATAATACAAGAAAGATACATGGCGACCAGATACCCAGCCTCGGCGGTATAGGAATATATATCGGATATATAGTTGTGGCTACATTTTTCATGTATTTGGGCACGGTACCCTGGTATTATGTGATAGCCTCTACAACGCTTCTCTTTTTTACCGGTGTCTATGATGATCTGATGAATATGCGGCCATCTAAAAAACTCATTGCCCAGTTAATAGCATCTGCCATGACTATCTATTTCGCAGACATAAGAATTTCTTCATTTTACGGAATATTTGGCATTGGCGATTTACCCTTTTGGTTAAGCATAGCACTCACTACTTTTTGCTGTACCTTATTTATCAATGCATTCAATTTTATGGATGGTATTGACGGCCTTGCCTGCGGACTCGCCATTCTGTATTCCGGCTTGTTTGCCGTCATGTTTGCCGCTATGTCTTTGCCAGGTATCGCATCTATAGCGTTCGGGCTTACAGGTGCTGCATTAGGCCTGCTATTCTATAATATTTCACCCGCAAGAATATATATGGGAGATACCGGTTCCATGTTCCTTGGGTTTACCATATTTATTTTGTCCGTATTGTTTATTAATGTACATCCGCATGATCGTGAAAAAGTGACCTCATTAATATTTTTTGACCAAGGGTTAATTATTATTGCAATTTCTATCCTTTTCTTACCAGTATATGACGCTATCAGGGTGTTTATCTTAAGGGCTTCAAGAGGCATATCCCCGCTGAAAGCAGACCGCACCCATCTTCATTACTATCTGCTTGATGCCGGCTTTACCCATACACAGTCCGTACTAATAATTCTCGCCACCAATATCCTGATTATTGCACTGGCATTCCTGATGCAGGCTGTAAACCCGATTATTACTTTACTTGCAATCACATTACTGGCTTCATCCGTACTATTTGTTATTTATAGATTAAGGCAAAGGAATTTTACTAAAACTGAATATCAAAATGTATAAGTTATCTGGTTGTCCATCACCCATACCTACTCCACAACAATATGGAAAATTTTATTTGTAACACCTGAATGAACATTCAGTATATACAAGCCATTTGCTATCGTATTGCCAAGGTTTATCTGTTCATTTACATTACCATCCCGGGCAATTACTTTTTTGTTATAAATAACCTGTCCCTGCATATTGGTTATGTCTAAAATTATAGTTCCATCTTCAGCAATAGTCATTGCTCCTTTAACGAAAAATTCTCCATCGTTCGGATTCAGCAACACTTCGATATTGTTTACCGGAGATATGATATGCGCAGTGTCGGCATTCCCAACCCTGATAACTATACTGTTGAATGCTGGTGAACCACATTTGGTATTGCCTGTGACCTTGCAGATTACAGAATCATGGTCGGAAAAATTGCTGCTTACGAAGGAGGTATTTGTTGCACCGGGTATTGCTGTTTCATTCACATACCATTGGTAAGCAGATGCTGTCTGATCACCATTAACAATAGCTGTCAAAGTATCGCTGGCCCCAGTGCTGATACTAGCGCCGGGATTTGCAATGATGTTAACTTCCGGCATGATTTCCGGTTCCACAGACATGGTAATATTATTACTCAATACCCTGTTACGCTCCTGACAGCTATAATTACTGATCAGGGAATTGCAAATAACGTCTCCGTCGGCTGGTATGCATGAATAAGTGTAACCTGTTCCGGTAATAATACCATTTTTTATCCATGTCAATATAGGTGTCCCGCCGCCATTTGTCGTAGTAGCCATATAAGTAACTATTGTTCCGCCACATACTGTATCTCCCGGATTAGCAGAGATGGAAATTGTTGGTATTGACCTTGGAATAATTTTCATTATTACTGTATCAACTGCAATGTTCCGTGAAGCGCAAATTGCATTGCTTGTAAGCTCTGCTGAAATCACATCGCTGTTTTTAGGCATATACGTAAAGGTATCTGTTGTATCTGTCATGAGGCCGTTCACTTTCCAAAAATAAGCAGGGGCAGTGCCTTTGTTAACAGAGTTTGCTTTGAATGTAACTTCGGATCCTGCGCATATCGTATCAGTTGGTAGTCCATAATAAATACTTATCGCAGGTGATATAATAGAATTTACAGTCATGAATTTTGTAGCTATACTGCCGGTTGTTAAGGTATATGTAATAGTTGCGGTTCCTGCTGATTCGCCACTGACAATACCATTGCTGGTACCTACAGCAGTTACAGCAGTATTGCTGCTGCTCCACACTCCTCCTGAAGTACTGCTTAAAGTAATTTTACTGCCGGCACATAAATTATCACGCCCTTTTATTGTTGGCACAGAAAGGCTTATTTTGCGGATACGGTTATTTACCTGGTCCGCAATATATACATTGTTTTTGCTGTCAATTGCTATGCCATTTGGGTGAAATAGTTCTTCTGTTGTTGCAGAACCGCCATCTCCATTATAACCTCCTGTATTATTGCCTGCTACTGTAGTGATAATTCCTGATGTGTTTATCATGCGGATACATTGATTATCTGATATGTATAAAAAGACATGAGTATCTATTGTTATGCAGGATAACATTCCTAATTGCCCGGAAGCTGCAGGGCCGCCATCTCCGCTATAACCAGCAGTACCATCACCAGCAACTGTGCTGATAATCCCGGTGGATGCATTTATTTTACGGATGCGGTTATTGGCCTGGTCTGCAAAATATACATTTCCACCGCCATCAACCGTTATGCCAAAGGGATTAGCTAATTTAGCGGATGCTGCTGGTCCGCCATCCCCGCTATAACCATAAACCCCGTCTCCGGCTATTGTACTGATGATACCTGCCGGACTTATTTTACGGATAGCATAATTACCGGCATCAGTAATATATATATTGCCGCTACCATCAATTGCTATGCCATTGGGGTAATCTAATTCCCCAGCGGTTGCCGGGCCGCCATCACCCTTATATCCCTGGGCACCATTTCCGGCTATAGTGCTGATGATTCCAGATGAATTTATTTTACGGATGCAGCTATTTCCATGGTCCAGAATATATACATTCCCGCTGCCGTCAACTGCTAATCCATATGGATTTTTTAATTCACAGGCAGTAGCGGGGCCACCGTCACCACTGTATCCAGCTATACCATTACCGGCATTTACCCCAACCTGGACAAGCCAGAACCAAAAAGGAAAAAATCTGTAATTTTCCGACAAATATTAGTTTGTGGAACTTCTGACCTCCCGCTATGCGGCTAAAATTGCTGGTACACTAAGTTGTTACGATAGGATAGTTATTACTGGTAC
>CAISOH010000383.1 GCA_903887005.1 uncultured Bacteroidota bacterium | reverse complement strand
GTAATCATCTTATAAATGATGTAGAATGCCCGAGGGCATTAATATGAATAGCCACCGGTGAAACCGGTGGGAATATAATCCCAGACAATTCAACCCCGACAGGGTTGAACGTAAATGCAGAATAGCTCCGGGTTGCACCCGGAGCTATTCAAAGTAAAGCCTTTCAGGCTTTTAAATTCAATGCACATTTTTATGCGGCGTATAGTATAGTTTAGAATAATATACATACCAGTTCAAAGAACTATTCCCTCTTGCAATATTGAATGTAATCTTTATCTTCGCTTTACTTTCCAAGTACTTTTATGGCGTCATTATTTACCCGGAAATTATCCGTAGTACTCATCATTTTGCTTTTAAGCGCATATGCTTCTGTTGCCGCCGATCCAAAGGATAAACTGGAACGGCTGATGGAGTTTTATGCGGTCAATGATAATTTCAACGGAACGGTGCTGGTAATGCGCAAGGGGAGTGTATTGCTCGACAAAGGATATGGCTATCAGGATGTGGCGCGGAAAATAAAAAACACGGAGAAAACAATATTCCAGATTGGCTCAATAACCATGCAATTCACCGCGGAATTACTCCTGCTGCTGGATAGCCAGGGTAAATTAAGCCTTGATGATAAGGTCACAAAATATCTTCCCGGGTTTCCTAATGGCGATAAAATATCGCTCAAAAACCTGCTCACCCATACATCCGGGCTATATGATTATTCAACCGATACGGCCATTATGAATAACCCCACCAGGGCGTTTCCCCTTGATTCATTAATCGGGATATTTAAAAATAAACCGCTATTATTTGAGCCTGGCGAAAAGTTTGAGATATCTAATTCCAACTATGCTTTATTAGGTTATATTATTGAGAAGATGACCCGCTGGAATTATGAAGACCAGTTAAAGTACAAGGTACTCCATGGGAGCGGTATGTATCATTCAGGTTTTGATTTTACAGACCTTGTAAGTGAAAACAAAGCTACCGGCTATTATAGCATTACGAAGGATACTGCCAGAGAAGCCCCCATTATGGATTCCAGTCTTTCTTATGCAGCAGGCTCCCTGTATAGCTCGGCAGATGATTTGTATAAATGGCACCGGTCATTATCTGACCATATCTTTCTCCCTAAAGACTGGCAGGAAATAGCCTATACTCCGTTTAAAAACCATTATGCTTTTGGCTGGGAAGTGGAAACGATGTTCCAAAGACGTTTTGTTGAACAAACAGGTAATGCCTCCGGTTTCAGCAGTTTGATTATGAGGCAGGAAAATGATGACATCTGTATCATTCTGCTGCAAAACAAAATGCAGCCGGCCGATGTGAATAAGGTCATTGCAAATAATATTGTGAAATGCCTGTATGATAAAGACTATAAAATACCTGTAACTATTAATATGGTTGCAGAAAAGGAGGAAATACTAAAATCAAAAGCTAAGGAGAAAGATATAGATATAGATGAAGAGCCAGTTGCTGAAAGTAAAAAAGTAGTTCAGGAAAAGATAGACCTGTATGCACAATATACAGGAGAATATGTTTTTGACTCCACTTTCTCAATAGTCATTACTCATAAAGGAAAGGATTTTTATGCACAGGCAACAGGCCAGGAACCCTTTCGGATAATACCGGAAAGCAATACTTTATTTTATAAAGCGGGGGTAGATGCAAGATTGGAATTTGTGAAAGATGAAAACGGGAAAATAGTCAAATTGATTCTGCATGAGCACAGGCGAGACGAGCAGGGAATCAGAAAATGAGATTATATAAAAATCGTCCTAAGCTTTCTGCTCCTCTTCGGTATGCGGATACAATCATGTATTTTTGTTATCAAAATAAGGCTGCGCTGCGCACAAAATAAGTATGAAACACGGATTCCTGATTTTAACCCATTTTCCTCCTGAAAGAATTTATACCCAGGTTAAACGGTTGCAGTCGCCTGACCATTATTTTTTCATACACTTCGATAAGAAATTACACCTGAACGAAGACGACCATTTTTATAAACAACTGGCAGCAACAAATAATGTAACAATATTAAAGAACAGGACAGACGTAAAATGGGCCGGCTTCAGTATGCTGCCTCCAATTCTGGACTTAATAAGGGAAGGATTAAAGCACACAGACATTGGCTATTTCCATTTACTAAGCGCTGAATGTCTGCATGTGAAATCAATAAAATATATCCATGATTTTTTCAATAAAAATAACGGGAAGGAGTATATCCATTATATGCTGATGACCAAAGAGCGGCAAAAACATGCTTTCACTTACAGGCGCATAGATAAATACCATCTGTATGACTATTATAATTACAAATCAAAAGAAACGAAGGATGTAATTATCAGGGGTATTGATTCAATTCTTAGAAAACTGCAACGCGGGCTGAAACTTATTGGTATTCACAGAAGGTATTCATCAGAATTTCCGACCCTGTACGGCGGGCCTACCTGGTGGAGTTTAACCTATAATGTATGCAGGTATATCATTGATTATGTTGACAAGAACCCGGCATTTTATGAACGGTTCAAAAATACACAGTCTTCTGATGAAATTCTGATACACACATTAGTAATGAACAGCCCGTATAGGGAAAATGTGATAAACAATAATCTCCGGTATTCTTATTTTGAGAGGGGTGCTCCACATCCTAATCCATTAACTATGGAGTATTTGCCTGAGCTTAGTAAGGAGAACATATTATTTGCCCGGAAATTTACTCCTGCAAGTAAAGAATTACTGGACTACCTGGATAAGAATGTTTATTAGATGGGATAGTATTTTAGTTGCTGTAATTTGCCTGCCCCTTTAGTTTATTTTATATTGCTAACATTGTATATAATATTGTTATCGCCCATGAAGAGTTGTTTTTTTTCTTTAAAATTATTTCCGGCAATATTTTGCAGTGAATCCTGCGCAGGGTAGGAGATTCCAATCAAACCTGTTATTGTATGTATCAGATTTTCGGAAGAAATTTTAGCATCCCTGTTATGTATTAAATTTGATATTTTGTAAGGATATTTCTCTTCCAGCTTTGGCGAATACCATACAAAAAGAGGTATATGGGCTACAAATTTTGAAGGAATTGGATGGCCATGATAACACAAATTTCTATTGTCATCTAACAGGTCTTCCCCGTGGTCGGAAATATAAAAAACAGAAGAGAACATATTTGGGCTATCCACTAGGCTGATTACACTGTCAATAAACGCGTCTGAATAAACGATAGAATTATCATAACTATTTATCAGAATATCTTTATACTTTTTGTCAGACGGAATGGTAGAAATTGTTTTATTACTGGGCTTGAAAATGTCATATTTATCCGGATACCTCGAACTATAACTATAATGGCTACCGGTAGTATGAATAACAATAAATTTATTTTCCCCCGGTTCACTTAATGTGGTTTTCAATTTACCTAAAAGAAACATGTCCATATTATTTATGCCATTTTTCGACCCATCATCAATTTCTTTTGAAAGGTAAAAAGAAACGTTTTTTGCTTCAGAGGCATGAATTGAAATATTTCCACGGTCTGTCTGGTTTGAAATCCAATAAGTTGAAAATCCTAACTCGTTAAAAATCCCTATGATGCTTTTTTGATTGTAATGTGATTGGAAATTTTCAGCGCCCACACCCGTCAAAAGAAGGGGTACAGCTAATTCTGTTGCAAAACCGCCTGTAGCTACATTATTGAAGGAAATGAGATTTTTTCTTTTTACCAACATCGGAGAAGTCCTTTTTTCATAGCCATTTATCTCCCAGTGGTCATATCGGCTGCTTTCTCCGATAATTAGTACATGAATTTGTTTGCCAGGGATGCCTTGGTCTTGTTTAGGATTAAAATTATATTTATCTCTTATGTTTTTTGTGGAATAAATTAAATGGTATTGATTGATAGCATTTTTGATTATCAATAAGAAATTGCCGGGATAACTGCTTAAAAATTCCTTTTTGCAATTTTTAATATAATTATCCTTAACATTATACGGATAAACAACCGGCAACATGAAAAGGATCATAATAGAAAATATGGTCACTCTTCGTGACGATTCATATGAAAATTTATCCG
>CAISOH010000382.1 GCA_903887005.1 uncultured Bacteroidota bacterium | reverse complement strand
TGATTTACAGTAACAAATATAAAACAATAATTAAAAATAAATTGTTAAATTTATATTAAATATTACTAACTTTAGTTTTTAGAGGTGCCCTAAAATTAAACAATTTTAAAGGGATGAAAAAACAATTATTAAAGACATATCCATTTTATTTTCTAAATTGCATTAATAACAATACTTCAACATGAAAAAAATAATATTCCTGTTACTCCTGCTACCTTTCTGGGTTCATGCGCAAACAATTACAACAGTAGCAGGTAATGGACTGATAGGCGAAGATGGTGATGGCGGACCTGCAACAGCTGCTAAAGTAAACTCCCCTTTGGGAATTGCTTATGATGTATTGGGGAATTTTTATTTTACCGGAAATGAAAGTAACGTCATACGTAAGGTAAATCCGGCAGGCATTATTTCAACATTTGCTGGCATAGGTACTGCCGGTTATAGCGGCGATGGCGGCCCCGCTTCTGCCGCTCAGTTTTCGGGGCCTCAGGGAATTTCTTTTGATAAATATGGAAATCTGTTCATTGCTGATGGAGATAGTGGTGTTATACGTAAGATAAATACTTCCGGTATTATTTCCACAGTAGCCGGTACTGGTAAGCCCGGTTATAGCGGAGATAACGGACCTGCTACTGATGCACAGTTAACGACTCCTTCCGACGTTAAGGTGGATACTGCCGGTAACATATATATTGCCGATTTTAAAACCAATGTTGTCCGGAAAGTAAATAAGTCAGGTATTATTACCAAAATTGCAGGCACCGGCACTGCCGGTTATACCGGAGATGGCGGGCCTGCTACTGCCGCTACGTTTGACTGGCCGGCAGCTATTAGTTTGGATAGTGCAGGCAATCTGTATATTGCAGACTACACTAATCAGGTTATCCGCATGATAAACAAAAAGGATACTGTCAGCACTGTTGTTGGTGCCATGGGAGGTGGGTTCAGCGGAGACGGAGGGCCGGCTACAGCTGCGCGGCTGCATGGTCCATGGGGAATTACATTTGATAGTTCCTGGAATCTTTTCATTACGGACACTTATAATAACCGGATCCGTAAAGTAAATAAATCATCAGGTATTATCACTACAGTTGCGGGCAATGGCCATGAGGACTCCGCTACTCATCCCGGTGGCTATTCCGGTGATGGCGGGCCTGCAACCGCGGCCGCATTATATTGGCCGGCATTTGTTGCGATTGGGTCTGCCGGTACTTTTTATATTACTGATGAAAGTAACCATGTTGTCCGTAAAGTGGATACTTCCCGGCCAATGAATTATTTAGCTGTTCATCAATTTGCTGCAAGCGAAAACAATATCGTCATACTGCCGAATCCCAATAAAGGTACATTTACCATAAAGAGTTCTCTGAATTCCAAAAATGATGCTGATGTTTCAGTTGAAATCAGGAATATGCTTGGGCAGGTAGTTTATCATACTCAACTATTTGCCCGGAAGGGAATTATAAATACCAGGGTAATACTAAAAGAAGGTTTGCCGGATGACATGTATTTGCTGCATATAAGCTCAGGGACCGAAAATGAAACGGCTCATTTTATTATCGGGAAATAAATTGTTTTTTGCTGACATCGTCAGTATATAAAACTGAATTCAATGTGGGTTAACTGGAATAGACCTAAGAATATTTTTCAGACGGTTTCTTTTTGCATTTTAGAACAAAAAAATGAGCGGAAACCCGCCCATTCTTTAAAGAATTCATCAGTATTTTATGCTTTTACTTTCTGTGTTTTTTTGATCATGGCCTGCTGCGTCATGAAGTAGCCTCCAAACAATAATACACCACCAGCCATATCTCCGGCTAGGGTGTATTTAAAGAATGGTATGCCATCCACATAGGTCTTTACAAGGCCTGCAAAGCTATAGCCGTTCCAGCCGCTCGCGAAATAACCGAAATTTGAAACAATAAAGAAAATGGTAGAAGCGCCAAATAAATAAGCCAGGGTGGTCGCTGTCTTAGGCTGCTTCATACTACTGCCTAAAGCTGCGGCGGCAATCAATGCGCCATAGTTGAACAGTTGGCCGGGTATGCTATAAAAGCCGGGTATATTTGTAAATAACTGGAAATACAGATCTCCTATAAACTGACCAAGCAACGGAATAAGGAACGCAAGGGCGCGCTTATCTTTGAAAATGACCCCGCTGAATAAGCTGATAGCAGCAATAGGAACAAAATTCGGGATATGCATGTTAGCGTTAACTATACGGGCGGATGCCGCCATAATAACGAGAAATACTGCGAGTAAAATATGTATGTTGTTGCGTTTCATTGTAGTGTTGTTATTGCAAAATTAAGAACAATTTGGTAGAAAGTCCATAATAATGAAGAGAAAGCTGTTTTTAGTTTAAAACTCTTTAACCTTTTAACCCATTAACCTTTTAACTCTTTAACCTAAACTGTATCATACGCCCACCTGATATAGGTTGCCCCCCAGGTGAACCCTCCCCCAAAAGCTGCAAGTATAATATTATCACCTTTATGCATTTTATTTTCCCATTCCCAAAGGCAAAGAGGCAGGGTACCATTTGTTGTATTTCCGAACTTTTCAATATTCACCATCACTTTTTCCGATGGTAATTTCATCCGGTCTGCAGTGGCGGTTATTATTCGTTTGTTCGCCTGGTGTGGCACTAACCAGCTAATATCATTAGCGGTCAGATTATTACGCTCCATTATTTCGGCAGATACATCTGCCATATTCTTAACCGCGAATTTGAACACGGCCTGCCCTTCCTGATATACATAATGCTCTTTGTTCATTACCGTCTCCAATGAAGCGGGTTTTACAGAGCCTCCGGCTTTCTGGTGCAGGAATACCCTGCCACTGCCATCAGTACGGAGAATAGAGTCAATAATTCCATAGCCATCCGTATCAGGCTCCAGTAATACACAACCGGCGCCATCTCCGAAAATGATTGACGTCTTACGATCTTCATAGTCCATGATAGAACTCATCTTATCCACACCTATCACGAGCACTTTTTTATGCCTGCCTGTTTCTATGAATTGCGAACCAATTGTAAGCGCAAAAATGAAACCACTGCAGGCTGCATTTACATCATAACCCCAGGCATTGGTCATACCCGCCTTGTCGCATATCACATTGGCAGTAGCCGGGAACTGCATATCTGGCGTAGTAGTGGCGCAGATAACCATTTCTATATCCTTTGGGCTGAGTCCTTTCTTTTCAAGCAGATTTTTTACTGCCTCGACAGCCATGTCGCTGCTGCCTTTACCTTCTCCTTTTAATATCCGGCGTTCTTTAATTCCTGTCCTCGACTGTATCCATTCGTCTGTTGTATCCATCATCGTCACCAACTCCGCGTTTGTCAATACATAATCAGGTACATACCCACCAACAGCTGTAATAGCAGCATTAATTTTTTGCATTTATAAATGTTTGTTTAAAGGACAAAAATATGATTTTACAGTTTACAGTAGATCGTTTACAGTTGTCTTCATTTAATAAATATGTTTACTCAAGTACATTCAGCCATTGAGCCATTATGCAATTAAGCCATTCTTAAGCCATTATCAAGTCGCCATTCCACCACATACATTCAGTACCTGTCCGCTAATGTATGTACTCATATCGGATGCCAGGAACAAAGCAGCATTAGCTACATCTTCAGGCTTGCCAATTCGCCCGAGGGGGATTTTTTCAAACCATTTTTCTGCGCCGCTATCCTGGAGAAAATGCGTCATATCCGTTTCAATAAAACCAGGCGCAATGGCGTTACAACGTATGTTCCGGCTGCCTATTTCCTGCGCTATACTTTTGGTAAATCCTATTATACCAGCCTTACTTGCCGCATAAGCGCTTTGCCCGCCATTGCCTTTGACGCCCACTATCGAACTAAGGTTAATAATACTGCCGGAACGACTTTTCATCATGGGCCTTATCACCTGCTTAGTAAGATTGTAAACACTTTTCAGATTGGCATGCATTACATCGTCCCATTGTTCAGATGTTAGGCGCAGCAGCAGGTTGTCGCGGCTGATGCCGGCATTGTTCACGCAAATATCTATGGTGCCGAATTCTTTAATTACATCCGCGGCAAGTTGCTCGGTTGCCTTATAGTCAGCCGCATCACATTTATAGCCCTTTGCTTTTACCCCCAGGCCGGCAAGCTTTTCTTCCAGGGCCTTTGCCTTTTCTTCAGAGGATAAGTAAGTAAATGCCACACTTGCCCCATGTTCAGCAAATTTTATTGCAATAGCTTGTCCTATACCGCGGCTTGCCCCGGTCACGAGCGCTACCTTATTTTCAAGTAGTTTCATTCAAATTATTTTGGGATGCTAAAGTAATGATTGCAAATTCAAAAGTCAAAAATTAAAAAGCATGTGCTCAATTATCTGTATTCAATAATTAAGCATGGATATTATAGGCTAAATAATAGTATATATTCCTTGTAAGGTAAGTTTAAAATAGTGTTCCGCTATCATATATCACCGGCAAAGGAATATTTGTGCCGCAATGCTTGTTCATTTGCCCGATAAAATACTTTATAAGCTCGGGTGAATGAAGTTCTTCGTGCTGATGCATAAAGAAATAGCAGTTTTCAAGTCCTTGTGTGATCCATAGTTTTATACGCTTCACCCATTCATCAATGCGGGTATAATCCGTGGGATGAAGGGCATTGCCTACGAAGCGGATAAAACATTCGGGTTTGGTAAGATGCATATGCACGCAGTCGCGACGGCCGGCTGCATCAGTGATTATTGAACCTCTGTTATTGTCGCATAAATAATGATATAGAGCTGGGCTGTAACCTTCTTTGTAATTATACCACTCTTCATGCCGCAATTCCAGGAACACATCAATATCATTGGGAAGGTCGCTGATAAATTCCTCAATAGTATCTAAATGTTTCACGCCCATTTGCGGATGCGGCATAAGGAATACCGGACCTAAATGATTACCAAAAGCAGATACAACATCAAGGAATGTGTCCACCTCCTGCTTTGTATTTTTGAGCCTGCGGATATGCGTTATAGACTGTGTGAATTTAGGGCAAAACAAAAAACCTTCCGGCACCACGCTTACCCATTTTTCCACTTGCGCCTTTGAATGGATGTTGTAAAAGAAACCATTGAACTCTATGCTGTTGAATTGTGTGGCATAATAATGAAGGAAGTCTTTTTCCTTAGTTCCCTTAGGATAGAGCTTACCTATCCAGTCCTTCCTGCCCCATTTGGCGCAGCCAATGTAAAACTTTGTTTTACCCTTGCCGCGTTTTAATACTTCTTTATTCTCCGGCGGATCTGGAGGAAGCGAGAAGTCTATTTTTTTCAGTTCTTCTTCTGGTAGTTTGCCAAATTCCATATTCTGAAAGGTATTTATTACTTTAAGAAATCCTGTTCAAAATTTTGTAAAGCTTTCTCTATTTCATTTGCATGTATATTCCGCTTATGATACAAGACAGACAGGTAGGTAAACCCATTGTCAAAGGGAATTTCCAGGTCGGTTTTCACTATTTTTAAATTCCCTGCCAGGGTAAACCAACCATTGAATTTTTTCATGCGAAAAAATTGCTTTCCATCACCTTGCTCGCAGACAAACAATAGTATTTTATCTTCGTTAGCAATAAAATAATTGGTTATTATTTGTGTTATTGTGATGCGTACATTCTTATCAGCCGGTATATTTTTTACCGGATTTGTATAGAAGCCGAACATGATTACGTAAGCAGCAAATTGCGGGTATTTTTCAAAGTAATGACTGCCATCTGCTAAATAAACAAAATACTCAATGCCATGCACCGTAATAAATGTGTATGAATTGATGTCTTTATTGTGTAGGTAATTATACGGGCCTGACAAATTT
Source organism: uncultured Bacteroidota bacterium (assembly GCA_903887005.1). Lineage (GTDB taxonomy): Bacteria > Bacteroidota > Bacteroidia > Chitinophagales > Chitinophagaceae > Nemorincola. The sequence continues at coordinate 5,167 of CAISOH010000382.1, read as the reverse complement.
TATGCCTTTAGCCTTCAAGTCAGAAATAGAAAGTTCACCCCTAAAATATGCAGCAATTGCTTTTTGGTCTTCTATAATCTTTGTAAGAATATTTTTAGAAGATTTAGACAGAGCAGTATTTTTATTTATATCATTCACATTACAAAGGTAAAAAAATACTGTATAAAACAAGTGTTATTTCTCGCCTCTGCCACTTGTATTTACAGCAATTCTAAATAAGATTTTACAATCAGGTATTTTTTGCTGATTTTGCCTTTTACCTTGTATCTTTTTCAATGTGTGAAAAATCTTTTTCTACAAATTCCAGCGTAGTCCCATCAGGAATTTTATCAGGAATAGAAGGATTTTTTGCCACCTGGCGAAGAAAGTCGAAGTAAGACCTATATTCCTGTTTACGATTTCTTTTTTAGTCATTTTCTTAATAACCTTTCTATCTTTAAAAGTACAGAATAAATTTTATGCACCCCACACCCACTCCACCTGGCCATGATGATAATAAACGATCGTTCCATCTTCCAATTGTACCTGTAAAGTGCCATCCGGTTTCACATTCAGTATTGTGGTGTTCCATTCCTGGTTTCCATTGCTAAAACTTTGTTTCAATCCACGCTTGTATAAATATTCATTGTAAAGATTCAGCGTTATTTCACCGGGCAAAGAATTCATAGCTGTGGAAATTATATTTTCCCGTAAACTATCGCGCAATTGAACCAAATCAAAGTCAATGCCTGATTCTATTTTTAAAGAAGTAGCAAAAGGCAGTTCAGGAGGGAAGTTTTCCTGTTTTACATTCAGGCCAAGGCCAATCACACTGTTTGTCCAATTACTGCCTCTTAATATATTTTCAATCAATATGCCACCTGCCTTTTTGTCATTAATAATAATATCATTGGGCCATTTAATCCTGACATCCCAATTATTGTGAAATTTTTGTAAAACATTGGCAATGGCTACAGCAATGGAACAATTAAATATGAATTGGTCGGTAATTAGCCGCTCTGGGTCGGTAATTATGCTCATCAGCAGGCTTTCACCAGGTGTGTCAATCCACTTTTTTCCACGCTGGCCCTTGCCACCGGTCTGTTTTTGGGCTACTATTGTCATACCCGGTAGTGCTTTATTGACATCTATCAAATGCATGGCATAGTTATTGGTACTATCTACAATATCAAGTTCAATTATTTGAAAATCTGGCAATGTCATGAGGTTTAGTGCAAAAAGATTTATAATTTTGATAAACCGTAAAGATATTACCAAACAAAATAAGCCGCGATAAATTTGGAGAAAATTATAACTGCATTACAAGAAAGGAAAAAGACGCCGACCCGTCTTACGAAGAATAGCAAGCTTTTAAAAAGTATCATAAACGCAATAAAGGAGAAAAAAGGTGAAGGAATCGTTTCGCTTGATCTGAAGAAAATAGATGAAGCGGTAGCTGATTTTTTTATACTGTGCGAAGCGAGATCAAACATACAGATCAAGGCTATTTCAGATAATATTACAAAGACGGTGGAACTGGAATGTGATGAACGGCCTTACCATATTGAACATGGTGATACCTGGACGCTGGTTGATTATGTAAACGTCGTAGTTCATATCTTCCAGCATGAACAAAGAATGTTCTACAACCTGGAAAGCCTTTGGGAAGATGCACCGAAAACCGAATATTGACAATAGTTGAATTTAAAATATGGAATTAGGTTACTTTTGCTTCGTAACCCCTGTTGAAGTATTCGACATTGATAAAAAACATTTTTATTTTTTAACAGACTTATGACAAAATGTTTTCAAATAAAACTTAATTTACGCATACTACTTAATACTAAATAACGATTCAAAGATAAAAATGGAAGAAAATTCACAGAAGCCCGGACCAAAACCGGCAAATGACAACCCCAATATTAATAATCCGCGTAAGGGCCCGAAATTTAATATTTACTGGATTTTCGGACTCATAGTGCTTGCCATATTGGGCGCGCAGTTTTTTGGCGGCAATTTTGGCACCAGCGTTGCTGAACATAGTTTTGATGATTTTAAAGACAATCTCACAAAAAACCAGGTTACCAGGATCGTTGTAATTAATAACGATCATGTTGACGTTTATTTAAAGCCGGGTGTAGTACCCACACAACCACAGGGGAAATTACCGTCTATATCCAATACAAATCCGGACAAAAATCCTGCCTTTTCTTTTAAAATAGGAACAGTTGATCAATTTAATAAAGACCTTATTGCTGCCGAATCTGAAATAGAAAAGAATAATAAGGATTTTGTTCACATAACCCCGATGTATGACCAGCAAGGGGATTACCTGCACATGTTATTGTCAACGTTCCTTTTGCCAGTGATCTTTATCGTAGCAATGTGGTTCCTTGTGTTTCGTAAAATGGGCTCAGGCGGCGGCGGCGCAGGAGGTGGTGGTATTTTCAATATCGGCAAATCCAAAGCGCAGCTTTTTGAGAAAGGAACACGTATAAATATTACATTCAATGATGTTGCAGGCCTTGACGAGGCTAAAGTAGAGGTGATGGAGATTGTGGACTTCCTTAAAAATCCTAAAAAATATACCGCATTAGGCGGCAAGATACCTAAAGGCGCTCTGCTGGTAGGGCCGCCGGGAACCGGAAAAACATTATTGGCTAAAGCTATGGCGGGTGAAGCGCAGGTACCTTTCTTCTCCATGTCCGGTTCAGATTTCGTAGAGCTTTTCGTAGGCGTAGGCGCCAGCCGTGTACGCGATGTATTTAAGCAGGCGAGGGAAAAAGCACCATGTATCGTATTTATTGATGAAATTGATGCAATAGGGCGCGCCCGCGGTAAAAACGTAGTGATGAGCAATGATGAGCGGGAGAATACGCTTAACCAGCTGCTTGTGGAAATGGATGGTTTCAGCGGCGATAGCGGCATCATTGTTCTTGCTGCTACTAACCGCCCGGATGTTTTGGATACAGCATTACTTCGCCCGGGCCGTTTCGACCGCCAGATATCTATTGATATACCCGATGTCAAGGGCAGGGAAAAGATATTTGATGTACATCTTAAACCAATCAAAAAATCCAAAGACCTTAATATTAAGAAACTGGCTTTACAAACACCGGGATTCGCAGGTGCAGATATCGCCAATATATGTAATGAAGCGGCACTTATTGCAGCCCGTAAGGGTAAAGCCGAGGTGGATATGAGCGACTTTAATGACGCAATAGATCGTGTAATAGGCGGCCTTGAAAAAAAGAACAAAATTATTCTACCTGAAGAAAAACGGATAATAGCTTATCACGAAGCGGGACATGCTGTTTCAGGTTGGTTCCTGGAACACGCGCATCCGTTGGTTAAGGTTACTATTGTTCCCCGTGGCGTTGCAGCATTAGGCTATGCCCAATACCTGCCAAAGGAAGTATATATCCGTACTACTGACCACCTGCTTGATGATATGTGCATGTCGCTGGGCGGAAGGGCGGTAGAAGAACTGATATTCGGCAAAATTTCCACAGGCGCTTTAAGCGACCTGCAGCATGTTACCCGTACTGCTTATGCCATGGTGTCTATGTATGGTATGAATCCTGCAATAGGCAACATATCTTTCTACGACCCACAAAATGAGAACAGTTTCTCAAAACCATTTTCTGAAGAAACCGGCAAAATGATTGATGATGAGGTGAGGAAGCTTGTTGACATGGCCTACCAGAGAGTAAAGCAAATGCTGGTGGACAAAACAGATTCTGTAAAAATGATAGCCGAGGAATTGCTGAAAAAAGAAGTATTGTTCAAAGACGATATGGAACGGCTTTTAGGTAAGCGCCCCTTTGAAGAGGATGCAATTGCAAGTGAAGATGAACCGCTTGTTCCGGAAAGCGCATTGAATCCGAATATCTAAACCCCTGCCCCCTCTAAAGGGGAACAAACTATTTAGCTGTTGAATAAATTTCAAGTGACGTATAAAAATTGAGTATGTTTTATGATGTTGCTGATTGTATCTGATTCTGAATATTAAATTTTAAAAAAAGCGATGATTTTTTTCATCGCTTTTTTCTTTTGTACGTTTTTAATTTTTTCCTTTTTACTTTTGATTTTTAAATGCAGACTTTTAAGACATCTAAGGCAAGGGAAAATATACTCAGCAGGATCCGGAAAGGGCTTAGCGGACAACCGCTTCCTATGCCATTCCCTGATGTGGAGAAAGATTTAACAGCCATTTATCCGGTTACGGACATTGCGCAGGAAGAAATATTTGCCGAGGCTTTTATTAAATTAGGTGGTAAGTTCATTTTCTGCGAAAACGAACAGGAACTGCTCTATAACATAAATATACTGCATGAAAACAGGGGCTGGCAAAAACTACTCTGCGCCGACCAGCGAATATTAAAGCTATTTCAAAATAATAAGATAGATATTATGGAACCCGCTGATCCGGAGGTGGAGGATGCGGAGGCATGTATTACCGGTTGTGAAATGCTGGTGGCGCGCACAGGCTCCATACTATTGAGCAGCATGCAAAACCTGGGCCGCACCGCCTCCGTATATTATCCTGTGCACATTGTATTTGCATACGCCAACCAGATAGTACATGATATAGAAGATGGAATAACTGCTATCAGGAAAAAGTACGGAGAACTACCATCTATGATCAATCTTACTACCGGCGCCAGCCGTACTGCAGATATTGAGAAAACCCTTGTGGTAGGTGTTCATGGGCCGGGAGAGGTGTTTTGTTTCTTTATTAATGCGGATTTGTAAGTAATTGGAAAAGTGGTTTACAAGGGGGTTTAATTGATTGAGGTGGAATTTGGATTGGTTTGATCATGGGTTCTGATATTGTTATAAAATTAAAACTGTACGTTTTTTAAGGGATTTTTTTAATTTTCTCTTTTCTAAGTTTATTATATTGATTTTCAATAAGTCGTTTAAATTATGACCGGATAGAACTGGACAATATCTGGACGTTTTCGCTACAAATTGATTTTTTTGTCTGTTGTTCGGCGCGGCACACAATGACACTTCAGGTTAACCAAGATTCATCTGATTATTTATTATAATATCACATTTTCTGTAAAAAAATAAAATGGGATAATAGGAAAAATAAGTGGTTGATTTTCAGTTGTTTGTAATTTTTCATTATCACATCATTATCACATCATTATCACATCATTATCACATCATTATCACATTC
>CAISOH010000381.1 GCA_903887005.1 uncultured Bacteroidota bacterium | reverse complement strand
TACAAGCCTATGTTCAAAATTCAGCATGTCATGGTTCGGTGCGGCTGCCATTGACATGTATTGTAAATGGATGGTAATCAATTTGTTGAAAAACGCTAAAAAACGGAAATCTCTATCCTGCACGAGAAAAACCACCCCGGCTGTATTCGGCATTCGCCTCATCCAGCATCCCGCGCCTTGAAAAAACGAGGGGAGTGTGTTACGTACCTCACAAGGTTTCCTGTCATTTTCTTGTGCGTAGCAAATTGTTTATTCACCATGATAAATTATCTATTTTACTATTTCAACAAGATTCACTCATTTATCCCTGTATAATAAATGCAATAATTTATCATGATTACAGTATAAGTAAATAAAGAGGCTGCCCATATGAGCAGCCTCTTTATGTGTGTCAGTTCTGTTATCTTAGTTGTAGTTAACAGTTACCGGAACACCAGTTGAGTTGGTATAAGTTCCTGCTGCCTGAGCTGCAGATACGCTGAGTGTTGCACCTAACTTTAAAGTCTGGGTACCGCCTGAACTTAATGTACCGGTAGCAGAAGGATTGCTGGTGAAAGAACCAACTGTCATAGTATGGCTGCTACCGTCAGAAAGCGTAGCGGTTGAAGGCAAAGTAATTGCGTAAGTATAGCTTGCTTCACCGGAAACGGTAAACTCAGCTGAAGTTACAGTACCATTGGTAGAAGGAAGTGTTACACCACCTGCACCGCCTGTTGTGCGTGAGCTGGAGGTTGACAATACAACGGTACCGCTTGTAGCAGCAGATACTGCTATGTTACCAAAGTTCATATCCACTGTTTTAGAGATGGAAATGGGAGTGATGATGGTTGCGGCACATGAAGCTGTTGCTGATGCCTGAGCGAAAGAAATGTTAGTAGAACCGAGTACTACTACTGCTGCTGCGATGATTGCTTTTGTGATGTTTTTCATTTTGTTTTGTTTTTGTTTTTGAGTTAGTTAAGAATGTTTGTTTGTTTGAATAGTATATATCCATTGTTATGCCAAAATCTTAATTATTTGAAAATCAATAGTTTAATGAATTGGCATGGCATCAATTATTCCGAATTGTAGATGAATTTCCGAAAAATGGAAAAAATGGATGATATAAGCAGCAGAAATAAAAAAAAATTATTTGTAAAAGAAATTGCGGGAGCATTTGGAATACTATACTACATGCCGCATAAAAATGTACATTGAATTTAAAAGCCTGAAAGGCTTTACTTTGAATAGCTCCTGGTGCAACCCTGTGCTAATTTGCATTTACGTTCAACCCCCATTCGAGGGTTGATATGCCGGATTATATTCCCACCGGTTTCACCGGTGGTTATTCATATTAATGCCCTCTCGGGCATTCTACATCATTTATAAGGTGATTAAATTGCACAATTTCATCCGGCGAGGAGCATAATTGCTGGATATAATGCAGAAACTATAGGAGTATGTGGTATAAGCTACCCTAACCCATTTGATTGAAGGAATTATTTAGGGGCAATACTATAATATAAAATAATGACCTGGTGCGATTGCGGAATCCTGATTAATTGAAGGACGGATAAAATTATCCTAAGGTATGTTCCTTCTTCATTTGAGCGATAACTAAGGTTATCACTTTCTCCAGTTTATTGATCTTAGTTTCCAATTCGACATTACTTACACCTTTTTCGGCCATACTTTCAATTTGCAATATGTCGGTTCTTACATCATTGATACACAAATTGAATATGGAAGGTTTTATCATGTGCGCGTAATATTTTACCGTTTCCAAATCCCCGGTTTTATATCCTTCCTTTATTTTTATTATTGACTGAGGGATCTCCGTAACAAAAAGCATGAGCATTTTTATAATAAAACCATTGTCTTTTCCGCTCATCTCACGAAGCTTATCAATATTATAGAGCTGGGTGGAAAATTCAATTGGATTATCTGTTATTGGTCCATCATTGCCTGGGGTTTCATCTATTAATGGTTCATCAGGCGTTATTGTATTTTCCGTATTTTGTATATTACCTTCCACATTCTTTTTCAGCCATTTGGCAATCGGGTTGACCAATTTTATTTCATTATAAGGCTTAAAAATATGGTCATCCATACCGGCTTCGAAAAATTGGTCCAGTTTGCCTTTTATTGCGTTTGCAGTGAGGGCGATTATAGGTATAGAATCATTAATTTCCTTCCTGATGATCTGGGTAGCCTTAATCCCGTCCATGACAGGCATTTGTATATCCATTAATATAATATCAAAAGATTCCTCCCTTGCAAAGTTTACCGCTTCCAATCCGTTTACCGCTTCCGTGATTACCGCTCCGTATTCCGTCAAAATGGTTTTTGCCAGCAGCCTGTTCAAATTATTGTCTTCCACCAGCAATATCCTTTTCCCGCTGATATTACTTGTGTCATTTTTAATAGTCCGTTTCTTTTCAATGACTCTCGAAGACCCGATTTTTAAATTAAATATCAGAGAAATGGTTGTGCCAATATCTTTTTTACTTTTTATTGAAATGGTGCCATCCATTAATTCCATCAGTTCTTTAGTAATACTCATTCCTAACCCGGTCCCTCCAAATTTGCGGACAACGGTTTCATCTTCCTGTGTAAATTTATCAAATATTACATTTAAATAGTCGTCATTTATCCCTACTCCGGTATCTTCAATCTCAACGAGTATTTTTTGACAATTATTTAATTCTTCAAGAAGAAAAGCTTTTAAATAAATATGCCCATGATCCGTAAATTTGATTGCATTGCCCAGCATATTCATAAATACCTGGTTGATGCGGAATGGATCCCCAATTAGTATCGGTGTTATTTTTTGATCGATATCGGAAGCCAGTACCAATCCTTTTTCTTCGGCCTTATGCGTTAAAATATTTATTGCCTGCTTACAGATCATTTCGAAATTAAAACTGATATTCTCCAGCGTTATTTTCCCTGCTTCAATCTTTGAAAAATCAAGGAGGTCATTTATTACAGACATTAAATTATCAGATGCGCTTTCAATTCCATTTAAAAAGGTCCTTTGCTGTTCATCAAGATCTGTTTTACTTAATAGTTTCCCGAGACCGGTTATAGCATTTAACGGTGTGCGGATCTCATGACTCATATTGGTCAGGAAAATATCTTTTGATTTAGATAATTTTTCGGCCAGTACTTTTACTTCTATTAATTGCTTTTCCTGTATTTTTTTTTGAGTGATGTCATAGCTAATCGTAAGATATTTATAAGGATTACCCTTGTCATCGAGGAAAGGAAAAATAGTGGTATCCACCCAATAAAATGTCCCGTCTTTAGCTTTGTTTTTTATTTCATTCTGGAATACTTTACCCTTTGCAATGGTATCCCAAAGGTCTTTCATGAAATCTTTTGAATGAAAGTAAGAATTGATAATGCGATGATTTTTCCCTATTAAATCTTCCGGTGCATATCTTGATATTTCACAGAATTTGTCATTTACATAATTAATGATCCCATGCTCATCAGAAATAGAGATCATGGATGTTTTATCAAGTGCGTATTTATAATCCGCCAGGTCATGTATTACTTTCGCAGTATTGATTTCTTTCTCATTTATTATCCGTTGTTCCAGGGTGTGGTTCTTTTTATGCAATTCAAGCCTGGCTAGAACCTCATTGCCAAGAGTAAATAATGCGTCTTTTTGTTCCGGAGTAAGGGTTTTGGGAGTTTTATCCATAACACACAAAGTCCCAACCGGATTACCATCAGCATTTTTTAAGGGAACGCCCGCAAAAAAACGGATAAAGGGATCGCTTGTAACTAATGGATTTTCTTTAAATTCATCAGATTTTAACGCATCGTATATTGTATAAATACCATCCTGGGTTATTACATTCTGGCAAAACGAAATTTCCAGGGGAGATCCTGTGATTTCCAGGCCAATAAGAGTAATGAATGCATGACCGTTTGCTCCAATTAATGAGATCAATGATACAGGTGTTTGGCAGATGTAGGATGCCAGCTTCGTTAATGCCTCTAACTCAGTTTGCGGAAGTGTATCCATATCTTTATAAGTCTCAAGGGCTGCAAGCCGTCGCGACTCCTTATTCGATAAAGGTAATGGATTAATACGATGCATTATATAAATTTAGTTGTTTAACAATTGATTATCAACTAATTAATATTTCGTTAATAATTAATAATAAGCTTTAGTTAAACAGGATACTAATAGCACACTTGTAAAATAAAAAATAAATACAAATTGATCTACAAAAATAACAAATTTTAATTTAAAACTATTTCCTTATTCTGTATCATTTTGTAAATGGTTGACTTCCCAATATCTAATTTATCCGCTACATGCACCACATTATTATCATATTTTTTCAGGAAATGTTTAATAATGTCAGACATGTATTCTTTCATTGTTTTTTCTTGAGAAACAGATATTTCATCTGATGAAGTGGAGGCAAAGTAAATATCATCATTCTTTATCTGATTCCCATCGCACATTACAGCGGAAAGATCTATTATAGCTTTCAGCTCCCGTACGTTTCCGGGATAATTATATTTCATTAATTTTTCCTGTGCTTCAGGCGCTATGCTGATACCCGACAATTTATTGCTTTTGCAGAATTCATCGAGGAAAAATTTTGACAGCAATAATATGTCATTACCTCTTTCCCTCAGTGGAGGAAGGTCAACTGGCAGGCCCATTATCCGGTAAAACAGATCTTCCCTGAAATTACCTTTCTTAACTTCTTCCAACAGGTTTTTATGGGTAGCGACTATTACCCTCACATCCAGGGTTACTTTTTCATTTCCGCCTACTCTTACTAATTCCCTTTCCTGCAAAACCCTTAATATTTTGCTTTGAAGGCTCATGTCCAGTTCTGCTATTTCGTCTAAAAAGATGGTGCCTTTATTGGCTTCTTCAAATTTTCCGGATTTCCGGTTCAGGGCGCCTGTAAAAGCGCCTTTTTCATGCCCGAACAATTCGCTTTCAATCAATTCCCTTGGGATCGCAGCCATATTTACTGCTATAAATGGCTTTTTCTTTCTTTCGGAATTATAATGGATCGCTTTTGCCACAACTTCTTTTCCGGTCCCTGTTTCACCGGTAATGGAAACATTTATGTTAGTGCGTGAAGCTTTTTCCAATAAAGAAAAGATCTTAAGAATGGACGGGCTATTGCCTTTAATGGCCTTATTAAAATCATACTTCTGGCCCAGTTCTTCTTTTAGTTCGCCCAGTTCATCTTTTAATTCATTGACCTCTTTTTTTAAGGATTGATGTTCTTTTATCCTTTTTACGGCATTCCACAGGAGTTCCTTTGTGTTATCATCTTTAATGAAATAATCAGAAGCTCCGATTTTCAGGAGGTCCACTGCGGTAGTTATGTCATCCTGGCCACTGATTACGATTACAGGAATGTCAGGATTCAGCTGTTTTAATTTTTTTAATAAAACAGTACCGTTAGTATCGGGCAGAGAATAATCAATGCTGATAAGACCGGGCTTTTTGGCCAGGTTGGCCAGGCAATCTTTACCGGTAGTGTACCTGAAGATTTCGTGGTCGGGATTAAGCGAAAGATGGTAGGCCAATATCTCTCCATACCAGGGGTCATCTTCAACAATAAATATCCTGAATTGTTCCATAAGATGGAAATTTTTCTTTAAAAATATACATTTTCTATTTTTCAGAGAAAACTTTTTATTTGTTATACAAACAATTCCTTTTAGTTATATTTTCCGTTTTTGGGGAAATAAGTCTAAAAAATGGAAATAAATTTACTTAATCTTCAAAATCTGATTGATAACCAATGATTTATAATAGTGGCATGTTAATTGCAATACTACTTAAAAATGTGTAGAATGAAAAATTTCGAAAATCTGAAAGTATTTATTGTTGACGATGATCCTTTTTGCCGAATGATGTATAATCAGCATCTTTTGAACCTTGGTTTTAAAGACAATTGCCTTTTTGAAAACGGTCAGGATTGTATTGAACAGCTGTCACAGAAGCCAGATATAATTTTTATTGATTATGACATGAAGCCATATAACGGGCTTGAAATTCTAAAATTAATAAAGGAATACAACCCGGGTATTGTAATGTTGATGGTATCTGCCCAAAAAGATATTCAGGTCGCTGTTAAATCAATAAAATACGGGGCATTTGATTATATATCAAAAGGAAATAATGATCTCGAAATGATCAGTATGGTTGTAAATAATATAGTCTTGGCAAGACAGCTAAAATCGAAATTAAATATAGTCAACAATCGCATATAATTATATATAATGG
>CAISOH010000380.1 GCA_903887005.1 uncultured Bacteroidota bacterium | reverse complement strand
GCCAACGACACCCTTGCTCTTGGCTAATACTCCCTACTGTAAAGCGTATTCGGGACTTTCACCCTATAGCGCATATCCATGCCTGACACACATAAAAAAGGCTGGCAGATACTGCCAGCCTTTTTTAAGTATAAGGAAAGTTATCTTAGTTGTAGTTAACAGTTACCGGAACACCAGTTGAGTTGGTATAAGTTCCTGCTGCCTGAGCTGCAGATACGCTGAGTGTTGCACCTAACTTTAAAGTCTGTGTACCGCCTGAGCTCAATGTACCGGTAGCAGAAGGATTGCTGGTGAAAGAACCAACTGTCATAGTATGGCTGCTACCGTCAGAAAGCGTAGCGGTTGAAGGCAAAGTAATAGCGTAAGTATAACTTGCTTCACCGGAAACAGTAAACTCAGCTGAAGTAACAGTACCATTGGTAGAAGGAAGGGTTACACCACCTGCACCGCCTGTTGTACGTGAGCTGGAAGTTGACAATACAACGGTACCACTTGTAGAAGCAGATACTGCTATGTTACCAAAGTTCATGTCCACTGTTTTAGAGATGGAAATGGGAGTGATGATGGTTGCTGCGGCTGAAGCTGTTGCTGATGCCTGAGCGAAAGAGATATTAGTAGAACCAAGTACTACTACTGCTGCTGCGATGATTGCTTTTGAGAAGTTTTTCATTTTGTTTTTTTGTTTTTGAGTTAGTTAAGAATGTTTGTTTGTTTGTTTGAATAGTATATATCCATTGTTGTGCCAAAGTTTTAATTGATTGAATATCAATTAGTTAATTAGTTGGCTCAGCATCAATTTTTCCAAAATACGGATGCGTTTTCCGAAAAATGGAAAAGCAATTAATTATGGAATAATAAAATCGAAGGAAAGCAGGTATTTTATACCCATACTGTAAAGCATATTCAGGCAATTCCACCTTATCACTTATTCCCATGCTAAACGACATTAGATAATTCAGGACTATCTGCAAATAGTACTGATGCAAATGGCATCATATGTGTATAGCATATAACAGCAACATAGACCGATGCTGAAGGTATCGAACGTTTTGGTGCCAAATAATGAGAATGGTATAAATCTGTAACGTAACAAAAAAGTGTTACGTTGCGTGTTACTCTCTTTTTATTCCACTTGTGATAATAGCATTGCTAAAAACTAAAAAGGATATCTCAAAAACAAGTTTTGGAATACCCCCTTTAGCTACTTATTATAAATATTTGTTTAATCCTTCAATTCACTTTTTGAGATTTTGACTATCTACTAACGACTATCTACTAATGACTAATTGTAGTTAACTGTTACCGGGACCGCCGTTGAGTTCCGATAGGATCCGGCAGGCTGCGCCGCACTGATATTTAAAGTAGCACCTATCTGGAGTGTCTGGGTACCGGCTGAGTTTAATGTACCTGTTGCAGATGGGTTACTGGTGAAAGAACTTATATTCATAGTATGGCTTCCACCGTCTGAAAGGGTAGCGCTGACTGGTAATGTGATGGAGTAAGTAAACCCGGGTTCCCCTGTAATGGTAAATTCAGCTGGGGCCACAGGACCCGTATTTGAAGGAAGGGTTACCCCGCCCGAGCCGCCGGTTGTTCGTAAACCGGTAGGTGACAATACTACAGTACCGCTTGCAGAAGCAGATATGGCTATGTTGCCAAAATGCATATCTACAGTTTTAGCAATGCTGATTAGTGAAATAATAGTTGCGGAGGCGGCCGATGTTGCTGAAGCCAGGATAATTGGGGCGAAGGTTAATCCCATCACTCCAATTATAATTATTACTGGCTTTGTAATATTTTTCATTTTATTTGTATTTATTTTATATATTCTATTTGCATAGCTAATTCATTGCATAGCATATATCCATTGTTGTGCCAGAATATTAAATGATTGATTTTCAATGTCTTAATAATTCGGCATTGTAGAATTGTTTCCAAAATGCGAGCTATAATTCCAGAATTTGGAAAAATAAGAAATTGTGGAATCCTGCTCAACAATTCTTTCACTTTTTATTAATTCCCTCAATATAAAAACTTTATTTACCTTTACTTTTTGATTAAATATAATATGATAAAAATATTTATCCCATTATTGTTATTGCTTAGTTTCCGTGGTTTTTCTCAAAAAAGTATCTTCTGGTATGACCCTGTATCAGTGGCAGACAAGACTTATGGAAATCTGCATCCGCGCGTAGTGTTAGACAAGAGCGATAATCCGGTGGTTTTATGGGGTGATATAAACGGCACTGCATATATTTCTAAATGGAATGGGACATCATTTTCAGAACCGGTACAGGTAAACACGGATGGAGTGCATGTATTTACAGAATCATGGGCAGGTCCTGAAATTGCCAGTCGCGGAGATACCATGTACCTCGTGTATAAGCAAATCCCTGAAGAAAAAGGTCATATCATCATCAAACATTCTTACGATGGCGGTAAAAACTTTTCTATAGAACAGGAAGTGGAAGATTCCGGTATATACCTGACGCGTTTCCCGACCGTAGCTATAGACCCCTATGGAAATCCGTTAGTTGCATTCATGAAATTTGACGAGGGCTTTATCAATCCCGAATATGTTGTGGCTAAATCAACAGATTTGGGCGACTCGTTTTCCCACTACGCATTGGTAACAGACTATTCCGGCGGAAAAATATCTGACTGTTGCCCCGCAACAGTAATTGAATCGGCTAATGCCACAGTTGCCTTATACCGCGATAACCTCAGGGGCATCCGTAATATATGGGCCGGAATTTCTACAAATGGCGCTGGTTCTTTCACAAAGGGCATACAGGTTGACTACACCAACTGGTCATCAAGCGCATGCCAGCCCAATGCGCCTCATGGCATCATTATCAGCGATACCATTTATTCAGTTTATATGAGCGGGGGAGATAGCTCATTGATCTATCTGAGCAAGACTTCCTTATCCGGTTTATCAACAGTCTCATTTCCCGTTACCGGGAATTTTACCGGGCTGGTAAGCCAGAATTTCCCCCGTATTGCCAATTCGGGTAATGCGACAGCTATTGCATGGGAACAGTCTGTAGGAAGCAATACACAGATATGCATGTCATTTGCAAATGATATTACCAAGGAGTTTCCATCTAAATATGATACCATTGTAAAAGGGGTTCTTTCAAATACAGATGTAGCGGTAGGGTCCGGCCATGTATTTATAGTATGGCAGGACGACTCATCCGGAAGAGTAATAAGCAGGGTTGGCCGCTTTGCTGAAACAATAGAAAATAAAATGCTTGCCGAAAACACAACCATAGCGCTGATAACTGCGAAAAACGGGAAATATTTTACAGTATACCTGCCCGGCATAACCAGTTGCCTGATGATAGACCTGCAGGGAAAAGAATATGAAATGGACATGAAATGCAAAAAGAATGTTTGTAAAGTGAATATAGAAGACATGGACCCCGGGGTTTACATTGTAAGGATATTTGGTAAGGATGATAAAGTATATAACTATAAATACGAGGTGAAACCAATACCCGAAAAACCGGAGAAATAACGGGACAATTCGACAATTTGATAATGCGGCAATTTGACAATTCGACAATTCAATAATGTGGTAATGCGATTAACTCTTCAACTAATTAACCAATTACCCTTTTAACTTTTTAACCTTTTAACCGCAATGATACTTTACTGCGAATCTCTTACGGAATATAAACGCCTTCGCACAAGGGAAGTGAAGATAGGTAACCTGGCATTAGGTAATGGCAACCCTATCCGCATACAAACGATGACCACGACTGATACTATGGATACGGCAGCCACAGTGGCACAAAGCATCCGGTGTATAGAAGCGGGGGCGGAACTGATACGCATTACTGCACCAAGTAAAAACGAAGCGGAAAACCTGCTGAACATAAAGAATGAATTGCGCGCCAAAGGATATGATACACCACTTATTGCAGATATACATTTTACACCCAATGCCGCCGAGATAGCGGCGCGAATAGTGGAAAAAGTACGCGTCAACCCCGGCAACTATGTGGATAAAAAGAAGTTTGATTTTATTGATTATACCGACGAAGCTTACGCCTCCGAAGTAATACGTATCAGGGAGCGGTTTACCCCGTTGGTTCGTATTTGCAGGGAGTATGGCACCGCCATGCGCATCGGCACCAATCATGGTTCACTCAGCGACCGTATTATGAGCCGCTATGGAGATACGCCCATGGGAATGGTGGAGAGCGCTATGGAATTTTTACGCATTGCCCGCGATGAAAGTTATCACCAGATAGTACTCAGCATGAAATCCAGCAACCCGCTGGTGATGGTGCAGGCATACCGTTTGCTCATTCAAAAGATGGATGAGGAATTCGGCGAGTGCTACCCGTTGCACCTCGGTGTTACGGAAGCGGGAGATGGAGCGGATGGCCGTATAAAAAGCGCCATAGGCATCGGCACATTGCTGGAAGACGGCATTGGCGATACCATCCGTGTTTCGCTTACCGAAGACCCGGAGTTTGAAATACCTGTTTGCAAGGATATTGTGAAACGCTATTCTGTCCAAAATTCAAAATTCAAAATTCAAAATTCAAAATTCTTAAAACCTGATTTTCAAACCCTGCTCTACAACCCCTTCTCTTATAAACGCCGCGATACACTTGCTGTTCATAATATAAGCGCCCATGCCGTACCGGTTGTAGTGGCAGACTATTCCAAAGAAAATAACCCGGACGTAAACAGTATCAGGCATATCGGATATACCTATAATGAAGCCATTGATAAATGGGGCATAAGTGATGCTGCCGCTGATTATGTTTATACCGGCAATAAGGTATTTGACTTCGCGCTGCCGGGAACGCTGCAGGTAATATGCGACTATGCTACATGGCAGAGCGCCGCAGACAAGACAAAATACCATCCGTTGTTCCGGCAGGATGAATACCTCATTAGCCAGCTGCTTTCAGATGAACTTCATTTTGTGGAAGTGGATGCAAATGACATCAAAGACGGGCTGTTTGATGACATCAGGCGCCATACAGGGGCGATATTAGTTGTCTATAGCTCAAATGGCCACGCAATGGCGTCTATCCGCTGGTTCCTTATGGAACTGATGGTACAAGATATCAAGTGCCCTGTAATTCTTAAAATAGAAAGCAGCGACAATACGGTTGATGAACAACTGATACACTTCGCCACAGAAGCCGGTGGTCTGTTTCTCGATGGTTTTGGTGATGGAATATGGCTGCAGAATACTGGCTCAGGACCGCAAAATACAAAGGTTAATGGCCGCACTTACCATGAAGTAAAAAGCAACGAACAATTCCTCAATAATACTGCCTTCTACATTCTGCAGGCCACTCGTACGCGAATCAGCAAAACAGAGTATATTAGTTGCCCCAGTTGCGGACGAACACTCTTTGACCTACAGGAAACCACGGCAAAAATAAGAGCGGCTACCTATCACCTGAAAGGGGTAAAAATTGCCATCATGGGCTGCATAGTAAATGGCCCCGGAGAAATGGCTGATGCCGACTTTGGCTACGTAGGCAGCGGCCCCGGAAAGATCACCCTCTACAAAGGCAAGGAGGTGATGAAACGCAATGTGCCCAGCGATATTGCGGTGAGTGAGCTGATTCAGTTGCTAAAGGATAGTGAGGCATGGGTGGAAATTTAATGTGAAAAATGTGCAAATTGGAATTGGGATTGTTTCCTGATTAACATTTTTGAATTGCGCAATTCTAGTTTGATTTTTTTATTTTTGTGATTGTTGCGCATTTTTGTATTGAAAATCAATTAGTTAGTTAAATTTTTTGTAACCGCTCACGAATGACGGGTAATAATTCCATTGGACTTGCATTAATGGATGAATGATTATATATTTGCATTCCGTAATGGAGTCTATACGAGACATTAATCCTGAGCGGCTTACTTCCCTGAAAGAATTTC
>CAISOH010000379.1 GCA_903887005.1 uncultured Bacteroidota bacterium | reverse complement strand
GGCTTTTACGATTTGCGCAATTCTAGTTTGATTTTTTTTATTTTGTGATTATTGCGCAGTTTTATATTGAAAATCAATTAGTTAGTGAAATTTTGTGCTCAAATTCTTGCGCATTCTTTGCGCTCTGTTGCGCTTTCCTTGCGCACTGAAATTCTATAATATTAAAATTTATTGGCATAATATACAAATTATAGAACAAAAATAGACATTATTATTGACAATTCCAAATAAATTGTAAAATTTATTTTTGTTTAATGTGGGCGATGTCGGGATCGTATACGTAATATAAGGCGGAAAGCGGGAACGGTGTGTGAGGAAAATTATTAAGGAGTGAGGGGCTTAGGTACACAGCGGTCTCACACCGGGAAAAAGGTGTGGGACACCTTGGGGCAACAGATCAACCATTGAGCGAATAGGAAATGTAATACGTTTTAAAAATCAAAGAATGGGAATGAAAATCAGCTACAGGGCATAGAATACCGTCGGAGACGGGGTTTCATTTGCCGTACCGGATGCCCCTGCGGGAACATCCGGAACAACAGGTGTGATTTGATGGTGTTGTGTGGAGACGGATGCAATTCGTCTCTACGTATTATGTTATGAAATGGTTATGATGATTGCCTGGGGTACTGAACTGAACAACTGGGGTGCTTATACGCAAAATAGCTGGAATAAAAAATACTTGTTTTTGAGTATTTTTTGCATGGTGGATTACAGGTACATTTACATAAAGAAAAAATACGGACAAAAAAGAAAATGTAAAAAACTCTGAAATTGACCATGTTATTTATTAATAATGGTCTCTTTCCAAAACTGTATAAATTAATTATTCTCAGTTTTACCTGAATTCTTTACCATATATTCCCTGTACCTTTATGTAAGGAAATCTTACAAAAATGAAAAAACTACTCACACTCCTCCTCATTTTTTTTACGCTCCCTGCTTTTACACAGGTACCGGAGCCATCTTTGCTTTCTTTAAAAGGGTATGGTGGAAATGGTGTTGACCAAGTGCATTCGCATGTTACAAAGACAGATGATGGCGGATTTATTATTGCTGTTAGTTCTAATTCGGATAGCAATACCGGGAACATTGATTCTTTCTGCAATATTGGAGGTAATAGGGTTATCTATTTAAAATATAATTCTGATGCGAGTGTTTTGGAATGGAGCAAATGCTTAGCTGACGGGCCGTATCTGTTTCCCCAAAAAGATGGCAGTTTCATTATCGGAGGAATAACAAGCGCGGTACCTTCCGGTTGGGCATTTAAAATATTAAAAGAGGATGCCCTTGGTAATATTTTATGGCGAAAAACATACGGAGGGCAGGCTGCCAGCGCCATATTAAGTAGTATGATGGAAGCAGATGATGGCGGATATATAATGGCAGGAGGCTGCAATTATACTGATACTGATTTTACTATACATTATGGTAGCTGGATGAATGCAGATATAGCCGTTGTAAAAGTAGATAGTAATGGTAATAAAGTATGGAGCAAAGTGATAGGTGGAACGGGGGATGAAAGTGTAGCCTCGTTGATACCTGCATCTAATGGAGGTTGTTATATTGTTGGCCAGACATATTCCGATGATTTTGACCTGACAGGAAATCATGGTGCCAATGATGCATATATT
>CAISOH010000378.1 GCA_903887005.1 uncultured Bacteroidota bacterium | reverse complement strand
TAATTCTTTAATTCCAAAAATTCCGGTTCCGACAACCTTTGAGGTCATCAATCATATAAAAATTCTTTAATTCAAAAAATTCTAACCCCAAAAACATCCCCATTTTCGGACTTGCACCCAATTGAAGCACTTTATAACATATACCACATTATCCCTCAACCAATTATCTCCATAAAAAGATCTATGATATACACATAGCTGTATATCATAGCGCTAAAAGTGCGTTATCATAAAACTTCAATTTGCCAAATCCAAAATCTTATCTGAACTTTGTTCCCAAAAGCAAAAAACACCAGCAAAAGCCCGGAAAACTTCCCGCTTTTTTTCAAAGAGGGGTGCCGAAGGCGGGGTGATAAGGTTTAATTTGGCTGGGGTGACTGGACATGTACTGTTGGAGGAGTGTTTAATTTATGCAGAGAGAAAAAAAAATCCGTGTTTTCCCTGAATCCGTTTAATCCGCGATTCAGACAAAAAGCCAAACGTACAGAAAACGTCCAGATAACGTACAGTTCTTTCCGGAAATAATATCAACAACTAATTGAAAATCAAAAGAATAAAACTCCAGAAAAGTAAATAAAAAAAATTCCTTAAAAACTGTACAATTATAAATTTATTATAATATCAGAGCCCATATCAGAAACCAAATTTGTCACCATGAGTTTACCGAATGGTAAAAAACATAGTTCAGGCAATTGAAATGTGAGCGCAGAAAAAGCGCAATGGTGCGCAGTAAATGCGCAAGAATTTGAGCACCTAATTTAACTAACTAATTGATTTTCAATATAAACATGCGCAACAATCACCAAAATAAAAAAATCAAACTAGAATTGCGCAATTCAAAAAAAAAGGAATCAGGAAACAATCCCAATTCCTAATTACATCCCGATAGCTATCGGGACCAACAAAAATTTAATTCTTTCTGTTTCCAAAAAGATTCAATAACATTAAAAACAAGTTGATGAAATCAAGATAAAGGCTTAACGCGCCGGTTATCGCAAGTTTTTTAGTATCGTTTGCAGATATGCCTTCGTACTCCAGGCCCGCGCCGATACGCTTCAGTTTCTGAACGTCATAAGCGGTAAGCCCTGTAAATACAGCCACGCCGATGATACTGATAAGATACCCCATCATGGAGCTGCGTAAGAACATGTTTATTACCATTGCAATTACAATTCCTATAAGGCCCATGGATAGTATTCTACCAAAGGAAGTCAGGTCTTTATCTGTTGTATATCCCATAAAGGCCATGATACCAAACATTGCCGATGCCGACCCGAAACAGCCCACTACTGACCCTGCGGTATAAATAATGAGAATATAGCTAAGGCTGATACCTAATACCGCTGCAAAACACAAAAACAACAGCGTTAGTGTGGAAGCGGACAACCGGGCAAACCCGTATTGCATGATCAAGATAAACGCAAATGGAGCGAAGGTAACTACCCAGCCCAGCATACTCGGGCGCAAACCGCCACGTTCAGTTTGGGTATATAGTTCCTGGAACAAGGTTTGGTTAGAAGAATAAAGAACAGCAAATAATGTAGAAACCCCCAGGGCCACAAACATCCATAAAAAGACATTGGCCATAAAATTTTTAGCTACCGCGCCCGTACCTGTAGCAGGCTGGCTGTCTAAAACGGTATAGTTCGAGAACTCTTTATTGTAATTATCCATATCAGTAAATTAAGTTGTGGTGTAAAGTTAAAGATATTATTGCAAAAAATAGCGGGCTTTAAACAGGTTTTAACTTTTCGACAATTATTTATCAACACTTTTAAGGCCCCGTTTATTACGCTATATTTGACCATCAAAAACAAAAATTTTATGAAAAATATTCATGATGCTGCCACAGTGCAGGAACTTATTCAGCGACTGGATAAACTGACGCCTTCCACACAGCGCCAATGGGGTAAAATGGATGTAGCGCAAATGCTGGCGCACTGCTCAAACGCACTGGAAGTAAACCTGGGAGACAGGATCAGCAAGCAGGGTTTTATGGGTAAGATCTTCGGCAAGATGGCAAAAAAGTCTGTAACAAGTGACAAGCCATTCAAACAGGGCTTGCCTACTGACCCGGGTTTTGTAATAACAGGCAGCAAAGATTTCAGTGCCGAAAAGCAAAGGCTCATCACGCTTATCAAACGTTTATCGGCAGGTAATCCCGAAGCGATGGCGGCAAACCCCCACCCTTTTTTTGGCCGCATGACAGCCCACGAATGGAACACTTTGAACTACAAACACCTTGACCATCACCTGAGGCAGTTTGGTGCTTAATAGCTGCAGCGATATCCAATAATTGAGCATGTTTGATTAACTACATTCAATAAAGTTGTAAATTTGGTAAGTAAAACATTTCAAATGAAAGGAGTAAGTTTTTTAACAGATGAAACACATCATAAGCGTTACGTTCAGTTAGACCTGGAAGAAGTGGCGCAAATAAATGATAATGAGTTAGAAGACCTGATGGACGTAATAATTGCTGAAGCACGCAAAAACGATGAAAAAATCTCATTGGAAGAGCTGGGGAAACAATTAAAAGCTGAAGGCCTTTTATGAAAAAATACAATGTTGTAATTAGCAAAGTGGCTTCCAGAGAATTAAAAAGTTTATCAAAAGAAATTATCCCTGTTCTTTATTCAAAAATGCTGTCGTTATCTGAAAATCCACGACCAGCAGGATGCAAAAAATTAAAAGGTTATAAAGAAGATATTTGGCGCATTCGTATTGGAGATTACCGGATCTCGTATTCAATAGACGATATCATTTGTGTTGTTGACATCAGGCATGTTGGAAATCGAAAAGATATTTATAGGCAATAATCAATAGGTAATTGCTATTGAAAATTTCACCCGTTCTCTTTTCTTTGTGAATATGTGCCAGTTGCCGTTATAGTCTATATAGGTCGGGTATAATTTGACACCAATCTGTGTGGTTCGCACCTTCATACTTACATCGAAATCATAAACGAGTGTATGATACGATAAGGAGTAGTTGCGGGCAAGAATGCTGTAGTCGCTCTTCCTGAACCACGTGGTCAGTTCATTGTATAATACTTTGCGCTCATAGCCGGGTTTAGGCGTGATCCTGAATACATAACATTCCTGTCCGTTATATAGCTCCTGCACTATCCTGAAATCATATTTCTCCGCTTCGCTTTGTTCAAATATTGAAGCACGGTCGCCCATAAAAGGCACTCCGCTTACCTTAGCCCCCGGATTAAAAATGAGTTGCTTTAGCTGGTACTCGCTTTTTGCCTTTTGTCCATCGCCCTGCACATTCATATAGCCTGCCACTATTTCACTTTCATTACAGACCGGTTCTTTTGCGAAAAACAAGTAATCATAAAGTTCTGCAGTATAATAATTATAATCTCCGTTCCGTTTGAAAAAATCACCTGTAGTTTTTTGATCCAGTACTTCTGTGGTGCGGCAACCTTTGTTTATATTTTGCTTGGTATTACTATGCAACGAGGCTGTAAGTGCACCTTCTTTATCAAAAGCCTTAATATCATTTACAGCATTGTATGGCACAAAGCGCATACTCCTGAAAGCTTTATAAAATGTAGTATCATTCCGGACCCTGCGTATAAAAGTGTAAACATCGAAACCAGCGCTGATAGTGATTGAATCTAAACGGACAGGTAAATTAAAAATGCTGGCGGTATCATACTTCTGCGCATTGCTATCGGAGGAGAACAAAATCGAAATCACGATCAAAAAATAAAGTGATAGTGTGCTCCATTGTTTCACTTTGCCCTGGCTTTAAGCAACACTTCTGCAATAATCATATCTTCGGGAACGGTGATCTTAATATTATCCCGCAATCCGTCAATCAGGAAAACTTCTGTGCCATTAGCTTCTACTACGGTTGCCTCATCAGTAAAAGACGGATTCCAGGGTTGCTGAAAGGCCGGTAAAATGAGTTCTGTCCTGAATGTTTGCGGTGTCTGGACAATGCGTAATTGATCGCGGTTTAATGGACTTGTAACTCCGTCAACCACCATCCTTACACTATCTGTAACCGGAACAACCGGAATAGCGCTGCCCTTTTCTATGGCCTGTTTATAACAGCGATGTATGAGGTCATCTGTAATAAGCGGCCTTGCGCCATCATGAACAAATACCACGCCATCATTATTTATTTCCTTCAAACCGTTTTGTACGCTGTGATAGCGAGTTTCACCACCTTCTACCACAGTTGCATCAATACCGTTTACATAAGATTTGAGCACAATTTCCGCGCTTTTTAATTGATCGGCAGGTAATACAAGAATCAGCTTGATTCCCGGCATAGCTTTCGCAAACGCCTCAAAGGCATAACACAAAAGCGGCCTGCCCATAAAAGGAAGAAATTGCTTGGGTATAGGCGCACCCATACGGGTACCCTTACCTCCGGCCACTATTATAGCGTATTTTTTACTATCATTCATCGTAGTCTGTAAACAGGAGGTCGAAAGTAGAAAATATTATCCGCTTTTTATGAAATTTGGAATCAGTAATTTGGAACTGGGATAACTTCTACATCCCTATATATTGTTAATCAATGATTTGGAGCATGAAAATTCAGCTTTTCCTTTTGGAAGTTAGTTTCAAATAATAATTACCGAAAAAACCAAGCCAAGAGCCAAACGACCAGATTGCTGTCGCCATTAAGCTATACATAATGTTATGAAAGGCTTTTTTCACTGAAATAAAGTTAAGAACAAAACTTAAAATAAAAAAAATAATTATTGGTTTAACACCAATCAATAATATATCCCTATGAATTGCAAGAACAAGAGAAAAAAAATTACTGTTATTTGAACATACACCAAACAATTAGAAGTATTAGAGTTACACCAGCAATATGACTGATGACTGTATAATGTCATTAGCCATAGCCAGAATATGCTATAAGGCACATAATAGAGACAGTAATTATATTAGTATTTTCTAAAAATATCTAATAGTGTGTATATTACAATCTAATCTGGTGTAGCAATAAAATGGTTATACTATATTTTAAACGGAATAAATTAGTGCATTTATTATTTAGGCTTTGCGTCCTTGTTTTTTTATATAATATGCTCATTTTAAAATAATTACCCTTTGCGTACTTTGCGAGCTTTGCGTGATATTTTTTGCACTATTTCACCCCGCTGCAAGTATAAACAAAACAGCAATCGCTGACTAACATTTGCCAGCTAAGTCCTGATTAGCTTTAATTATACTTAATCTTACTGTATTTGTTGTATCATTTTTATAGTATCAGGAACTAAGTACACATATTAATAACAAAACATATCTGAGAACCGATGAACAATTAATAACCTTATCAGGGGAATTCTGAGTTTACAATTCGCGGATCCTGCCGAGTCATTGGTATGTTAAATTCACCGGGTACATTTAGCGGGGTATGATTGTTCTTGCTAACGAAGTATATTTGACGAATTATTAAACATTAATGAGCCTTCCATCCCTTTCCTTACGCCGCCCGGTATTAGCTATCGTAATGAACATTATTATTATAGTGTTTGGCGGTATTGGCTTCAAATATCTCGGCATACGGGATTATCCTTCCATTGATCCGCCCATCATAAATGTAAAGACCAGCTATGCAGGCGCCAACCCGGATGTAATTGAATCGCAGATCACGGAGCCGCTGGAGAAATCCATCAATGGTATTTCAGGTATAAAAAATGTATCGTCAACCAGCGCACAGGGAGCCAGCAGCATCAGTGTAGAGTTTAACCTCGGCGTTGACCTGGAAGCTGCCGCGAATGATGTAAGGGATAAGGTATCACAATCCATAAAAAGCCTGCCGCAAAATATTGACGCTCCTCCTGTGGTAACAAAAGCCGACGCCAGCGCCGTGCCCATCATCTCCATGACGGTGCAGAGCATGACCAAGAACCCCATGGAACTGACGGACTATGCGGAGAATGTGCTGGTGGAACGGCTGCAGACCATACCCGGAGTGAGCAGCATACAGGTGTGGGGCGAAAAATTATATTCCATGCGCCTGTGGCTTGACCCGCTGAAAATGGCTGGCTATGGCATAACCTTCCAGGACGTACAGGACGCGCTAAACCGGCAAAATGTGGAATTACCTGCCGGGAAGGTGGCGGGTTCCCATACGGAGTTATCCGTACGCACGCTTGGACGGCTAAATACCGAACGGGATTTCAATAATCTGATCATCAGGAATATAGACAGTACGGATATACATCTGAAGGATATAGGAGAAGCTGTTTTAGGCCCTGCCAATGAAGAATCACAACTGAAAGAAAGCGGTATTCCGATGGTGGCGCTAGCCATTATTCCCCAACCCGGATCTAACTATGTAGCCATCGCAGACGAGTTCTACAAACGTTATAATCAGTTAAAAAAAGATATTCCAAAGGATTTTAAAGTTGATATTGCAGTGGATACAACCGCATTTATCAAAAAATCCATTTCAGAAGTTGAAGAAACACTGCTCATCGCCTTTTCGCTCGTCATCATCATCATTTACCTATTCTTCCGCGACTGGCTGATCGCATTCCGTCCGCTGATAGATATACCTGTGAGCCTTATCGGCGCATTCTTTATCATGTACGTCATGGGCTTTACCATTAATATCCTGAGTCTGCTGGCAATAGTACTGGCTACCGGCCTTGTGGTGGACGATGGTATAGTAGTGACTGAAAATATCTTTAAAAAGATAGAAAAGGGCATGAATAAGCACAGGGCGGCAAAGGAGGGCAGCGAGGAAATATACTTCGCGGTTATCTCTACTTCCATTACCCTTGCAGTCGTTTTTCTTCCCATAATTTTTCTCCAGGGTTTCACCGGCAGGCTGTTCCGTGAATTTGGCATTGTGGTGGCCGGGGCTGTGCTCATATCCGCATTCGTGTCGCTTACGTTAACCCCTGTACTGAATGTGCTGATGACAAAAGACATTCACAAAGCTTCCAGATTTTACACCATGACTGAGCCGTTCTTTCTGGGTATGGAACGGGGGTACAGAAACGGGCTGATATGGATCATGAAGCACAGGTGGATAGCGCTGAGCGGGGTGGCCGTTTCCTTTATACTTATCTTTCTTATTGGTAAAAATATGCAAAGCGAACTGGCTCCGATGGAAGACCGCAGCCGTTTCCGTTTACAGGTTACCGCGCCGGAAGGAACCTCTTATGACGCGATGGACAATTATATGGACAAGCTGGCAAACCTTATCATAGACAGTGTGCCCGAAAAACAAATTGTACTCACGATTACCTCACCCGGATCGGCAAACGGCGCTGTAAACGCGGGTATTGCAAATATCCGGCTGTCAGACCCGGCAGACCGGAAACGCAGCCAGGCAGAGATCGTACAGACAATTGGTAAAGAATTTAAAAAGCTTAATTTCGGAAAAGCATTTCCCATACAGGAGCAGACTATCGCAGTTCAGCGCGGAGGGAGCGCTTTTCCTGTTGTCTTTGTACTGCAGAATATAGATTTCAGCAAGCTTGGGAAAGTATTGCCGCGCTTCCTTGACGAAGCAAATGCAGACAAAACATTCCAGGGTGTGGATGTGGACCTGAAGTTCAATAAGCCTGAATTGTCTATAACTATGGACCGCGCAAAAGCATCAGATATGGGTATTTCCATAAACGATGTTTCACAAACTTTACAATTCGCACTCAGCAATGGCCGCCTGGGCTTTTTTACTATAAGCGGGAAACAATACCAGGTAATAGGCCAGGTATTCCGTGCCAACAGGGACGCGCCTGTGGACCTTACCCAATATTATGTACGGGCTAAAAACGGCCGCCTGGTCTCTATAGATAATATTGTGCAGATAAAGGAGACCACCAGCCCATCACAGATATTTCACTTCAACCGTTATAAATCAGCAACAGTATCAGCTAACCTCGCTGCCGGCAAAACCATTGGCGATGGAATTGCAGCCATGCAGGGTATTTATACTAAACTGAAAAATGAAAAAATAATTGACGAGAGTTTCAACTCATCTCTTGCCGGCTCTTCGCTCGACTATGTAGAAAGCTCATCAAATACCTCGTTTGCATTCCTGCTGGCATTGGGGCTTATCTACCTGATCCTTGCTGCACAATTTGAAAGTTTTATGGACCCGCTCATCATCATGCTTACAGTTCCCCTTGCACTTGCCGGTGCGCTTCTTTCACTGTGGATCTATGGACAAACACTCAATATCTTTTCAGAGATAGGTATGATCATGCTGATAGGGCTGGTGACAAAAAATGGTATCCTTATAGTTGAATACGCCAATAATATACGTGAAAAAGGCGCCGGAAAAATGGATGCAGCAATTGAAGCAGCAACGCTCCGCCTGCGCCCGATACTGATGACCAGCCTTGCAATGGTATTTGGCGCGCTGCCTATTGCGTTATCATTGGGAGCAGCGTCCACAAGCCGGAAACCGCTGGGTATTGTGATTGTTGGCGGTGTTATGTTTTCTTTGATTTTGTCTCTGTTCATAGTGCCGGTTATTTATTCACTCCTTTCCAGAAGAAAGGATGTGAGTGCATCGGCTATTAAAAAGCTGGACGAGTAGAAAAAGTAAAAAGTAAAAATAAAAAATAAAAAATAAAAAGTGTGTACGCATACTATATGAAAAGCAATACAACAGACTGACTAATGATAAAGTACTTTTTTATGATCCTGTTTTTGTTTTGCGGCGCAGCACAGGCGCAGCAACGGCTTACATTGCAGGAGGCGATTGCAAAAACTTTGAAACACAATTTTGATATTGGCATTGCTGACCTCGCGGCCCATCAGGCTGTAAGAAATAACACCTTTGGTAATGCCGGTTTTTCTCCTTACGTCTTATTGAACGCCGGCATTACCGAAAGCAGAAGTAATGTGCATAGCGAACTAGCCAGCGGAGCCGTGCAAAATAATCCCAATGCCAAAATGGTGAACTACAATCCAATTGCTACAGTCAACTGGACGATTTATGACGGCGGCAAAATGTTCCTGATGAAAAAGGAACTGAATGAACTGGAAACGTTGACACAGGTGCAATTGAAAACGCAGATGCAAACCATGGTTTCACGCGCTATACAGATGTATGCAGAGGTAGTATGGCATAACAAACAACTTATTGCGGCAGGCACTGCTCTGTCTCTGGCGAAAACACGCATGGAAATTTCGGACCTCAAATACCAGACAGGAGCCGGAGCTAAAATAGATTACTTACAGGCAAGGGTGGACTACAATGCCCGCCAATCAGATTCATTGACCTTTGTGGCTAATCTTATGCAGGCGGCTGATTCTCTAAGTATTCTGATGGGAGAAAATGAAGACAACTCATACATTGTTGATGACAGTCTCGACCTCAATACACAACAACCCAGGGATAAAGACCGGTTACGGGATGATAATCTTACGTTAAGCCTTTTCCGCCATAATGCGGAAGTTTCCCATTTGAACGCTCAAATCGCCAACACTTATTTTCTCCCTAACTTATCATTTAACGGCGGCTACGGTTATAATCAAACATCGAATGCCACCGGGTTTTCCTTATTCACCCGAAGCTATGGCCCTAACGGTAGCCTTACCCTCAGTGTACCTGTATTTGAAGGAGGCAATCTTCGCAGGCAATCGAAAGTCGCATCATTACAGGCGATGCGCGACGACCTTATTTATGAAAAACAAAACACTATATTGGGAAGGCAATACCGCACGGCTTGGAAAAACTATGAAGTGGCTGTAGCCGCCTATAACCTGGAGCATGAGAATATTCTGTTTGCCAAAGAAAACCTTGATGTGCAGCTTGTACGTTTCAGAGTTGGCGTTGGAACAACACTGGAAGCCCGGCAGGCTGAAAACGATTATGTTACTGCACTCGAAAGACTTTATACTGCTGCATATAATTTAAAGGTCAGTGAAACTATAGTGCTGGAACTGGAAAATCAATTGGTGAAACCCCTGAGCCCCTAAACCCCTGCCCCCTAAAGGGCAATGTCATTGACTTAAGAAAATTTAGACGCTAAAATGAGTTTTTGCGTAGGCGACGCGTGATGTTTTATTAACATATAATTGTGTTTTATATATGATATATTTATCG
>CAISOH010000377.1 GCA_903887005.1 uncultured Bacteroidota bacterium | reverse complement strand
TTATACTTCACACCGGATAAAAATGTGCAAAGAGGTTTCTCGCAAAGGCGCAAAGCCGCCAAGGATAATGAATTGATAATAAGTAAATTATAAAATCAAGGCCGCAAAGTCCTGCATATTAAATAATGCACAATTTTATGAAGTTGCAAGTATAATATAAATACTAAAATAGCTTCGCTCGTTTTTAGTACCTGAATTTGAAGTAAAATTTTGTTTTCATTTTTGAGTAAATGACTTCAGATAAGTCTCTAAAACAGCATTTTGCTAAAAATAAGATCCATGTCTATAAAGTCAATTGTGCGACCTATGCGTATATACCTATAATCCAAAATTTGAAAAGCTGCATAATCCGCTTCTCCGCAAGCTGTACCATAATTTTACAAATTATGAATTGCCTTCGTTTCTATACTATGTAATATACAATTAGTATATTACATAGTGTAATAATTATTATGTAATATAGTAGCCTCCAATTTAGAAATATCACAAAAGAAAACTTAAAACAAAAATTGCCGGAAAAATATTTTCTCAAATCCTTTGTATCACTGGACTGTCAAGGCCAATAATTTGATGCTGAATTGCTGTAAATTTATACCATTTAATTATGCCGTTTTTCTTTCAAAAATTAAGTGTGAAATACTAATATGTTTTTTGAAAAAAGAAAAAGTAGTTATTTTGGAAGTAAATAGATAAACAAGCTGAAATGGCTAAGAAGATTAACAATAAACCACCGGTAAAAGGTTCACCCAAACCTGTAGTAGCTGATAAACAGGAAAATAAAAGTAAGTCAGCAACAACAAGCAAATTTTCAATAAACACAAAGTTATGCCTTGTGCTTGCAGCGCTTTCATTTATAGTATATTTCAACACATTATGGAACGGATATGTGCTGGATGATGCTGTTGTAACGATAAAAAACTCCATCGTAACACAGGGTTTTAAAGGGATACCGGAATTACTGGTAACTCCCCGTATGAAGGGCGTTGGTTATTTTAAAAATGATAACTACAGACCACTTACATTATCCATGTTTGCTGCAGAATACCAGGTTTTCGGACCCAAACCCTGGGTAGGCCACTTCTTCAATATTCTGTTTTTTGCGGGTTGCGTGGTATTGCTTTTTCTATTTTTAGATAAGCTGTTTGAAAGGAAAAAGACGGTGGTAGCATTTATCGCAGCATTATTATTCGCGGTGCACCCTATACACACAGAGGTGGTCGCCAACATCAAGAGCCGTGATGAAATAATGTGTTTCTTCTTTGGCTTCTTTTGCCTGAATTTGTTTGCTGAATATATGCAGAAGGGTAAAATCTGGCAGTTGCTTTCTGGAGTAATTATGTTGTTTCTGGCGTTTATTTCCAAGGAAACCGTTATCACATTCTTGTTTGTTGTACCGGTTGTCTTTTTCCTGTATAGAAATGAAGATAAGAAGCGCAGTATTTATATAATGGGAGGCACAATAGTTTCCACGGCAGCTTATCTTATTATCAGGGCAAAAGTGCTTGGCGCTTATGATACCAGTACCAGCGCTATTGAATTTATAGACAACTCCCTTGCCAATTCCCCTTCTTTTATGTCGCGGATTGCAACCGCAGTATTGGTATTGGGTTATTATATCAAGCTGTTGTTTGTACCCTATCCGCTTATTTGCGACTATGCCTATGATACAATTCCTTTTGTTGGTTTCGGCAATATATTGGTGTTACTTACAACAGCTATATATGCGGCTATAGGCGTGGTGGGGCTATACAGGCTCATAAAATTCAAAAAGGACCCCTGGGCTTTCGGTATGTTGTTTTTCCTGGCAACACTGTCTCTGTTTATGAACCTTGCTTTCCTGATGGGTTCGCAGATGGGTGAACGCTTTTTGTTTTTTGCGTCCGTTGGTTTTTGTCTGGTTGTGGCGCTGGCTATAGAGAAATGGGTAATCAAGTCTAGGATCACTGTTCCTGTATTCTTACAAAATAAGCGTGCTCTGGCAATACTTATACCGGTATGCATACTATTTTCAGGGCTTACTATCGCCCGTAATGCTGATTGGAAAAGCAATTATACTTTATATAAAAATGACCTTCCTAAGGCACCAAATGACAGCAGGCTTTATTTTTACCTCGGAGATGAAATGGCTGAAAATTTGTATGCCGATGAACCGGATACTGCGAAGAAAAGGCAAATTCTGAATGAGAGTATTGGCTTATTAAAAAGAGCAATAGAAATATTTCCAAAGTACACGGACGTACACACGGAATTAGGAAAGGCATACCTGATGGCATTGAACTATGATTCTTCCATATCCCATTTTAAAACAGCTATTTCTCAAAGCCCTTACCAGTCTATTGCCGCCAATAACCTGGGAACAGCCTATTTGCGTACCGGGAAATATAAAGAAGCTATTGAAGCCTATAAACTGGCTATAACCATTAATGCGGGGTTTACTGCTGCGTTCTTTAATTTAGGCTGTGCTTATATCCAGGCGCAGCAGCTTGATTCAGCAGTTTCTTATCTCAATAAAACTCTTGCAATTGAGCCGGGTTATATATCCGCGAATATGCAATTGGGCATCGCATACTATTTCATGAATAAAAATGACCTCGCAGAGCCGAATATTAAAAAGGTATTGGAATCAGACCCGAATAACGTGGATGCTTTAAATACCCTTGGTGCTATCTATCTGAAATTGGGAAAATATCCACAGTCTGTTGAAGCTTTAAAAAAGGCTATTGCAATCAATCCTAATTATGTGAATGCCTATTCTAATTTAGGACATTGTTATTTCCAGATGAAACAATACCAGTCAGCCATTGAAACTATGGGCAAACTACTTTCCCTTAATCCAAAGGCTGTAAATGAGATACCCTACATAGCTATGTCCTATAAGGGTTTGGGGAATATGCCCGAGGCACTGAAATATGAGGCGATAGCGAAACAATATTATCCTGGTTTCAAACTGCCTTAAATTTTAATTATTATAGATGATTGATTTTCAGTCACATAAAATCCATTATCTAAAGTATTGAGTGTGATTAAGGAAAGTGACAACCTGTAGTTTCCTGTATTGCAGGTAGTGTTTAAAAAATACGGATATTGGCTAGCTCAAAACCAGCTAATTTGACGATTTTCTACCCGGAAGAATATGAAATTTTACAAGGATGGCTTTTAATATTCTGCGGGATAAACGTTTGTTTCTATCCTTTATTTTAAAGTAGTCATAAAAATAATCAGGCTTTTTCAGGTTAAGCCACATTTCCCTGTTTTGGGCAAAATTGTCATAATTGAATTTATCAATTTCTTCAGGGGAAAAGCCTAATTTACTTTCTGGAGTACCTTTAGTAATTATCCCTAATCCATGATCGCAGTCTAAAACAAATACGTTAACATCCTGCCTGGTGGAGCGCAGGTGCAGTATGGCTTTCCAAACATCGCCATTCCATAAACCTTCATAATTGTTTTCGCTGAATTCTTTAAAAGAGCTCCCGGCTTCTTTAGTTTTTGGGTTACAATCATGCACTACTATTACACCATTGTCAGTCATGTAGCGCAGTGAATTCTCAATATCCCTTAATGCATATTGGTATTCATGCATTCCGTCAATGAATATTAAATCTGGTTTGGTCTTTTCAAATACCTGTTTTGCATTTTTAAGGAAAAAATCATCGCTTGTAGTTTCGAAATATTTATTAAATAAATTGTAAGGGAAATTAAATACCTTATTCCAGGTTTTCATCTTGCCAAACTCGAAACCCGGATCAACTGCTATTTTAAAAGTGCTTTTAATTCTAAAAAAAATAAATCCTCTCTGAACTCCAATTTCTAAATAATTATTTAGATTTTTTTGTTTCATAAGATTTTTAAGCACAATTAGTCTGTTCATTATTTTTTTTATTTTTTAAAGTAAAAAATACGCTTCCAACATGCTATACTTCTCAGTGAGTAAAACATAGCAATAAATATCTCTTACAATGTCGATTTATTAACAAGCATGGTAGATTTGACAACCCCGAAGGTTCGGGGGGTGTCAAATATGGGTAATGCAACGTCATTCACAATTTATCCCCAGATATAGTAAGAAGATTTGCAAGGCTCTTAACCAACTCATCCCTTTCCTGAAAAGAAGTGGGATGTTTACACAAAATATAATTATTTGATTGTTAGCAAATTATAAAAAAGTCAAAGATCACAATCCTGATTGCTATCGGGACAATAAATAAATGCACTGATTTATCCGGTTTATAGTATAAATGGAAAAAGGAGGCAAAGTACTACCAATCTCTATGATGATGTTGATGCCATGGGCGATAACGATGCTTATGTACATAGTGCTCACGATAGTGATATCGTCTCCAACGGCCTTCACCGCAACTGGTTACGAATGCCAATAAAACAAGTAATGCAACTAATCTGAGTATCTTATGTTTCATAAATAACTAAGTTCGAAAAGTACTATTATTTTGAAAATTTCAGCTAATATCGGTATTTTTTTTTCTTTTTCTTAATTCATAAGGATTTATTTACAATGCACCTGTTTAAAATACTATTTACAAATAGTAAGTTAAGCCTTGTTAATCAGGAACTTTTAGCTACAGGCAAAGTGTTTTCAGTTTTGGGAAAACCTGCTTTTAACCTCATTAATTCCACTAATACCACACACCAAACTAAAATACATGGAAATGCTTTTATCTTAAACGGGTAAATAAAATGCTGTTTTACATAAGGAGGAAAAACATCAGTTGTTCCAAGGCTTGTAAAGATAAATACCAACACTAAGAGCACTGTTCGCCATTTAGCTGCAGGCATTGCGAAATACCAAATTCCTACTCCCGTCACAGCTATAATATAAGTAGATGATTCTGCTTTATGGTTAAAGATAATCACCCAAATAAGCATGGATGCCAGAATGAGTAGCCTGAACATTTCATTGCCATACAATCTAAACCGGGCAAGAGGCAGCAGGAATAATATCATTCCTGTTATTGTCACCGCTGCCATGCCATGATTGATGCCGAACCAGCTGTGCAATATTCCAGCTACAGATAGCCCTATGGCGGCTGTAGCATCGGCAATCATCAGGTCTGCCCAGTTGTGGTATTGCCAAACCAGAGTATGGAAGGGCGTTACTAATAATGGCAGTGTTCCAAGAATAATAGTCCACAATATGGCGTAAAAAATGAATTTCAGCTTGCCGGGATAAAATAAAAACAGGCAAAAACCGATTGCTCCATATACTTTGATATAAGTGGCAAGCACAAGCCATAATGCAGCCCAAATCAGCTTACCATGTTGCATACTGCCAAAGGCGGCTATTATCAGGCCACACATAAGGCCATTGCTTTGGGTATTCTGCAGGCAGGTAAGTAATTCAAAGCTTATAAACCACATGAGCAAACACTGTGTTTTTATACTAAAGGGCAACATGCGTATGGCAAAGTAAACTGAGACAGCATTGAGAATATTCCATATGGAAAGGCCAATAATATCAGGCAGGCAAGCTATTGGCCCCATCAGCAATGCAAAGGTGGGGCTGTATTTAAAATAGTCCCAGTGCAGGGATGGGTAGAGGCCATAGAGGTTACTACCTTCTAACAGATGAAAAAAAGAATGCTTGAAAATAAGATAGTTGTTATATTCGGTAAGTTGCCTGCCAAGGAACTGATTCATCTTTTCCAGGTGGTTCATAATATCATTAGGGTAGGGGTCTTTAGGGAATGTCCATGTATGTGTTCCCAGCGAATAAAGCTGCACTGCTGCAAAAACGGCAGAAATGATATATACCACCAATAAAGTACGTGGTTTATAAATAAATGCTGATATTGATTGCCAGTTCATGAATAAAATCTGCTAAATATACAAAGGCATGCTTACTATGACAACTAAGCTGAGAAATTGTTTTGAGGTAGTTGTTCCTCTCTTTTCATAATCATTAATTCCATGAAAATTACACACCATAATAATATACATGGAATAGCTTTGATGACATATGGCTGAAAAAAATCTTGCCTGATAAATGGTGGAAAAAGGTCTGTAGGTGACATGCAGGTAAAGATAAAGATCACAGCCAGCAGCACATTTCGCCATAGTTGCCGGGGCCTGGAAAAATACCATATTCCCACACCTGCTAATGCTATAATAAATGTTGGTGACTCCGCTTTATGATTGAAAATGATAACCCAAATTAGCATAGAGGCGAGCATCATTAATTTATAAACTTCATTCCGGTAAAGCTTCAGCCTAATAAATGGGATAAAGAAAAGCAGGATGCCAATAAGGCTAACCATAGTCTTTCCGGTAGTGATACCAAACCAGCTATGCAGCCAACCCATTACAGATAAGCCATAGGATGCAGACTGGTCCTCAGTCATCATAGTAGCCCAGTTGTGATATTGCCATACCAGCATATTATAAGGGGTAACTATTAATGGCATAATAGCTAACAGAATCGTCCAGAGAATGGAATAACCAATAAATTTTATTTTATCCGGATAAAAAAGAAACAGGCAAAATCCTATTGCTCCATATACTTTAATAAATGTAGCTATCACCAGCCAAAGTGTAGCCCAGTGAATTTTACCACGTTGCAGGCAGGCATAGGCGGCAATGAACAGGCCAGCCATTATACCATTGCTTTGCGAATTCTGAAGGGATGTAAGCAATTCCAGTAATACCAACCATAACAGGAGACTTTGTGTCCGCTCTCTGAATGGAAGCATTCGGATTGCAAAGAATAAAACCATTGCATTGCAAAGCATCCAGATAGTGACCCCGGAAAAATCGGGCATGTAAGCAAGCAATCCCATCAATAATGCAAATGCAGGACTGTATTTATACAGGTCCCATTGCTCATCCGGGTAAAGGATATACAGGTTTTTTCCGGAAATCAGATGAAAGAATGAATTCTTAAAAATGACATAATTATTATATTCCGTATATGCCCTGCCTGAAAAAATATGAGGTGGTAACAATATTGCCTGCAAACTTGCGACTAGTGCAATCAGAACATATACGCCAAACATCACCCTGGGCTGTAAAAAAAAATTACGTATGGATAACCACATATTTTTCATTAAAACGATAACAATGTACGTTTTCAAATTGGCTCTGGCAAAATAAATAATGGAGCCGTTTGTTGCCTGCATATGCAGTATACAAACGGCTCAACATTAAAAAGTATTACAAACGCTTATTTATGGGAGAATCACGGCATCAATTCAATAACAACTGAACTTGCACCACCGCCACCATTACAGATGGCTGCCGCGCCGTATTTAGCGCCTTTCTGATGCAGTACATTGATTAATGTTGCAATGATGCGCGCCCCGCTGCAACCAAGCGGATGGCCCATAGCTACTGCGCCGCCATTTACATTTACCTGTTCCGGTTTCAGGTTCAATATCCGCATATTCACAATTCCTACAGTGCTAAAAGCCTCGTTGAACTCAAAGTATTGTATATCTTCCATTTTCAACCCTGCTTTGGCTACTGCTTTTGGCACCGCAAGCGATGGCGTAGTTGTAAACCATTCAGGGGCTTGTTCTGCATCCCCATAGCCAATTAATTTAGCTATTGGTTTTAAACCGAGCGCTTCTGCTTTTTCTTTGCTCATCAGCACCAGTGCTGCGGCTCCGTCGTTCATAGTGCTGCTGTTGGCTGCGGTTGCAGTACCATCTTTAGAGAAAGCTGGTTTTAGTCCTGCGATCTTGTCAAACTTTACATTCCATGGGTCTTCATCCTTGCTTATTTTTATTGGATCTCCTTTGCGTTGTGGCACGTCCACCGATACTATTTCGTTATCGAATAATCCCTGGTTCCATGCATTCTGGCTGCGTTTATAACTTTCTATAGCAAATGCGTCCTGTTCTTCGCGGGTAATATTCTTTTCTTTCGCACACAGGTCAGCGCAATTACCCATAGGATAGTTGTGATATACATCGGTAAGCCCATCCTTAGCAAGGCCGTCTATGAGTGTTACATTGCCATATTTATTACCCCAGCGCAGGTTTTCGTTATAGAAAGGCACATTACTCATGCTTTCCATACCACCGGCAACTACCACATCAGCATCGCCCAGCATAATAGCCTGCGCTCCCTGCATGATGGCCTTCATGCCACTGGCGCATACTTTATTTATGGTAGTGCAGGGCACATTATCCGGAACACCGGCAAAACGTGCGGCCTGGCGCGCAGGAGCCTGTCCTAAATTGGCTTGTAATACACAGCCCATCAATACTTCATTAACCTCGCTGGCATTCACACCGGCGCGCTCCAGCGCTCCCTTAATGGCTATTGCGCCCAGCCTGGTGGCGGAAAAATCTTTCAAAGCTCCGCCCCAGCTACCTATAGGCGTCCGAACTGCGGATACTATATATACTTCTTTCATAATTTTTTTTTAGCGTGGCGAAATTACAAAATACCACCGATTGTTTTATGATTTTGGTTAGTATTTGAATCCCAGGGTTATTTATTTGATTGCCGGGTATTATTTATCAAAGCAGAAAATAATTTAAAGCTGTAAATGGAATTATTTACATTTAGCAAAAACTGCCGGATGAAGCAAATAAAAGGACTGGATACGCTTAGAGCATTTGCTGTTTTTTTTGTTTTAATAGAGCATTCAGGAGTTTGGTTTGATACCAGCGGTCCAATTGGGAGATTCATAAAAGATGTAATCATACCCGATGGCCAGTTTGGTGTTTTTCTTTTCTTTGTATTGAGTGGTTTTCTGATTACATCAATTCTTTTCAATGAAAGAATACGTATTAAAAACAAGGGTAGAGGTTTAGTTATCCGAAGTTTTTTTATAAGACGCGCATTGCGCATTTTTCCTATATATTATTTAATGCTTCTTTCGCTTTTTATTATCAATTACTCTGATATTAGGCATAATTTTATTTATTATCTTACTTATACTTCAAATATTCTTATTTACCAGGTCAATGCATGGAATGGTTTTTCTCACACCTGGACACTCTCTGTTGAAGAACAATTTTATTTATTATGGCCATGGTTTATACTATTTGTGAATAATAAATACCTAAAATATGTTTTCATAGTTGCAATAATTACCGGAATTGTAAGTAGTTATATTGAATTAGAGGTAAACAGACATATTGCGCCTTTACTTGTTTGTAATTGTTTCGATGCTTTTGGTATTGGTGGCATATTTGCCTATTTACGTCTTGGTGGTAAATGGATTAAAAGAATTGAAAAGAATATATGGATAATGGGTGTTATTTCGCTGGGCATCTATTTGTTTTGTAAGATTGCCATATTTGCCGGTTATCCTGCTTTTAATAAGATTTATATTTTCAAAACACTAAATTGTATTTTGTCGATCTGGTTAATAATGCTTGTTGTAAATAATAAATCAGAAAGGGCCAGGAAGTATTTTTTAGAGAATAGTTCCCTGAATTTTATAGGGAAGATAAGTTATGGAATTTATCTCTATCATTATGTTTATATTACGTTGGTACTTAGCAGGCTTAATGATATGTTGAATAAAAACACGAAAAGTTTCCCTTTAATAAATAAAATAATACTTGATGCGCATAATAATTACTGGATCCAAATAACTATCATAGTTTTAATTTCTTCATTATCATATCTGGTTATTGAAAAACCATTATTAAGTTTGAAACGGCATTTTGAATATGACCGACTTGGCGTGCAGGAATAAACAAAAATGCTTGAATATATTGATTACTCCCATATTGTATCTTTATTCTCCTGATGAGGCATGGCCTGAACTCCCAAATCCACTCGATCTGATACCACCTGATGCAGTTCTTGGAGAAAAAGAGGGACTGGAAATTTCGCCGGAAGAAGCGGGCATATAAGCGCCCGTGTTGATCATATTATTTCTGCCCAACAGATACCAGCCCCCTCCATAATACCTATAATAATGATAGCCGCCATTCCGGTAAACAGCAGTATCATGTGTCCGGCCATTTTGGTCTTTGCCGTCTGACCATTGATCGTGGGTATTGCTGCAGGATGAAATTGCTGCAAACAGTACAGCCGAAAGCACAATCTTTTGTGATTTTTTCATGAAATAATAAAAATATAACCTAAGTTCAAGTACCAAATGCAACACGCTTAGTCAATTTACGTCCGGGGGTACCCC
>CAISOH010000376.1 GCA_903887005.1 uncultured Bacteroidota bacterium | reverse complement strand
TTGATTACAAGGGTGTCAAAAATAACCGAACCTATACGGAAGGGCAGAAAATTTAAACGAAAACATAAGGCAAAAAAGAAATACTACATGACTCAAAAGCCAGTATAAAATCCTTAAGTCAATGACATTGCCCTTTAGGGGTCGGGGGTTTTACTCTTTCACAAACCTCCCCGCATACACCCCATTTACCTTCACAAAATATACACCGCTTGGCAGAAATGAAATTTCAAGTAACACCTCCCGGTCATTGCGAGGTACGAAGCAACCTGGAGAGGGCCGTGGTGAGGCCACCTCTAGCCCTATAAGATTTACCACAACTACACTTTCTATTTTATCATTTGTACTTATAGTTATTGTATTGTGGGCAGGGTTGGGATAGATGGATACATTGCAGCGCCCGCTATTTACTTCATTTACGCCTACATTATTATAGACGATCCTCCGTATCCTGTTATTATTCGGGTCTGCTATATACAAATTTCCAGCTGCGTCTATGGCTGAGCAATTTACATCTGCGTCAAACTGGGCAGCGGTGGCAGGCCCACCATCTCCGCTGAATCCATTCATCCCGGTTCCGGCTATGGTTGTGATGACGCCAAACGTATCTATTTTGCGAATGAGGTAATTAAAAGCATCTGAAATATACATATTACGCCCCGTGTCGAAAAGTATAGCATAGGGTGAATTGATAGCAGCGGCTGTAGCCGGGCCTCCATCGCCGCTGCTGCCCATTGACCCGGTTCCCGCCACTTTCCTGATGATGCCCAAAGTATCCACTTTCCTGATTACATGATTTGCGTAATCCGGAATATACAGAGCGCCC
This sequence comes from uncultured Bacteroidota bacterium, assembly GCA_903887005.1. Taxonomy (GTDB): domain Bacteria; phylum Bacteroidota; class Bacteroidia; order Chitinophagales; family Chitinophagaceae; genus Nemorincola. The sequence goes on along the minus strand of CAISOH010000376.1, from coordinate 11,638 downwards.
GAATCACCGAAAGCGAGATAACCGGTAAGGCCTATCCGGGCTGATGTAGCAGGGCCGTTATCACCCGTATTGCCGCTCATATTATTGCCTGCAAATACAGAAATAATACCTGCGGTGTCTATTTTCCGGATTATCCAGTCACCGTTAGATGAAAAATACAAATTCTTTTTTTTATCGAAAACCAATCCAATCGGGTTATGTAATTGGGCTGCTGTAGCAGGGCCATTATCTCCGGTATTTCCATTTGCACCCGTACCTGCGATGGTAGTGATAATGCCGTTAGGTTTTATTTTGCGGATGACACAATTTCCATATTCCGCAATAAACATATTACCTGATGCATCGAAAACTATATCAACAGGCCTTGATAAGGCTGCATTCGTTGCAGGCCCGCCATCTCCTGAATATCCGGCAACGCCAGTACCTGCAATGGTAGTAATGATACCGGATGCATTTATTTTACGGATTACGTGGGTATGTTCATCAGCAATATACATATTACCGGAGTGGTCAAATTTCACAACGTCAGGATGGTTTAATGCCGCCGCATTTGCATGCCCGCCGTCTCCGCTGTAATTCGCTGTATCAATACCGGCAATAGTCCTGATGATCTGCGCTTTTGTTTGGTCCGGTGAAAAAAATATTATAATAAGTAAGGTTGAAAGGATAAGATTTTTCATTGTGGCTGTTTCTGATTATTCAAATTTACTAAAAAAATAAATCCCAAACCCAAATGCACTAAAAGGGCTTCTCCATTTATACTTCGCAACGGATAAATTAGTGAGTTCGGAACTTCATTGAGCTAAAGTTCATCATTAAACATGTCATGGTTCGGCGCGGCTCACCATGACAAATTATCTATTTAGCGATCTCTACAAAAGTCACTAATTTATCCCTTGTCAAGTATAATTTTAAACACAACAGTCAGGATAAGAAACTGAAGTTTAGAATTACTGACATAGCACTCCCCGGAACAAGGTCCCGCTTTTTCAGCGGGAGGGGCCGGGGGTTACCGTGTTTTACCTATTCCCAATATATTGTTCAGCGCGTGAATTGGAGCTATTTCCTCCCTGGTCATTTACATAGAGGTAAGACCGCCATGATGTATTCTGAATTTCTCCTGCAACGGTTGAATGCAACAGCCTGTACCCGCCCATATTCTGGTTGGCCTTATAAAACAGGAATACTGCATTCGCTATATCTTTATGATTCATTTGTGTAAGCACATTGTATTGCCATACTTCATAAGGCAATGTGCCCGATTCATTTTCTACAGGTATTATTTCTGTCGGCGCCCCATACCTGAGATATATGAAGCCCCGTTCTGTTTCATATCCCGGTGTGCCGCCTTCCGAAAACAGCTTGTTTACTTCTTTTACTTTTGCCGAATATTCTTTCCAGGCGGCCGTTGGGTCTTTTTTATTAATGTTCAGGAAGTAATTGTAAATAAAATACCTGATATACATATCTTCCGGTTTTTTTAGAAAACCGTTTATCGTTTGTACGCCCAATGGATCGCATACAGGGAGCATCATTTTTAATATTGCATGTGTTTGCGGGACGTTATATTTTGCGAGAAAAGTTTTATCAAGGTTTAAGACATTAATATGCTCCATCCCGGTATCTACTGCTGCAACCGCTTTTTTAACGGTATCCGGCTTGGCAGGATGGGTATTCAGGCGTTGGAAAAAAAGGCTTGCTGAAGAAATGATAATGTGCGCGTTATTTTCGAGTGTTACATTCAGATGCCAGTTACCGGAAGGCAGCGAGCCGATAGGAAAACTTCCCGAAACAAGGTTTAGTTGCTTGGGGATAATTGTATCTGTTTTTAGTAAATTCCCGAAAGGACGATCATTCTCACTTTTAGATATGGAAACCTTTTGCACAATCGGGAAATCAAGTTTGGGTACATCGCTGGCCCGGTATAATTCGGCATAGTAATGGAGCATATCCCTGTTGTCATCAAGGAAATTCATACATGCCGGAACCTGTTGCATACCATTCTTTTTAAAAGCTGTTTGCGCAGCAGATTCAATAATAGTGTCGAGCAATTGTACATCGCTGTAAAATACAGTATTGGCTGCGGCCGGCACATTAAAGCTATCTGTGAAGGCGAAAGGATGGGTAGAGTCTGCAAGGTCAGTAAATATGATTCTCATTTTAATGAAACCGGGCGTGATAAAATAACGGTGCAGGTCTATAATATTTTGTGTCATCAGTTCATTTACATCTGTCCGGGGAACGGTCCTTAAAATGAAATGATCTTCCCGGAACACGCCAATTTCATTCATAAAAACAATATCGGTTTTTATCCGGGCGATGATTGTTTTTTCAGGGGTGGTTGTATAATGGACTGTGTGTGGATTTATTTGCCAGTAAGTTTCTATGGATGGCATCAGCTTATTTGACCTTGAAGGATCGGGCAGATAGAATAGGGTATGGGAAACGAGGGCGTCTATAGCCAATACCCTCAAAGAAAAAAACAGAATAAGAAGACAAATACCGATACTTCGGATCATTTTTTTAATATTTTTCGCAAATTACGTAATATACTGCGAGCCGCAACAAATGCATCAGTTAAAGGAAATAGTAAACGCAATAGCCATATCTGCCCCCCGGACCAATAACTATGGTGGTTATTACCCAAATCTTTGAAATTGCAGGTATGCGTTTAGCAATAAATACCAGTAGTAAAATAACTTTGAAACCACCCTGATCCCCAATCCCTTTTCCGGACGCTGTCAAACAATCCCAATTACTAATTCCCAATTCCCAATTCCATCAAATTAACGGTCATTTCCCTTTCTGAAATATCTTTTGTTTTTATGTTTATCCATAAATAGGGCCGCACTAAAAGTTCTTTGGCTTTTTCGGGCCACTCTATAAAGCAGAAAGCAGTTCCGGCTATTGCCTGTTCTATACAATCTTCCATTCCGGCATTAAAAGCATCTTCACTGTCCCTGAGGCGATACCAGTCGAGGTGGTAAATGATTTTGTCTGAACCATGGGCATCCATGAAATGATACTCGTTTATAAGCGCGAAAGTAGGGCTGCTGACTGCGTCCTGAACATGCAGGTAATCGCATAGCTTATGTATGAAAGTGGTTTTCCCTGCACCCATTTCCCCGCTGAATGCAAAAAGGCTATAAGGTTGAACAGCTTCCCAAAACCGCTTTACAGCCTGTTCAATATCATTTAAAGAGTAAGATATCTGAAGTATTTGTGTATCCATCCGGGAGCTAATATACGGTCTAATAAAACCTGCTTATATTTTTTTGAAGGTTTTTATTATCATAAATCAATAATGCAAATTAAAATGATTTATTTTTGACAGAATAATTTTGCCGGAACTTATAATGAAAACAGAATGAGAAGAATAGTTGGGTTACTTTTTTTAATTACTGGATTATTTAATGAAAATAATGTTTCAGGTGAAAGTTTATGGAAGCGCGTGGATATTCACGAGGCTGCAAGGAAAACGCAGGCTTTATCTGTATTCCCGGAACAATCCCTTGTTTATACAACAGATGAAGCGGCACTCCAATCCCGGCTTTTTTCTCTTTCGAATGATTGGGGACAGGGGCAATTAGTAGAGCTGCCTATGCCGGATGGCTCAATGATGAATTTTAAAGTGTGGCATACACCTATAATGCCGGATATACTGGCATCAAGATATCCGGGCTTAAGAACATTTACAGCAGAAGCAGTTGATAATTCAAGGGTTACTGCAAAAATTGATTTTACAGCCTATGGATTTCACGCTATGATATTTGACGGGGAGCATACTTCATTTATAGACCCCTATGATAATAACCGGAGTGGATATTATGCAGTGCATTATAAAAAGGATGAAATCCGGCAACCTGGATACGTTTCATTTTGCCAGGTGAGAAGTAACGATACCGGCAGGGCGGAACAAATAATACAGTTAGCCAGAAAAAGCACTTCAAGGATAAGCAATGGGCATGAACTCCTCACTTACCGCCTTGCACTTGCCTGTGATCACCAATATGCGATTGCCGCTACCGGCAGCGCAAATCCTACTATTGAGCAGACCCTTGGTAAAATGGTTACTTCCATGAACCGCATCAATGGGGTTTATGAGCGGGAGCTATCCATTACTATGGTTTTCGTTGCAAACGAAGACACTTTAATATGGACAAGCGATACAAGTGCGGTTAATGGTCCTGACCCTTTCAGTTCAATAGACACAAGAAGTGATTTATGTAATAACGCTAATCAGATTTTATGCGATACCCGGATAGGGAATGCTAACTATGATATAGGGCATGTATTTACCACAGGGGCGGGGGGGGAATCGGATGTTGGGGCGGTATGCATGTTTGCGCACAAAGCCCGTAGTTCTACCGGGCAGCCTCACCCGGTTGGAGATGGCTTTGATATTGATTTTGTTGCCCATGAAATGGGGCATGAATTTGGTGCAAACCATACATTTAACGGAAGTAGTCACTGGTGCTCAGGAAATATTAATGAATCTACTGCTTATGAGCCGGGTAGTGGTTCTACCATTATGGCCTATGCCGGCATTTGCGACTCTGATGATATACAGCTACACAGTGATGCCTATTTTCACGGTATCAGCCTGCTGGAGATCCAAGACTATGTCACAAATAATACTGGTAAAACATGTCCTGTAAGGACACCGACTAATAATAAATTAGTCAATTTACCCCCCTTTGTAAGGTCTTATAACATACCGTTTCTTACCCCATTTGAACTGACTGCTCTTGCAGCAACAGATTCTGTAGCAGATACTTCAACTACTTATTGCTGGGAGCAATGGAACCTGGGTGATGTTGGGGCAAGTTTCAAAGACACACATGAATTCGGCCCTATCTTCCGTTCTTACGCTCCAACAACATCCACAACAAGAATATTTCCTAAAAACAGCATGGTACTGGCAGGTGTTTTGAGCAATGCTGGTATTGAATATAATCAAGGGGAGAAAGTGCCGGATGTCAGGCGTTTTCTGACATTTAAACTTACGGTCCGTGATATTTACCAGGGACACGGCTGCTTCCTCATGCCGGACGATTCCATATTCCTTGATGCGATTAATACAGGGGCAGGATTTACCGTAACGAGTCAAAACACTTCAGGGCTTATCTATAATGGAGGCAGCAGCGTACAAATTACCTGGAATAAGGTAGGTACAGACGCTCCCCCAGTCAATACTCCGAATGTGGAAATTTTCATGTCAGATGACGGAGGCAATACCTGGAAATATCACATTGGCCAATACCGGAACAACGGTGCAGCGATTGTAACACTGCCCAACCCGGATACATTGGTTACTGCCGCCCGTATTAAAGTGAAAGGCGCTGACAATGTATTTTTCAATGTGAACAGTAAGAATTTCATGGTTGAGCACAGCAGCGCCGGAGATACGCTGATAGAAATACGCCCTGTACCTGCCCGCAGCACTTTACGTGTTATGTCTGGAAATAAGGGAGTATTAAAAATTGTTGTGTACAATGCTATTGGCCAGCAGGTATGGCGGGACGAGGTAAATGGGGAATTGGATATAGCAGTTAATTACTGGGCAAGAGGCATGTACTTCATAAAACTGATTGACATCAAAAACCAGGTCACCATCAAAAAATTTGTAGTGGAATAAGGATAGATGCATTCAGTGTATTGCTATACTATAACCAGGGTAGATTAGTGCATATATTAATTGAGGGCTTTGCGGTCTTGACTTTTATTTAATGTACTAACAATCAAATAATTATACTTTGCGTCTTTGCGAGAGATATTTATTGCAATGTTTTACCCCGGGAGAAGTATTGTTGTCGCACACCTTCAAGGTGTGGGGCATCTTCGGATCCCGTCCAATTGCCTAATTGGCCGGGTTCAGAATAGTTTTTACTGCGCTTGAAATATCAGGATGCTGAAATGTGAAGCCGGTATCCATTGTTTTTTGCGCGCTCACAGTACAGCTTTTCAACACTTCTGCGCTCATCTCTCCTAATAATATTTTCAGCAAAAAAGCAGGAACGGGCACTGGTATTTTGAGGCCGCCTTTCTCCTTTGCTATTACACTCATTAAAAGCCTGTGTGAAACCGGGTTTGGGGCAACCGCATTAAAGACACCCGTCATCCTGTCGTGTTCCAATGCAAAAACAACAAGACGGGCCAGGTCATTCACTGCTATCCAGCTTACTCTTTGGTTCCCGGAACCCAATACAGGCATAATTCCAAATGAAACGGGCTTTGCAAATTGAGGAAATGCCCCGCTTTCCTTACCAAGCACAATGCCAAATCTTAAAATAACTGTTCTCGCAAATTCCGATGCTTTTTGGGATGCCATTTCCCATTGTTTGCAGGTATTTCCAAGGAAGTCATTATAAGGTAAGGCTGTTTCGGTAAAAGGTATTTTTTCCTCCTGATCAGGACCATAAAACCCGGTGGCGGAAGCTGCTATAAATGTTTTACAACCGGGTGCATAATCCTTTAATTGAGAAACAAGAAAGTCTGTGCCTGTTACCCGGCTGTCAAAAATAGCTTTCTTTCGTTTTTCAGTCCATCTTTTATCAGCTATTCCTGCACCGGCGAGGTGTACTACCGCTTGTAGTTCTTTGAGCGCATTAATATCGCATTCCCGTTTATCGGCATCCCAATGAGCGTAAGTTAATTGTTGATTGATACGATCTTTTGGTGCATTTCTGGTGAAAATGACCACATTGTACCCTTTATTTATCAATAGGGTGGTTAGATGCCTTCCAACAAACCCTGTCCCACCTGTAATGCCAATTGTTTTCATTTATAGGTTGTATTCAACGAAAATATGAGTAAAAAGGCTATTCCTTATCGCGGTTTTCAATTGTTTAACATTAATTTTTATTTTTCATACAATAATCAGTTGCCCTGTTACGTTTTTTTCCTAAAACCAATTATTTCAATGGACAAAACTTTACATAAGAAACTTACTGAAAAAAACTATTACGACCATACTCCGACCGTGGCGTATGCGGATAGCGATGATATGTTAGCCGGTTTTGCCGCGGAAATGAGGATATTGCACAATGCTGCAAAAGACCTCCTTCAACCCCGCCCGGAAGCTGTTGCAAGATTGCTGCAGATGGCGAAGACCATATAACAATCGAATCGGGCAACGGTAGTTTGGTGAAATCAGTTTATAATAACGAACTTCTTCACTAATTTCTGTTTGCCACCAATAGCCCTTATTAAATAATCGCCTGATGCCATATCAGGCAGATTGATAGTCTTTTCATACTTCTGTTTGGCATGTTCATTCCATTGCATTACCAACCTACCCACAGCATCAAAAATCATTATCGTAAATGGTTGGGATTTATCCCACTCTAATTTTATAGTTACGCTGTTTTTTGCAGGTGAAGGGAATACTTCCAAATTATTAATGATGAATGGAACTTCCGGAGTATAGGTTTCATAATAATAACGCGTAAGATTGCTGAAAATCCATTTGCCAGATGGATCTCTGGTGTAATTTCTTTCGCAGGTAACCTGGTTGAAAGCATTATAAGACCATTCGGTTTTATAGTTATTATAACTTACAAATCTTGGGTCTAAAACTTCCTGTATTGAAGATGTCTTGTTATTATGGATATCATATGTATTGATACGCCTCATAGAGTTAGGTGGATAATAATTGACAATCATGGTATCATTGGCAATTGAGAAATAATATTTACCATAAGTTGATGGATATTTATCAACATAAATGGTAACAGAGTCTGGTTTATTGGCTTTATAAAAAAAGGTGAAACTATCTGTAGTATATTTACGATCACTCATGTCCCAGTTGCGGCTTTCAAGATTAACAAGTTTACCGCCTACATCATATATATACTGTGATCTCCAATTAGAAATCGAATTTGTGTCACTTGGTAAATTATTTATTGATAGGAGCCTGTTATTTTGGTCATAATTAAACGTTTTAAGGACAATATTTAACCCGCTGCCTGGTTCACCAAATGAATCTATTTGTTGCAGGAGGTTGTTGTTTTTATCATAGGTGCAGGAACGGGTATCATAATTGTGCCATTTACCAAGATTAAATATTTTACAAGATGAGTAAATTATATTGTCATTTTCATCAAAAAATTGTGTACTAATATCCGTATCTGTTTTTGAAAGTTCCCAGGAAGAATCACATTTTGTTAAACCACAATGTCCAGTCTCAAAATCATATTTGGGTACAAAAACAAAAGGATAGTTACTTTCAAAATTGCCGGAAAGATTACTATATATCTCACCACTTCTCCCTTTGGAATAGATATAACCACCTGAATCGGCACATGGAATGGTCGTGTCAACCTCATATTTAGCAAATGCTATTACCCTTGATGCGGTTTGTGACTCTGCATTCAAACAAATAAAAAAAGCAAAAAATAAAAAGTATATTTTTTTCATTAAGGAACAGGCCCGGCTTTTCATTGTACAAGTTACAGTATAATAGACGTAAAAAGTACTGAATATCTTGGGTTTGGAATAAAAATTGATTACTCCTTCGTTTATTTATTCCCGGTCCTTTGTTCCTTCCATTCGTTTCTGTGTTTCCTTAACGGGTGCTCCTTTGATTTGTTGAAGATCATCATGCCATTTTCGCGGCCTGCGCGGCGTATTCGTTGCTCGTCTTCGGGTAAATTCTTTTCTTCTTTGCATGCTTCGCTGCAACAACCTTCATATTTTACAGCACATTCCTCACATTGAATGAATAACAGGTGGCAGCCATCGTTCATGCAATTGGTATGTGTATCGCATGGCTTGCCGCAGATATGGCATTGGGCTATTACATCTTCAGTGATGCGCTCGCCTAGGCGTTCATCAAAAACAAAATTCTTTCCCTTGAATTTTATGGGCAGGTTTTCTTCTTTGGCCCTTCGTGCATATTCTATAATTCCGCCTTCTACATGAAAAACATTCTTAAAGCCATTATGGAGCATATAGGCGCTGGCTTTCTCGCAACGGATACCCCCGGTGCAATACATGATAATATTCTGATCTTTTTTGTCTTTTAGCATATCAACTGCCATGGGTAGCTGGTCGCGGAAAGTATCAGATGGCACTTCTATGGCGTTCTCAAAATGCCCTACCTCATATTCATAGTGGTTGCGCATATCCACTATAATGGTATCGGGCTGTGCTGATAATTCATTATATTCTTTAGCCTTCAGATAAGCGCCTGTTTTTGCCGGGTCGAAGCTGGGGTCATCAATGCCATCGGCCACGATTTTTGGCCGCACCTTCATCCGCAGCGCCCAGAATGATTTGCCATCATCATCCACAGCAATGTTCATACGGATACCATTCAGCTCAGGCGCTGAATGATATAAAGCATCCCTGAACAATTCGTAATTACTTTCCGGTACGCTTACCTGTCCGTTAATACCTTCATGAGCAATGTATATGCGCCCGAAAACTTTAAGCGCGTTGAATTTGATATAAAGATCATTGCGAAAAGCGCCCGGGTCCGCTACCGGGAAGTACTTGTAAAAAGAAACTGTGATACGCGGCTCTGTTTCGGCCAGCATACGTTGCTTCAGTTCCTCATTATTTACGCGGTTGTGTAGCACTGGCATGGTGTACCTTCCTGTTTTTTATTGAGAAAATGCAAAGGTAGGGGAATTGGGTAAAAGGTTGATTTGTTAAAAGGTTAAAAAGTCTTTGATTTAAAGGATAGGCTTGTTTTTATTCACTTCGCCTTTTCAATCAAAATCCTATCATTCCATTTTCCATGTGCGGTTATAGCTTCAATGAAATAATGCACCAGCGCTTCCAGTTTTGTTTACAGTTGCTTATTCTTTTATGTTTTTTAATTCCTAAAAACATAAAAGGTCGGCAAACGCCCACCTTTTATTAAAGTATCCTTCAATTTTCTTTTATTATTGCGCTTCTTGCGTTGTTTCTTTAGGCTTCTTCATTATTGCATATACTTCTATTGCGAAACCAAGCAATACTACTATCGGCGCTAATGTAATACGGCGGAAACTATAAATTTCATCGAAATTAAATCCATGCGGATCAGCGCTCTTACCGCCCGACATAAGCATGAACCCAATAAATATCAGGGCAACACCGCCTATCATCCACATATAGTTTTCCTTATCAAACAAAAAGGTTTGTTCCTGTTTTGGCGAAATTGTATTAGATGGTTTCTTAACCTGGGCTGCCGGACGGGGAGCCGGAGCAGGATTTGTTGCTGGTTGTGGTTTTGCTGCTGTTGACATAAGTACAATATTAGTGAAAAATATTAAAAACCGGGTGTATGGCGTGGTTAAAAAAGGTTAATTGTCGTTCGGCGGGGCTCACGATGACATAGGAGTAACTGGTTAATACAGATCATCCACATGCATTTTCAGATACTTTATTACCGAGCGGTGCGTGCTGATCATGGAGATGAAAATGCCAACCACTATCATTCCGGTCATAAGCACGGTAACTAATACCGGGTCATTGAGCAGGCCAAGCACCGGCAACTGCGCTTTCGCGAAAGACATCACCACCCATAAACCGATCACTGCTAAAACGCCGCTGATAAGGCCATTCAAAAAAGCGCGAAGATCAAAGGGCCTGGTAATGAAGGAGCGTGTGGCCCCAACCATTTGCATGGTTTTAATAATAAACCTGTTGCTGAACATGGCAAGGCGTACCGTATTATCAATGAGGAATATCACTACTATAAGGAGCAATACGGATATACTGCCGAGGATGATGCCTATCTTCCTGAAATTGCTGGTCATCTGGTCAACGACTACATTGGGCCATGTCACATCCCGCACCACATTGCTCTGCATAATGAATTTTCTAAACTTGGCTAGGCTGTCCTTATTCACATATTCTTCATGCAGCTTTAAAGAGATGGATGTAAATAACGGGTTATAACCTAAAAAATCAACCATATTACCGCCCTCTACCTGGTTCTCCATTCTTACCGCTTCTTCTTTGGTGATGATTTTTGTGGAACGTACAAACGATTGTTTGTCGAGAATGGATTGTACTTTCTTTACATTTTCATCAGAAATATTATCATGAAAATCAACGTTCACTTCCAGGTCTTCCTTGAATGCGCGTGATAACGCCCTGCCATTAATAACCAGCCATCCCAGCACGCCCAGCAGAAACAATACAAGCGCCACGCCCAATATGGCGTTAAAGTAGGTAGGTTTTGATTTTTTCCCTGTAGCCATGTTTTTTCTTTTTTTCTTTTTTTACCCCCCGCAGCTATTTCAGCGAAGGAGTAATGCCAGCTAACCATCAAAAATATAAAAAAGCACCGGCATTTAATGATTTTCAATCATTGACAGGAATTATTTTTAACAAAGTACAAAATCGGGGATGTTATGCAATTGGTAATAAATATTAAAGGGTTAAAAGGTTAATTGGTTAAAAGGTTAACTAGTTTTGCGCAATTCTAGTTTGATTTTTTTATTTTTGTGATTGTTGCGCATTTTTATATTGAAAATCAATTAGTTATAGAAAAATTTTGTAGCCGCTCACGAATGACGGGTAATAATTCCATTGGACTTGCATTAATGGATGAATGATTATATATTTGCATTCCGTAATGGAGTCTATACGAGACATTAATCCTGAGCGGCTTACTTCCCTGAAAGAATTTCAGGATGCCTTG
>CAISOH010000375.1 GCA_903887005.1 uncultured Bacteroidota bacterium | reverse complement strand
CTTTCAGCAAACAGATTTAATGAGGCTGCGGCAAAACTTGCAGAGGTGCTAACCCAGACAGAAACCATTTTCCCAGATACCGGCTTGAAGCTAATCTTTAAAACTACCGCAACATAAACTACGAGAGGTCAGGAGTTCTGAGACTATGGTGATAGATCAGAGTGGACTTACCCCATCCATAACCGGGCCGTCATCGGCATACAATTCAGCGAGTTTTACTTATTCGGCATTGCCGCAATATTGGTCTATTTACCCTTATTGGGGCAGTTTCGCCTGGACTGCTGGGAGTGCGTCATACCATTCCACCGGATCGTGGGGTCAAGATGAGCAAGTAAACTTCCCATCTTCCGGATCAGGGACAGTTAATGTTCATTATGATTACACCAATAGATGCGGCACATTCTCTACCAGCCTGCCTGTAACTTATTAAATGAAAAATGATGGCGGGCTGCTTCTGAAAACAGGGGGCAGCCTGCCTTTAATTAGTGATTTGCAGGCAGAAAGTATTTTAATCTGTGGCGCAGATTTGTGAATATAGTAAAAAAATGTGTTAACTTTACCACCTCCGGCCCCTCCTAAAAACAGGAGGGGTGTTGACCACCCCCGGCCCTAAGAACAGGAGGGGTGAGGCCGAATGAGCGGGCTTTCAGAGCTTGCAAATATTTGATGGTATCGGAATAAACATCAGCGACAGTGCGCTGATTACCGATTGCAAATCGGGTTTCGTTTGCCGTTCCGGATGCCCCTTCGGGAACATCCGGAACAACGGGACGGTGAGCCCCTAAACAGGAGACTCACCTGCGACGGAATTTTTGCAATTGTAGATCCATTTTAGAAGGGCGACAGTGAGGCAATTCAGATGCAGCGCCCTGATGACGGTGAGTCCCTAAACAGGAGACTCACCTGCGACGGAGACTCCACCCTTTGTGTTATTAGAAATGATCGAAGAAATTGGTATTGATTTTAACCGGGAATGCGGCTGTTTCCATTCTATTGATTTATAAAAAATAGTTTTAAATAATAATCAAAAATTTATTGATTATCAAATAAAACAAGTAACTGAGTATTAGGAAACCGCACCCTTATGAAAAAGTACCTATACCTTTTATTTTGCACTTTATTTATTTGCGTGTTTTTTCTAAATGCGGATGGGCAGATAATTACTACTATTGCCGGAAATGGGATACTGGGATTTGGTGGCGATGGTGGCCCGGCTACTGCGGCGAGTTTTAATGGAGCTATGTATGTAGCGGTAGATGGCGTTGGGAATATGTATATCGATGATGTGCTTAACTACCGTGTGCGCAAAATAAGTGCTGCCGGTATTATCAGCACTATTGTCGGCACCGGGACAGATGGCTTCACCGGTGATGGCGGCCCCGCTACGGCAGCCGAAGTAAGTGAACTCAATGGAGTAGCCGTAGATATTGCTGGTAATATCTATATTAGTGACAGTAACCACATCCGGAAGATCAATACCTCAGGCATCATTACTACCATTGCCGGAAACGGAGCAATTGGATATAGCGGCGATGGTGGCCAGGCTACTGCTGCTGCAATTGCACCAGGTGCAATTGCTACCGATAGCTATGGCAATATATATTTTAACAGCAATGGTGTCGCAATTCCACGTATCCGTAAAATAAATACCTCAGGGATTATTACTACCATTGCAGGCGGCGGGTTTGGCGGGGATGGTGGCCCGGCTACTGCGGCGTCTATCATCGCGAGTGGAATAGTTTTGGATGCTTCCGGGAATATCTATATTACAACCGGCTTTAGTAACACAGTACGGAAAATAAACACATCAGGTAACATTACTACCATTGCAGGTACTGGGTTCTCAGGCCCCCTCGGGGATGGAGGTCCAGCGACTGCGGCAACATTTAGTTTTCCGGAAGGTATTGCCATAGATGGCGCCGGGAATATATTTATAGGAGATGTTAATAATGGCAGGGTTAGGAAAATCGATAATTCAGGCATAATTACCACCTATGCGGGAACCGGAGCATGGAGCTTTGGAGGGGATGGTGGACCTGCAACAGCCGCTCAATTTAACTATATCATTGGCTTGGCTGTAGATGGGAGAGGAAATCTCAATATTGCTGATATTGATAATTACCGTATCCGCAAAATAAAAATAAACCGTTCCCCTTACTTCATAGCTGGAGCTTCACAAATTTTAACGCTGTGTGAAAATTCAAGTGTGGATTCCATCAATAAATTATTAGCTGTAATTGACAGCGATCTTGGGCAAACGGAAACTTGGAGCGCCATAACTCTTCCCTTGCATGGCGCTTTGTATTCAGCCACTACCAAGGCATCCACCGGTGATACGGTTGTTCCTTGGGGCTTGTCTTATACACCTATAGGCGGCTACAACGGCAATGACAGCTTTAAAGTCAAAGTAACAGACGGGTATGCAGCAGATACCATCACTATCTATGTTACCATCAATCCTATATGCGCCATTGCCGGGAGTACCACAATATGTTTGGGGCAGCCTATTGTATTAAGCGACTCAGTTATTGGCGGGATATGGACGAGCGGCAAGACAACAAATGCTACTATTGGCTCCGGTTCAGGAATAGTAACAGGTGTAGCCACAGGCACGGCTTCCATTACTTATATTATGGGCACGGGTTGTTCTGTTGCTACCACTGTGACTGTCAATGCTGCTGCATCGGCAATAACCGGAGCATTAATTGTATGTGCAAGTGCAACAACGACATTAAGTGATGCAGGAGGGGGTACCTGGAGCAGCAGTAGTACTTCACTAGCCACCATATCCGGTATAGGTATTGTTACAGGGATATCGGCAGGCACAGCAACGATTACTTATATATTATCCACAGGCTGCAAGGCTACGGCTGCGGTAACCGTCAATACAGCGCCTACAGTCATTGCGGGGGCGTCTACCATATGTGCAGGCGCTGCAAGTGCATTAAGTGATGGCATAAGCGGCGGGGCATGGAGCAGCAGTAATACAACAATAGGCACTGTGGGGAGTGCTGGGATACTAACGGGCATAAGCGCAGGCACGGCAACTATAACCTACACTCTTACCGCAGGTTGTATGGCGACAAAAGCCGTTACCGTTAATCCTTTATCTCCTGTAACCGGAGCCGGGAGTGTATGTGTGGGAGCCACTTTGCCGCTAAGTGACGCAGTAACCGGCGGGACATGGACCAGCACAGCAACTACTATCGCGACCGTTTCAGGGACAGGTGTTGTTACCGGCGTAGCATTAGGGTCAGCAACGATAGTTTATACGTTGCCCACAGGTTGCACGGCAAGCACTACTGTAACCGTTAGCATCAGCCCCACAAGCATAACAGGAGTGCTTACTGTATGCTCGGGTTCAACCATTGCATTAAGCGATGGGGTAGCAGGCGGAACATGGAGCAGCAGTAAAACCACCATAGCAACAGCAGGTACCACAGGCATAGTAACAGGTGTAGCAGGAGGTACGGCAACCATCAGTTATTCACTCGGCACGGGCTGCACGGTGAGCCAGACTGTTACGGTAAATACGGCTCCTACGCCTGTCACGGGCAGTGCGGCTGTATGTATAGGCGGCAGCATCAGTATGAGCGATGGAGTAAGCGGGGGTGCATGGACCAGCAGTAATACAGGTGTTGCAACTATCAGTTCCGGTGGCACGGTCAGTGGTATAATATCTGGCACTACAACTATCAGTTATACACTCACAGGCGGGTGCCTGTCCACTAAAATAATTTCTGTCAATCCTACGCCCACTCCAATCACCGGGGCTTCCATGGTATGTGTGGGGAGTTCCATACTATTATCTGACGCCATAAGCGGCGGCTCATGGAGCCCGGCGGTTGGCGCGGTTGTTACAGTAGGCACCGCAACAGGTGTTGTAACTGGGATATCTGCGGGAACGGCTACGGTTACCTATTCTCTTGGGGCAAGTTGCGCTGTTGCAAAAACGGTAACTGTGAATCCGGTATCACCTATTACCGGAGTCCCGATAGCTGGCGGGATATGCGTTGGCCAAACTGCTACATTGTCGGATGCCACACCGGGCGGGGCATGGAATAGCAGCAATATAGCTATTGCTGCTATCACTTTTTCCGGAGTTGTTTCCGGAGTATCGGCAGGCACTGCAACCATTACCTATACTATGCCAACAGGCTGCACTGTAACTACGGTTATTACTGTTAACTCACTGGCCCCGGCAATAACAGGCGCTATGAGTGTCTGTCTCGGTGCTACAACTATATTGAGTGATGCCAGCAGCGGGACATGGAGCAGTTCGGGCGGGGCGACTACTGTTGGCCCTGCAACAGGTATTGTAACGGGCAAGGCGGTTGGAACAGGTACGGTTACCTTTTCCATAGGCACGGGTTGCAATGCCACAACGGTAGTAACTGTAAATGCGCTACCGGCTGCAATTACAGGTGCATCATCGGTATGCGCCGGGGCTACAATCACTTTGAGTGATGCTCCGGGCGGGTCGTGGGGAAGCCCTGATTTGACAGTTTGGGTTGATGCGGCAACAGGTAACGTTACCGGCTTATCGGCTGGTACAGCAACGGTGAGCTATACTGCCGCTACGGGTTGTGTTGCTACTAAAACCATTACTGTTAATCCGTTACCATTTGCTATAAGCGGGAGCGGGAATGTATGTATTGGCGCAACGACTACTTTGAGTGATGCGGGAGGCGGAACGTGGAGCGGAAGCGGAAGTGCTATTACCATTGGCACAACTGGCTTAGTTACAGGTAAAGCCATCGGTACGGCAACGGTTAGCTACACACTGCCAACCGGATGCAGCACCACTATCACTATGACCGTAAATGCTTTACCCTCTGCAATAACCGGGGCTGCGAGTGTATGTGGCGGCACGACCATTACTTTAAGCGACAGCCCGGCGGGAGGGACCTGGAGCAGTCCGGGATATGCAGGGATTGTTTCTGTAGGATTGACAATCGGGACAGTTACCGGTATATCGGGGGGAACTGCTGTTATTACCTATACTATGGGTGCGGGCTGCACAACTACAAAGACTGTAACGGTGAATCCCGCGCCTGCGCCGATTACGGGCGTAAAGAATTTATGCGAAGGCGGCGCCACTCTTTTTGTCTATGACGCTGACACTCCAAAGGGCATATGGTCAGCCACTTTAATAACCATAACTTCCGGCGGCCTTGTGACCACTACAACACCTGGTGCGGCAATGGTTACTTATACCTTGCCTACTGGCTGTTATACGACAGCGGGTTTTAGTGTGAATCCATTACCATTGGCCATAACAGGAATTAATTTTGTTTGCACAAGCAGTACAATAACTTTAAGCGATGCCACAACGGGCGGAACATGGGCTGCAAGCGGAGGCATTGCCACCATTTCGAGTGCGGGAGTGGTGAGCGGAAGAGCGGCAGGTACGGCAGTTATCACATATACATTGCCTACAGGCTGCATGACCAGGGATACCATTACTATTTATCCAACCCCTAACCCAATAACAGGTTTGTCAAATGTGTGTTTGAGCGCTACTACTACGTTCAGCGATTCGTTAAGCGGCGGGTTGTGGAGTACTTCTTCGGGTGGGATTGCCGCTGTTTCAGGTGCGGGAGCGGTGAGCGGCATAGCGGTTGGCAAAGCCACGATCACCTATACAACTACCGGCAGCTGTATCGCTGTTAAGCCGGTTACTGTTTTACCATTGCCGGATGTATATACTGTATATGGCGGCGGTAGTTTCTGCGCTGGTGATACAGGAGTTCATGTAAAACTGAACTGGTCTGCGACTGGTTTTAAATACCTGCTTTATGATGGCAGTGTGGTGATGGACAGCCTGAACGGAAAGGGAGATTCTCTTGATTATGGGTTACAAACAACGGGAGGTATATATACTGTAGTATCGGTTAATAAAGTTACCGGTTGCAGCATCAATATGACTGGCGGCGCTACCGTAACTGTCATCCCGTTGGCGACTCCGGGAATCAACATACTGACTGTGCCGGGCGATACAGTGTGCGACGGTACTCCTGTTACATATACTGCAATACCTGTAAATGGTGGGACGCACCCAACCTATCAATGGCGGATAAATGGGATATTAATCAGTGACACTTTTAATAATTATGGTTATACGCCTGTGTATGCTGATGTAGTAACTGCGCTGATGACCAGTAATGCTGCCTGCGCAACACCTGTCAGGACTTATACCTCGGTGCCCATGTCGGTGGTTGCCCCTGTTGCCCCTGCCATTACTATTACCGCTGATCCCGGTATCAATATAGGCAAGGGTCAAAGTGTAACTTTTATGGCTACGGTTACCAATGGCGTTCCTGCTTTAACTTATCAGTGGCTGGTAAACAATGTAGCCATGGCAGGGGAGACTCATGCGACTTTTACCAGCAGCAGCCTGGCGGATAGTGATGTGGTTAGCTGTGAGGTGACGAGTAATGGAATATGTGTTGTATCGGCAACGGCGGCGGGTATGCAGATGGATGTGAGCAGCGAGGGTGTGACCTCTCCCCGGCCCTCTCCGAAGGAGAGGGAGATGGTCTCTGTGTTTCCTAATCCTAATGAGGGGGTGTTTTGGGTTAATTTGTTGTCTGATAATAATGAGCCCGCATCTATTATTATTACAAATATCGTAGGTGAGAAAATAAAAGGAATTAATACGTTAACGAATACGCCTGTACCAATAAAACTTGATGTTGCTGCGGGAGTTTATCTGATTTCAGGAACAACGGTGCATGGGAAATATGTGGTGAAGGTGACGGTAAACCCATAAAACCCTCCTGCTAAAAGAGCGGAAAGGTGCTGACAGAGCTGATGAAAGGAATTCTATTCTGCTTCAGTGCTGATCTTGCCGGTCGGAGACCTGGGTTCTATTACCGGATTTAAGTTTAAAAACTTAAACCAGGGAGAGTAGCAGAATAATGGCTCAATGGCGTAATGGCTCAATGGCTCAATTAATGTGGCAATGTGAATAATGGCTCAATGGCGTAATGGCTCAATGGCTCAATTAATGTGGCAATGTGAATAATGGCTCAATGGCTCAATGGCTCAATTAATGTGGCAATGTGAATAATGGCTCAATGGCGTAATGGCTTAATGGCTCAATTAATTGTGGCAATGTGAATAATGGCTCAATGGCGTAATGGCTCTATGGCTCAATTAATTTGGCAATGCGGATAATGTGAATAATGGCTCAATTGCGTAATGGCTCAATAGCTCAATTAATGTGGTAATGTGAATAATGGCTCAATTGTGCAATGGCTCAATTTGACAATTGGGGACAGGTCAACAGAAATTCTGTTGCTGAACGGTGCCAACGCAACGAAAGATGACAGTGGCTTCTTAGGCGGGGCTCAGAATAACAAAGGCGGTTTGTGAAGGAGTGGCCTGCGCGAGAAGCCCCGGCCCTCCCGTTGAAAAATCGGGACAGGTTCCGGGAGATGTTATCACTGATCCGTATTTTTTGGACTAATTTATCACAGGTGTTGGTATCAAATGCCTATGAATAATTCATCGTCTCATTATTTTCTGCAATAGTTTTTTCAACATAGTTGTTTACTGCCGCATCAAATTCACTACCCTTATTGAATAGGATCGTAACGGCAATTGGCAATACGGCTATAGTTATACCCCATTCTTTTAGTTTATCGAAATGCAGATGCAGGCGGGCGGCGTCTTTTTCAGTGGTTATAATTATTTTGTTTGTGACATTCCAATTATGATAGGTGGCTTTTATTTCTTCAAGGTCTGGGGTTACAAAGTAATGATGGTCGGGGTAGGAGAGGGTATGAACGTCAGCGGAATTGCTTTTTAGAAACGCCACTAATGGTTCTGGCCGTGCGATACCACATACAAGTATTATATTCTTATCTTCAAGGGTAATGTACTCATGGGTTATGAAGTCATATGGCCTGTCGTAATTAATACCTGTGAAAAATACCTGCTGGTGCGGCAGTGGCTTTATCTGGTCTATTATACTGTTAGCCTGCTCCGCTTGCAGGTCTGACGGACATTTTGAAACAATTATCAGATCTGCCCGCTTATAGGCGCTCCTGCTTTCGCGAAGGCTGCCGAAAGGTAATATGTGATCTGTATAGAATGGGCGGGAATAGTCTGTAATAAGCAGCGTCAGGCCTGCTTTTACAGAGCGGTGCTGGTATGCATCATCAAGCAATACCACCTCCACATCAGGACGGCGCTGTATCAATAAGGGAATACCAATCATGCGCTCTTCAGCAACGCTTACAATCAATTCCGGGTATTTGATATGGTATTGCATAGGTTCATCTCCTATACGGAGTGCATTTGTATTTTCATCAGCCACAAGAAACCCTTGTGTATGACGTTTATAGCCACGGCTCATAGTGGCTACCTTGTATCGGTATTGCAGCAGTCTTACGAGGTATTCTACATGTGGTGTTTTGCCTGTACCGCCGGTAGAGAGATTGCCAATTGTAATTACCGGGACACTAAACTCTATTGATGAAAAAAACTTTGCGTCATACAACCTGTTTCTCAACCACACAATTGTACCATAAATAAGCGCGAAGGGGTATAGTAAAATGCGAACAACAGAAAAAATATAATAAAGAATGTTTTTTGAATCCATAATTGCAAAAATAGATAGTCTGAAGTAGAATGGCATTAATTTAACAAAACGTTCCTTATTGAAAGTCTGTTTCCTCTGCTGTACATTACATCCGATATAAACTGATTATTTTATGAACTGGATCCAGCACCCGGTAATATTGGAAGGAGAAAAAGTAAAATTAGTTCCTTTGGAAAATACTCATTTCACAGAGCTTGCAGAAATAGCAAAGGATGAAAGAATATGGGAACATATTTCCATAAATGGCGCTGATAAAGACAGACTTTTCCTGCATCTGAAAAGCGCTGTCTTAAAACGCGCTACCGGGGAGCAATATCCTTTTACTGTTTTTGACAAAAAAAATAATAAGATTATTGGAAGCACTTTATTTCACAACATATTTTCAGAACATAGAAAACTGGAAATAGGCTGGACCTGGTATGACCCTGCATATTGGCGTACTGGTTATAACAGGGAATGTAAACTGCTGCTGCTGACGTATTGTTTCGAAGCATTAAAAACGGTACGTGTTCAGTTGCAAACAGATGAACTCAATATGCGTAGCCGTACTGCCATATCAGGCATTGGCGCAACCTTTGAAGGTATATTACGCAAAGAACGAATCAGGGCGAATGGTACATTCCGTAATACTGCCATGTATAGCATTGTTGATGAGGAATGGCTGTTGGTCAAATCTTTACTTATGACCCATAGTGCTCAGGCTTAAATAAAAACAGAGGCAACCTTATCGGGCAGCCTCTGTTTTATCACTCAATATTTATTTATTATTTCTTCCTTGTAAAAGGTTGAAGTATTTTAGAAATAACACTACCTGCGGTACTTACTAATATTTTCAAGTCCAGCAAAACACTCCGGTTTTTCATGTAATAAATATCCCATTGTATGCGTTTGCGTAATTCACGTTCAACGCTGATTTCACCAATGTAATCTTTTATCTGGGCCATGCCGGTCATGCCAGGTTGCACTTCAAGACGCAGATTGTAATATGGGATACATTCTGAATAATAACGTGTATGATATATCATATGTGGCCTTGGACCCACAACACTCATTTCTCCTAAAATAACATTAAAAAACTGTGGTGTTTCATCCAGGTGAGTAAGACGTAAAAATTTACCTATTGTGGTAATACGTTTATCATTAATTGAAACTTGTTGTATGTCAGCTTCGTCATTCAGGTACATTGTACGGAATTTAAAACAGTTGAATTCCACTCCCATATAACCTGTACGTTTTTGAATAAAGAATACGGGGCCTTTTGAAGTTAATTTTATTAATATAGCAATAATAGGAGTAAGCCATGACATTATAAGCGTAATAAATGCAGCCGAAATGGCAACATCCATAATGCGTTTAACAGCAAAATAATAAGAGGCAGGCTGATGATCGAGATATTGTTGGTTCATCTCCCGAAACATATATCTAATATTAGCTATATCTGATTGTGGAATAACCTGTGTTGCAGACCTTTCTATGGCAATATCTAATGTTGCTTGTTGTTTCATTTATGATTTGACGATTTACTTATTAACAGCAAAAATCGTGCTAAATTTCTAAAAAAGAGTATTTTATCAAATATTTATTTAAATCACTCGTTGCTTATGATTCCGTAAAAATTACTATTTATTTTCTTTCTTTATTTGGTGGTAATAGTATTTCCCAACCATCCGGATTGATCTTAATAGTATCTCTCTTTCCTTCATAGTATTCTTTTATTTGTCCTTTCCAGTTTTTGTCAGGTAATGCTGTCCTGATAAAATGCGAATGAAGTAACATAAAACACATATAGAGGGCGATATAGATAATTTTTATCTTTTCATCCCATGCTAATATTAGCAACCAACCTAAACATATATAGGGAAGAAAATAATACCGAGCTATTTCAAGAGATAATATGTACGATTCCTTTGGCCAATAAGCGATAATAAAACTACCAAAGCATAAAGCTGCAGAAAGCAATAATACATATTTTCTCTTATTTTCAATTTTGCGATAACTAATTATAAAAAATAGCACAAAGCCAATTAAAATAAGAAGAGAAAATATAGTTTTTAAACGATCCGGCATTTGAGGAAGCACACCACTATTAAAATAAAGCATTTCACTTATATTTTTTGTGAAAAGCTTTAATAAATGAAAATGTTCTTTTTCAAATCCATTCAAACCCGCAGATCTACCTGTAAAAGCTGCCGGCTGAATAAACTTTATGCAAATGGCCTGTATAATACCTCCCAAAAATATTACGAATAATGGAATTAGTCTCTTTATGGTAGCCTCTTTTCTATTAAGAAAAACCATAAGGAGTGTTAGCGGCAATAATACAGCAGAATATGGCCCACTAGTAGCGCAAATAAAAAGTAATAACAAGTTAAGTAAATAGTGCTTCTCATTGATTTTATTGTTCCAGGCAAACATATAATTGATCAGGTAAATGGCTGTTATCCATTGGAGGCTGGCTTCATCCATATACAATTCGTTGCCAACAGGTATTAAGACAAACAGGGTTGCATAAAGTATGCGGTGTTTTACGTTTAACCGGAGAGCGCTATTCCATAACCCAATTGCCACAAGAAAAGTAACAATAAATGCACTTAAATTATAAGCGATTGGTATGTACAAATAATTTATTGATAATAAGCCGATTACAGCGCCTATTATTCGTTGGACAACAAGAAAATATCCTGAATATATTATCAATATTGAATTGAAATGATAGGTTTCCCATTCTTTAAAAATTATGGTCCCGTTTTCTGCCCAAAGCTGTGGATTTGTGAATGCGTCGTACCGCCTATATAGCAATGTAAGGAAAATTACAAGAAATATGATTACTACGTCTAAATACTTTTTATTATATTTCTTCACCATGTTTATGAATATTTATACCTTCTCACGGGGTAAAACAGTTGCAATAAATATCTCTCGCAAAGGCGCAAAGTATAATTATTTGATTGATAGCAAATTATATAAAAGTCAGGAGCGCAAAGCCCTCAATTAATATATGCACTAATCTACCCCCGATTACAGTATAACAAATATAATGAAGTGAAATCACTATAAAGGCAGGTTAAAATACATTTAATAAATAAATAAACATTCATAAAGCCGTGAATAATATTATTTTTAACCAAGGTGCAAATTTAATGACATAACATTAAACCGATACGATTGTTAAACAAATAATTTTATGTAAATTTGCACAAATTTTTACATTAAAATAATAATTTAAAATTTATACT
>CAISOH010000374.1 GCA_903887005.1 uncultured Bacteroidota bacterium | reverse complement strand
GGGATAATTGCCGGTATGGTTCTGCTGATGGAAAAAACGGGGTAATTATTGTTGCAAGTACCAATTCTACAGATGGTGACGTAACCAACCTGATAGGAACTGGAGCCAATATATGGGCGGTTGATGTGGATAGCAACAACAATATTGTATGGAATAACTGTTATGGGGGAGGATATTGTTATGCCAACGCAATATGCAAAGCAACAGATGGCAGTGTGTGGATGGCCGGGACCTCAGCTATTAAAGGCGGAGAAGTGGATACAGCTTATGGCAGAGGAGATGCGTGGTTTGTACATGCCGACAGCGTTGGCAATTTTTTAAATAGCAAAGTTTTGGGTAGTAGTCAAAATGATAGAGGGCAGATGATCTATCCCTTATTCAATGGATCAGTCATTGCAGGAGGGTTTTATTATACAGACGATGGTGCATTTATTACAATAAAATCTTATGGTGGTGTAGATGCCTTCATTACCATTTTAGCGCCTTGGAATCAGACTGAAATTAAGCAAATTTCAACTGCCAATAATGAAGTAAAGATGTATCCTAATCCTGCCAATGGGTATGTGAATATAAGAACTGAAAAGGCAGGCAGTTATCAGCTTTTGATTTCTGATATTATTGGTAAAATAATTTATAACTCAAGCTTTAATGACAAGATACAAATTCCGGTTCCTGACTGGAATAAAGGAATATATTTTGTGCAGGTGATAAGTGAAAATGGTTTTAAAGCTACACAAAAATTATTAGTAGAATAATAATCAAAGTTTAAAATCACACACAATGAAACACACACTCCTCTTAAGCTTGCTGCTGACCTGCAGCATTATTGCACATGCACAGTATGAAGCTGCAGTAAGATACCGCGCAACCACCCCGACTTTTTCCGTATTTCCAAACCCTGCAAGCGGTGTAGTGACGTTTTCGTATAATGTGCAGGATGGTGGAAATGATATGCGAATAGTGGTAACGAATGTGGTGGGAGAAAAGGTAGCGACGATGCAACCTACAGGCAGCGCAGGTAATGCATACTGGAACCCGGGGAATGTAGCGGCAGGGGTGTATATCTATACTGCAAGCAATGACAGAGGCGTGATCAGCAAGGGGAAGGTGGTGGTGGTGAGGTAATGTCCTTTCGGCGGGGCTCAGGATGACAATGGCTTAATTTAATGTGGGAATGTGAAAATGTGAATTAATGGCGTAATGGCTCAATGGCACAATTATGAGGCAATTCGATAATTCGACAAATTGATAATTGGGTACAGGCTCAATAGAAATCATATTGTGGAATGGTGCCAACGCCACTGGTGTGTAATAGTTGCAATAAGCAAGGACCAAAAAATTCTTTTTTGCTTTAAAATGACACTACTTTAAATAACAATCAGGTATCATTACACATACGTGGCTTCGCTCGTTTAATCAATTATTTATGCACCACAAATACGGGTACTTTGTGGTCGTGTATTACTTCAGTAATAAAGCTTTTCCCTGGCGTTCCGGATGCCCTTCGGAACATCCGGAACAACACACGAGCTATTCACCTTTCGAGCCTTGATTGACGCCGGGTCCTGTGAAAAACAGAGATTCAGCTACAAGAGATTGGGTATTGTTACGCTATTTAGCATAGGTGTCCCACACCGAAAAAGGTGTGGGACACCTCCAAGACCTCAACAACTATCATTATCAGCATCAAAATTTAGAAAAGGCATGGCTAATTAATGATATTTATCATCGAACAGCTTTAACTAATAATATTGTCCCGGTAAGTATGGCGAAGAACCCGATCTGTGCAAAAATGTGGATAACTCCAAAAAATTTATAGTGATGCCTGGAAAGGGTTTCCGCCGAATCTGGAAAAAGATATCCACAAAATTGTTATGGATCCGAAATCCCACTTTAGTTTTGATGCCCTAAAATCAAAAAATCATGAACAACGAAGAAGAATTACAAGACAAGCATCACAATTCCCAGGCCAATCTGTCTAAATTACCGGTACCAAATGTGCCGGAAGTCAGCAATAAAAAAGCTTCCGATACCAAAGCCCCGGCCCGGGAACAAACTGATGATGAGTATATAGATGCAATACTCGCAAAATATAGTATATTATCGCGGAGAAATATACCGGAAGCGGAAGTTACCCGCCGCAGGCGTATCCTCGCAGAAGCCGATCAGTTTGTAGCAGATTTTTACAAACAAACCGGCGAGACGTCGGATACTTCCGCATCGAATCCGCCGGAAAATTCCTGACAACGCAGGAACATCGTGGCCGCAAGTTCCGATGGGCGTTGCCCATCGCTAAGATATTCCGCCCCTTAGGGCTTAACTGTGTTTTTTCATTAAACGATGGGCGTTGCCCATCGCTAATCATATTTTGCCCCTTCAAGGCTTAAGTGAATGATATTGTGGGTGCAAGCAGAACAAAATCACTCTTCATTTACATACACCCGTTTTACCCGCTGGGATATGCTGGTCATAATTTCATAGGAGATGGTTCCGGCCCATTTTGCAAGTTCCGTTACTGGCAGTTCCGGCCCGAAAATTATTGCATCATCGCCTTCTTTGGCTTCGGGTATCCCGGTAATGTCCACCATACACATGTCCATGCAAATGGAGCCCATTGTTTTTGCGGGTTTGCCATGTATGAGCACATGCGCCTTGCTGTGGCCTAATGACCGGGGATAGCCATCGGCATAGCCAATACATAATGTGGCTATCCGCATGTCCTGAAATGCAATCGTATCATGCCCGTATCCGATACTATCACCTGCGGGTATATCGCGCACCTGTGCTATACTGGTCTTTAGCGTACTGATATGCCTTAGTTTATTTTGCATGGCCGGGTTGCTGTCCACGCCATACAAACCAATGCCGAGCCGCACCATATCATATTGCATATCCCTGAACCGTGCTATGCCTGCGGAATTGCACAGGTGCCGCATAGGGCGGTATGGTAAGGCATTCATTATTTTACCGATCATTTGCTCAAAAAGCAATCCCTGTTGTTTTGTGAAATCATCGTATTCCGGTTGGTTACTTGCGGCAAGGTGGCTGAAAATACTTGCAATTTGTATGGCGGGGTTTTCATTTATTTTTGTTACCAATTCGTCTATATCAGCAGGATTAAATCCAAGGCGGTGCATGCCGGTATCCAGCTTTATATGCACCGGATAATTCTGTACCTGCAATGTTTGCGCTATACCGGTAAAGGCAGCCATTGATCTGAAGTTGAACAATTCGGGTTCCAGCTTCCACGCTATCATCCGGTCAAACGAAGTAGCGTCAGGGCTCATTACCATGATTGGCATCTTTATGCCGGCCTTTCTCAGCGTTATACCTTCATCGGTATAGGCTACTGTAAGGTAGTCCACCCCCGCATACTGTAACAGATTAGCTATTTCATAGCTGCCGCTGCCATAGGCAAATGCTTTCACCATAGCCATTGTCTTTACTCCCGGCGACAACTCTGACCTGAATACATTGAGATTATGCGTCAATGCGGAAAGGTCTATTGACATAACTGTCTGGTGTACCTGCTGTTCCAGCAACAGTCCTATTTTTTCAAAAGTAAATGCACGCGCGCCTTTCAGTAGTATTGCCTCTTTGTCGAAAGTGAGCAGGTGGAAGTTCTTTAAAAAATGGTCGGTTGACTTAAAGAAGATACTGCGCAGTTTTTTGTATTTCCTGAAAGCGGTTTTATTTTTGTACAAAGCGGGGCCTATGCCTATAAACCGTTGGATACTCTTCCGGCTGATCAGGGCGGCTACTTCCTCATACAAATCAATGTCGCGCCTGCCAATTTGCAGCATGTCTGACATGATTACCGTATGATGGTTGTGCTGCGTTTGCTGGTCGAGATAGTTAAGCGCCAGTTGAAGAGAGGTAAGGTCTGAATTATAGGCATCATTAATTACAGTACAATCATTGATGCCATGCCTCAGTTCCATACGCATGGATACCTGGTGCAGCACCGCCATCTGCGTTTTGATATCTTTATTACTGATGTTGAGCAACAGCATGATGCACCAGCAATGTATTGCGTTCTCTACCGAAGCATCGTCGCTGAAAGGTATGGTTATACTTATTTCTTTGCCTTTGTATAGTGCAGAAATACTTGTTTTTGTCCCGCTTTTATTAATATTTGTAATCCGAAGATCGGCATCCTGTTTTTGCGACCAGGTAAAAAGCTGCAATGGTTCTTCCGATCTGCCACCCTTTACATGATGCATGTATTGTACGATGCATTCATTGAGTTGCGCATGGTCGTGACAATAGACCAGTTGTTTTGCGTTGCGGAATAAAATGAGTTTTTCATTTATTTTTTGCCGCAAATTCATAAAACCTTCGCTATGCGCCTCCCCGATGTTTGTAAACAAACCAATGGTTGGATGAATGATCCGCTCTAATTTCTCCATCTCTCCAGGCTGGGAAATCCCTGCCTCGAAAATAGCCAGTTGCTGATCTTCCTTCATCAACCAGACAGAAAGCGGTACGCCCACCTGGGAATTATAACTTTTAGGGCTGCGTATAATGTTGTAATGATTGCTGAGCAAGTGATAGAGCCACTCTTTTACAACGGTTTTTCCATTGCTTCCGGTAATGCCAATAACGGGAATACTGAATTGCTTTCTATGTGCTGCCACTATTTGCTGCAATGCAGCGAGGGTATCTTTGACCAGAATTATATTGGCTTCCTCCAGTTGGGTGGCGTCTATGCTTTGGGATACCAGGAAATTGCGGACTCCTTTTTGCCATGCGTCCTGTATATAACTATGGCCATCGCGCAAATTGGTTTTAAGCGCAATAAATAAAGCGCTTGCAGGTTGTTCAATATTGCGGCTGTCTATAGCGAGGCTTTCAATAAAGGTGTCTTCATGTTCCATTGCAAGCCATGTTCCATTGCACCACTTTCTTAACTGGTCTATATTAGTCATAAGGCATTGCAAATATATATAAACGGCAACAGAATCCTTTTGTAAAGGATTGCTAAGGAACGATGACAAATTGTACTCGTTAATTAGTTGTCCCGTCCTTTAGGTCGGGGTTGGATAAAAAGCAAGGGTGGCTTTAGCCAAAATACTCGTGCTACAGACATAGTATTGTGTTTTATAATTTTGGCTAAAGCCAACTCGAATTATTTTCTATCTCCCCGACCTAAAAGACGGGGCAACTAATAGATAAATAATTTTTCAAGTGCAATTTGTCACATACACGATTGCTCGAGGTGTTTTTACAATAAAAAAATAATTTATCCGTTACATTAAAAACCCCTTTATGAGAAATATAATTGCAGCAGCATTATTAGCAATAAGCCCAATTTGGGCAGCAGCGCAGAAGAATAGTTTATTCGCTGATATAGGCATGTCCGGGGGCGTGGAAAAGCCAGGTGTATCTGCAACCTATAACCGGCAACTGGCCAAACACTTTGGCGCTGGTATAGGTGGCCAGGTATATACGTATTCTGTAAATAATGTGACAGGCTTTAATAATGCCAACCAAACTACCCGGTCATTATTTGGGGACCTGCGCGGTTATCTTCCAATTAATAAGAGCCTCTTTTTTTTGATGACTGATCTTGGAATGGATTTTTATAAAGGCTCTGATATTTATATAGGCCCCACTGGCATAAGCAGCACCGTCGTTCATCATAATGGCTTCTATACAGGTTTTGGAATAGGGTATTGCTACCGGATGATAAAACGGGGGATGGGACCTTATATCTCGGTAAAAATTGTTTCAGATACTTATAAGGTGCCTCAATATAATCCTGTCTCGATGGCTGAGGATAATACAACTAATGTCAATGCAACGTCAGTAATTTCTATCGGATTTAAATTTTAGCAATCAGCAATTAATCAGGGTTTGCTGAGAATTATCCGAATCCTTATCCAAAGCTTATCTCCAGCTTATTTTGTTCTATTAAGTGCAGGAATTCTACAATATAGACCATAAAATCCCTGCATACACTGATAGCATCTTGATCAAACTGCTCTGTCCCTCGTCTCGTACTTTTCTTTTGCTTCGCCAAAATAAAAGTACCAAAAGAAAAGGCGATTTTTGGCGAAATGCTCCGCACGCCAAAAAATAGCTCTACGCTGAACTTTGTGGGAAAGCTATTAAGAGGAAGCCCTTGTTGGCGGGGCAATGATTAAGCCAAAGAACCTTTCATAGGAGCGTGGGCTGTTACTAACTATTAATAGCATTTATATTGTAATTATTATTGTATTTAGTGCAAGCTGACTTAAACAACAGATCCTAATTATTTAAGGCACCTGCAGCTACCCATTTTGTTACCTGTGCTATCTCGCAATCAGATAGTGTGATACCAGTTGTAGGCATAGCATTATATCCCGGCAGATGTTTAATATTGCCGATTAATTTGCCATTTACTGCAGCATTCTGTACGTCTGCATAACCAGTTAAATTACCGCCTTTAGAGGTGGGCGCATTGTGGCAACCGATGCAATATTTTTGCATTAAAGGGGCAATGGCTCCGCTATAAGTGAAATTATTGGAATCGCATGGACTGATGCCGCAGGTGACGCCACTGTCAGTAGCGCCGGTTGCAATCCACCTGCGAATCAGATCTAAATCAGCAGGGCGGATTGGGGGAGTCTCAATTGGCATTGCCTGCACATTGAATGTTTTTATGGCTATTGATTCCCAAATTACACTTGCCGCCGTGTTGCCCGGAACAATTCCTTTCTTCATTATTTCCTTATAACTATCTAATCTGTAACCACCCTTACCGGAGGCTGCGTCATGGCAATTGCTTTTGGCACAATTGGAAATAAATATAGGCAGAACATCTCTTTCAAAACAAATTGAAGGATCTCCGGTGCGCATGTTTTGTGGTAATACATACGGCGCATGGGTGCAGGAATTTATTATCACAAAAAATCCGGCAATTATTAAAAATGAAAACACTAATTGTTTGCTGTTAAATCTCATAGTATTTATTTAAGCCTTTTTAGTTCAGAAGATCAATACGCAAAAATAGTGCCCTTATTGTTTGAATTACAGGCTTTAACTTAATACTAACTATTTGTAAGTGAATATGGTATGATCGAACATCTGTAAGGTCGGGTATTTTCCATGCGCCTCTTATTTATGGTAACCTGTCAAGGAAACTGCTGACATCTGCGACCCATTGTTGTTTATATTTCAATAAATAGTTTTCATGACCCGCAAATTCATATGTTTTCAGGTCTTTATATCCATTCAGATTAGCATAAATTTCATTGATTTCCTGTCTACTTACATCCGCATCCATTGCACCATACATTGCATATAACCCTTTACTTGATGGCTGGTAATCATGCTGTTGCAAATGTGAGTTCATCTTCATGAATGTTAAGACGCCGTATTTCCCGTTGTATATTCCTGATTTTGTTACCCCGGACTTTATTCAAATATTCTGT
>CAISOH010000373.1 GCA_903887005.1 uncultured Bacteroidota bacterium | reverse complement strand
GAAAAAACGTTGCTCAAAAAAATACAGTTGGGTGATAAGGTAGCATTGTTGCAGTTGGTTATGCTTAACATGCCATACATTATTTCATTTGCTCAAAGAGAACAACACCAAGGACTGCCATTAACAGATTTAATAGATACCGCTATGCATGGATTTATTGTTGCTGTTGAAAAAGAAGCTAATAAAAAAACAGGAGAACTTGATGGTATGTATAAGCAAATGCACATAGCAATTGAAGATGCATTAAAAGATATAACGCAAACTTATAGTCATCGTATAAAATACGATAGTCCAAAGCGCATTGCCTATCTAAATTCACTCAACCGACTGCTGAAAGAAAAAGAACAACAGATTGTTGAGCGTGTCAACGAATATTTAATGCAAATGAAGGATAAGATTAACGACAAAGATTCTTTTACTAAAGATTATGAGCTTGAAGCAGAGGTGCAGTATTATCTAAAAAATGGCAGTAATCCTTCGCACATTTATCAGAATCACTTCAGGTACGAAAATGGGCAGGAAGATATATTTGGTCTGCTTTGCGATGGTGAAGACTGGCGAGAATCTTATATGCCTGAATTAAATGAGCCTTACTGCTATCTGCTTCACGACCTGATTGATCATTCACGCTTAGGTAATAAGCTATTCAGTATCTCTACTATTTGGATAGATATTCATTTAAGAGATCAACATTGTATTGGGCTTTAGATTTGCAGCACTGAATTAATTGCTTAGTCATACTATTTTTACTGGGGTTATAAAAAATCTAATTGAACGCATAGCATTGAAATGGAATATTTTCATTCTCTGAAATTTCCAAATCAATCATTGTTTTAAAATTCCATGCCATTTTACCTTCTAGGTAATCTGGCAAATCTATTTGTACTATTTCGACCCCGGATATAATTGATTGAGCTTCGATTTCTTTTATGATTTCCTTTGCCAGTTTTGAATTCTCCAAGTCCAATAAGTCGCACAACTGACTATAACTACAAAAGATGTTAGTGTAAATCGGCTCATCGTATACAATACCCTCAAACATAATATTGCAGGCAATAGTTGCATCCTCTTTATCAATTACAGAAATTGATTCAATGCCAATGTATCTCGTTTTCATAATTTCTCTGAATTATTAATTAATCCTAATGCCCATTTTTCTACATCACCTTTTGGATCCTTCAAAAAAACAAATTCTTGCCCCCTTTTTGTTTCCAAAATTGTATTATTTTCTAAACCTCGTTTCCATAGCGATAATATTTTATTATAAGATAATTCTACTCCGCTTTTAGGATGAAAGAATTCTGGTAATACCCAAGTTGCCCTATTGGGCTGTCCACTTTTAGTTAAAATTAATTTGGTATCGAACTTTAAATAACCAGCAATATCAGTATCAGAAACGTAAATCATATTATTTGATTTGTATTTTTTGCCATAATCTGCATGTGGGTGTTTTGTTAACCAATCTGGCATTTTTTTATTGTCATTTTTAGGACTGATCATTTCTTTAATTTCCAGATAACCATATATCGCATGAAAGCCATTGGGATAATTGGAACTCTTTATATATTGTAATTTACCTTCATTCCATTGTGTAAACTTAAACCAACCGAAAAATAAAAAAATATCACCTTCTTTTACACCATTTTTTATTAAGTGAGATTGAGCTGCACCATGTTGACCGAATGCCGGTTTCCAACCATCTTCCCTATTTTTTACATCTCTTCTAATGTCCGGATCAAGGTGACAAGTATCATTATCCTTAATTTTGGTATAAGGATTTAGCTGCCTTATAATATCAAAGTATGTGTGCCCTTCATAGGATAAATCAGAATATTTATTACAATCATTCGAATAAGGAATTGGTAACGAAAGTAAATTGCCATTAGGCATTATTGGACTTGGTTGGCATCCAAATGTGCTATCAAAGCCTTTTCTACTAAGTATTATTTTCACTCTATTGTAGTTTATGCATTTTTAGAAATAGTAAAG
>CAISOH010000372.1 GCA_903887005.1 uncultured Bacteroidota bacterium | reverse complement strand
GATTTAAAGGTAAAAGAGGGGCAGCGCCTTTCCGCTGCATGAACAGGTCAGGCTACCAACTTAAACTCAACCTCTTTTTGTCTACCGGTTGGGGTCCACTTCACTTCTCAATTAATAGTTTCCGTGCGAAATCGATAAAATCATTTATATTTGTATAGTTATCAATATTTAATAATATTTTTCTATCAAATGCTGGTTTAGATTGCAATGTGAGGTAATAATAATTTAGTAGTATACCAATATGTTGCGTTTTTATTTTATCTAAATGTAATACAAACCTTGAGACGTTAGTCCCTCCACCACCAAGATCATTTGTTGCAAAGAATGTGTGCATTACTTTTTCTCATTTATTATCTTAATTAAATGCTCAAAATTACCCATCTCAACAATTGATGGATAAATCTTTTCTATGTAGCCTACTTTTTTTACACTTCCGTCCTTCTTTTCTTCAAAATCGCCATCCCTATGTTTTCGATAATATATATCCGTGTCATTAAGTAATGAATTGCATATTTCTTCTGATGTTTGAAAAAAAACTCCTTTAAGACAAGGGAAATCAACCCAATGTACAAAAAACACAGGCCTATCTAATTCGCCATATATAATCTTAATTTGTTTTGAAATCTTTTCTTTATCCAAGGTTATTGATCCTTCGTAACATTCTCGTCCTGGTCTCATCTTATAAGCCATTACAAATGGTGCGCCGTGATATTTTAGTTCTATATATCCAATTATTTCTTTACTGCCATCCAGGATTAGGAGGTCTGGATAACGTCTATCCTTAAGGTCTGCACGAATTATTTTTATTTTCAATATTTTAAAGTAGTCAATAAATATTTCTTCTAATATTTTCCCTAATTGTAAATCTAGGCCTTTAATTGATTTATTTCTTGGTTTTAAATAATATTTCCAACATTTTTTGCATTCCCCTTCTAGGTCACTTATATCTTTAAAATAGTCTTGTCGGGCTCTATAACTATCACCATTGAGTTGATCAAGGTACATTTTAGTATAACAACTCTTATTTACTTCTTGGTATTTGAATTGCGATTCAAATAATTCAACATTTTTGAAAAAATCGTTTAATCGATCTTCACCGATTTTTATTAAATTTTGATAGTGTATCTGACTATTATTCATTATTTTTAATCGAAATTATATTATCGTGTTTTATACAAGTAGGAGGTTGCTACATGAAAAAAGTAAAGTAAAGAAACCTATAACCTCTATTGATAGTTATTCTTATAAATAAAACACGCTATAAGTAACCGGTTATAACTCAATAAATACGTTACCTGAAAGCTCTTTTGTTTTTTTAAGTATATCTGAGTCACTTATTACAAACCGGTACAGTTTACATCATTTTTTTACAATAATCACTCCTGTTGTGCACCTTTAGATTTTAATATATCCTTTCAAATAAGCTGCTAATCCTGAAACGCTCCCACTTCCCTTCAGTATCTTAACTAGCCGTTTACACCTCAGTCATTTCAATTTGACTCGCCCTGCCGTATACCGCCTCGCCATTCTCTACCAGCTTTTATTGCCTACTGTAAAATCACGCATGCCATCAGATGTATCTTACAGCATTCAGTCAAGGCCTTAAAAATATGAGTTTGTGGTTCAATATGACAACAACACAGTATTTAGATGGTTAAAAACGAGTCAAAGATGCAGTGATGAGTTTCAATTATTTTGAAATCCTTTTTTTACCTTATAGCTAAACACCCCGGAAGTAACATGAGTCAATCTTAAAAGTTATGGATGCATACAGAGTTGGTCAGCTTTTTCCCCATGAAGAATACTGTACTGGCCGGGAAATGAATGTTGCGATCCCGACAGAAGGTTTTTTCCATATCCTGATGTCACTCAAAAAGATTTCGCGCAAAGAAAGAAAACTGTTTACAAG
>CAISOH010000371.1 GCA_903887005.1 uncultured Bacteroidota bacterium | reverse complement strand
CGGGCCCTTTCCTGTCTCAAAAAATAATGAAGGGCCTAATGAATATTTCACTTTACCTGATTTGCGGCCCGTGTACCATTTTATTCCCGGAGCGAAACTATAACATTGGTAATACCGCGCTTTATTACTGTTACTATTCCAATCGGAAAATTCTCTATAATCCTTATCCCGGGAAAGGCCTGCCGTTAATGGTAAATACAATCCCCATTTCCATTTTTTATCCAATATCCTTTCATAAGCCATACCAAATCCAAAGTCCTGGTGAAAAACTTCCGAAAAATAATAAGCACCATGTACATCCAATATATTGCAGCCTTGTTGCGGCAAGGTACCCTGGCCGAAAACAACAATGGGTAACATTAAAAATAGAGCGGCTATAAAAGTCTTCATACAATTGGGGTATTATTGGAACCTAAATATAACAAAAAATTCTGTAATGGTAATTTTATAGTAAAAGAACGATTAATTTATCTAATCAGTCTTCTACAATTGGATAGAAGTAAAGAAAAATGAATGGGACTTCGACCAATGGGAGAATTGTCGTTTTAATTCGATGGGCGTTACCCATCGCTATCATATTTCGCCCTTGCAGGGCTTATACCTTTTGATTTTAAATTACACTTATTTTAAGTTTGGCTAAAGCCGCACTTAATATTTATAGACCCCGGCCTGAAGTCCGGGGCTACTGATTTTATAACTCAATTCATAATTGTATTTATGATGCCTAATTGATATTGCGTCCATACCATTTATTGGCATTTTTGTCAAAGAGAAACTGGCTTGTAATGGGAACTGTACACTTTTTTCGGGAAATTTTTATTTTGATTTTTTCTATTGATTATCAATAAAATAGCGCTGATGAACTGTACGTTTTATGTACGTTTTCTTTTCATGCGGCTTCATCTTCTGAGTCTTCATATTCTCTACGGAATTTTTCTTCTTTGTCCTGAACGTACATACGGCGGATAGCTTCTTTGAGGGTGCTGTGGTCTGAACCAAACTGAACTCTGGGCTGTGAATGGGGCGCGCCACCTTCATTATTTTCTGTCTTTGAAGCTGTCTTTGATCCTTTCTCATCTGGAGTAAGAACCGGTGAATCTTTAAGGTAGTCCGGGGTACCTTCATTACCGTTAATGCGGTAAGTTGTATTGTCGTGGTGGGCGAGTTGCTGCAATTCCTCCACATCAATGGATTTCAGATTTTCGGTTTCCCAGTCAAATATGTCTTTCATATCCAACTGGATTTCTTTCAGGTCCGGCGTCTGTGTGGGGATGAGGCCTTGTTCGTTGAAACTGGCAGGTTGCAGTGAGGTGGCATAAATGTCGGCACGAGAAGAAAGATAATCGTCCACAAATGGCATCACCTGGTTGGCCAAATCGGGCGCTTTTTTTCTCAGGCCCTCCAGAAAGAAGGCAAACATTTCCATGCTTTCATTTAATGTGCTCCTGTTTTTCAGTTTACTGATAGTCATCGTAAGTTTGTGGAGCGTATCTGCTTCCTTACTGTTGACGGGCGTGAGGATGCGGCGCTCCGACAACAGATGCTCCGTGAGCCGGGCTACAATGTGATAACAGTTCTCTGCCAGTAAGGAAGGGAGATGTATGGCACTCTTTTTAAGCCTGTCCCAATTACCTTCGCGTATCCAGAAGTTGAGGCTGACGCGGCTGACGTTGAGTAAATTTGCTATCTCTGTTTTGGACAGATTGGTCTGCAGATAGAGATGTTTAGCCTGTTGTTGTTGTTCGGTTTTTTTCATTTTTTAGTAGAAAGTTTAGTAATTAGTAGATAGTCGTTAGTAGATAGTCGTTATCACATAGTAGAAAGTCGTTAGCAGATAGTCTTTAGTCATTGGTTTGTTATATGCATTTTGATTTTTAGGCCCTAAAGCGCTTTGGCTTTCGTCTGAAAATTATTGGAAAGCCGGCGGGAAGGGTTTATAACGGGCACAAAGTTGAAAACGAAAAATGAATTTATCAAAACGACTTTTTATGATAATACACTTTTCGCACTATCATATACAGCTATGTGTATATCATAAAACTTTTTTTCTGGCTAAGTGATTGATAATTAGTGGTATTATATGTTATAATAGCCTTGGCCTTACCCAAAGTGATGTTATGGCAGTATATTATAATGCAAAAATGATATTATTAACGTTATTTTTTATGTATTATTGGTTGTTTTTGGGGTTTCGCAAGGATTGAGGAATTATTTAGGTTTATTATGTGAATACCGGCGAACTGAAAAAGTGGACTACTTAATACCGTATTTTCTATTGCATTTGTTACACAAGGATCGAGACGTTTGTACCATTTAAGGACGAAGCGGACTTCGACCTGTGATAGTCGCCGGGAACGGGAACTATATTTAGCATAGGTGTTCCACACCGAAAAGGTGTGGGACACCTCTAAGAACTCAACAAAATATCATTATTAGCATCGAAATATAGAAAAGGAATGGCTAATAACTAATATTTATCATTGAACTTACATTGACTTAATTTCCAGGAAATTTTTCAGCTTTAGTTCGCCGTGATTGCGGCGAGTTCCCAAAAGGAGACCCACCTGGGACGGAATTTTTTTTTAGTTTCGCAAGGATTGATGAAATATTTAGCTTTTGCGCCTCATTGAAATATGTTCCGATAAGGAAATTATCCCGGGTGGGGTTTTAAATTCCAGTCGCAGACTGGTGAAATTGCTTAGACACGAGGTCTTCTATACTCACGGCCATGCTACTTGCAGCAGATGGTGTTGCATTAGATGAAGTATATTTGGTTTGACATTTATTTTGCAAGCTTGCACATTGAAGGACGAAGCGGACTTCGACCAGTAAGAAATCACCTTTAAAATTGCAGCCTTTTTGTTTTAATTTTATGTAGAAATGAAGCTCCTGATTTTTCTATATTTACTCTTTACAAGCATTATAACCTATTCTCAAACCTGTGAGCAATTTGACAGACGTTTATTTCATTTCCTGCCAGAATATGTGCCAGATATTGTTAATTGTAAGGATTCATATGGGAAAAAGCAAGGGTGGTGGATCTATTATAAAGTAAATTACAACCCAACCCCTATTCCAGATGCTTTAGACTCAGGAAATTATGTTGGAAGTTATAGATATGGCAAATACAAAGACGATAAAATGATAGGCATATGGATCAAATTCCAAAATATCCACCAATGCTATGAAGAACATAGAGATTCTTTTTATTATAAACAAGACACGGTAGGAGTTCATACTTTTTCTTTCGCGGGTTATAATCAAACAGTAGTAGAATATATCCATGACAGCACAATTATCAAAGCAAAAAGTATTGAAAAAAATGACACTGTCTGTATTTATTGTAGTAAAAAAAAGGGATGTAAAATGATGCATTTTAACAAGACAATCAAAGAGTTTTCATTTGCTGACTTTGATACTAACTTCTTATCGGCATTCGACCAAATCAGGAATATTAATGAGTCAAGCAGGTTTGCTCCAAATAAACGTTAATCTTTTTTCGGTCTTTCAGAAGTTATTTAAATTAATTCCCAACGAATAATCAAGAAGAAAAATTGAATCTACACAATAAATATCTTGTGTCAGAGCAAATTTGTGCCTAAAATGTCGGTTGTAGCACATTATTGCTGCGAGTAATAGAAATAGAGACTCGTCCGGGAGTGGTAACTTCATTTTCTCTAATTAAACTATAGGAAAATCCTCATCGTTGTCAAATTTCGGCGCGGCTGCTAATGACATGTATTGTAAATGAGATAATCAATTTGTTGAACAACGGTAAAAAAATGGAAACTACTCTCCTGCACGAGAAAAACCACCCCGGCTGTATCCGGCATTCGCCTCATCCAGCATCCCCTCCTTGAAAAAACTTACCATTACCCAAAACTAAAATGTGGATAAGTTTAACTGATGTATCTCAAAAGCGGTTATCATTCCATGTAACTGTTTCATTCCTCGCCATATATTTTTGATCCCGGGTGGGCCATCGTTTCTTCGCCCAATATACCCGCCCAGTTTTGCTATAATAGTCACTGCCAGCTTTAGTGATAGCGGTTGCTTACTAATTATTCTTCTCTTATAGTGT
>CAISOH010000370.1 GCA_903887005.1 uncultured Bacteroidota bacterium | reverse complement strand
TAATGTTTGGATTAAGTTTACATTACCCCTACATTATATCAACTTGCTGTGTTCCTGGAAAATCAGAAATCTATAATTTTCATGCCAACATAACATTATTAAATATACTTATTTTCGTCAACAGATAATACTTCTTACAACACCTTTTCCGGGTCATTCATAAATTCATTATTGCAAAGCAAGGGTGGAGCATTGACTGTTTTACTGTGTGCAAATTGGAAAGAATAAATAACAGTAGGCCTGATATAGGTTAGCAGATAATTGATTTAGGTCAGCATATTACCTGACCATAATTACCGCAAGGTTAAAACCGCATTAAATCAGTGTTTTAGCCGTTTCTTCTATTGTAAATCACCCCCCGTTTAACAATAAAATAATGCAGGTTCTGTGAATTTATTTTTGCATATAGTTGCAAAGCAAAAATATGGCTGATGAAAATCAGGATGCTGAAATTGTGACAGATAAGGGCATTTGGCTGGGAACGAAGCTGTCCGCACTTTTCCCGGCAATGTCATTTAGCCAGGGAAAATGACCCCGAAAGGGTCAAATGTTTATAGCAAAATGAACTAAAGAACAGGTCCGATGCCGAAGGTATCGCATGTAATAAAGCTGAATGAAGTTCTCTTCGTTACCCTTTTCAGTGAGGGACATCTATGGACACAAGCAATACCAATATTTGTGATAAATTAGTCCGAAAAATGCGGGTCCTGGACAACACCTCCCTTTAGGAGGGTCGGGGTTTATAGGCCTATGAGGATAGCCTTCAGAAGTAGAGGTTTTCAGGGAGCAGGGACTTCAGCAATCTTTGCAAAATACCTGCCGTGCATAGTAGAAGCAGAGAGCAGGTAAATGCCTGCAGGTGAATCAAGCTTTATATTAATTGTTTTATTCGTAGTCGTTATAATTTCTTTTATCTTTTCTCCCGTTACATTGGTTATAACTATGTGCAATTCTTCGTCAATATCAGACAATAAATTCATGGTAAATATTCCCTGGTTAGGGTTGGGGAATATTTTCAACTCTGTAAGTTGATCTGTCTGAAATATACCCTCTGTGCATTCCTTTATGGTACGAACATATATCACAAATCTGGAGGTAAATATGCCGCAACCATTTGTATTAATATACTTGATTGTATCCACACCTGGAGAAACACCGGTAACAACTCCTGTTACCGCAATAGTCGCAAGGGAAGTATTGGTACTGCTCCATCCCCCGCAGGAGCAACTTACAGAGTCTGATAAAGTAATAGTATTGCCCGAACCTGGACACACACTGTCCTTGCCTGTTATCGTACCCGCACCGGTGGGATAAACCGTTATTGGAATATTGGAGGAACAACCACCCGCAGTATATGATATTTCAGCGCTTCCTGCTCCTGCTCCGGTAACATTGCCTGTACCGGATACTGTCGCGACTTGTGTATTATTGCTGCTCCACACGCCACCGGAAGTGGCGTCAGATAATGTTATTGTGTCTCCGGCACAAACACTCGAACTGCCTGCAATTGGCGATATCCTTATAACAGGTACCGCAACCCCGACTGAACAGGACCCTGCTTTATAAGATATATTTGCTACCCCCATAGAAACACCGGAAACAATACCGCCACCAGATACAGCGGCAACAGCACTATTGCTGCTGCTCCAGGCACCGCCCGGTATGGCATTACTTAATGTGGTTGTCAGCCCGGAACATACAGTAGCAATACCTGTTATTCCCGGCAGCGAACTAACTGTTACCGCTAACCCAACTGGTGGGCATAGTCCCGATGTGTAAGATATGCTGACCGTACCTGGTGAAATCCCGGTAACAACGCCTGTTGCTGACACCGTGGCAACCGCAGTATTGCTGCTGCTCCAGGTACCACCTGGCGTGGCGTCGCTTAATGAAATTGCTGAGCCGGCACAAACAGTAGTTGCGCCTGTAATTGGCAGCGTACCAACATTTACAACAACACTTATGGAACAACCGGATGTCTTATAGAATATTATAACCGGTCCTGTTGCTACCCCTGTAACAACGCCTGTTGCTGAAACGGTAGCAACCGCAGTATTGCTGCTGCTCCATGTACCGCCCGGCGTAGCGTCGCTTAATGGTATTGTTGATCCGGCGCATAGACTTGTTGTGCCGGTTATGGGAGTACCACATGCATTGCCAAAAATATAATCACCGGCCAGTGTTCCTAAGGGAATACCTGCAACTGGGACAGAGGTATAAGGAACGGATGTATTAGTGGTAGCAAGGGGTGACCCTAGCCATGCGCCGCCAGCATATTCCTGTGTCACAAAGGAAGCGTTACTGCCGCCTGTAATATCGCCTGCATTGTAGGTAACCTTAGGGATTACCCAAACAGGCCCGGTTGCTCCGAAATTGGAAATTGCCCAATAATGGTTTTCGATGTTTGAAGTTAAAATTCCCGACGTACCCACACTCAAATGCGGGCCATGAAGGACCTTTACTCCAAAGCTGCCACCCGTGCCTGAACTGCTTAATGTAAGATGCATCGGGGCATAATCCATGTTTCCCACTTCAAAATTTACAGTACTTGATCCCGCGATAGTTTTTATCAATGTTCCATCTACATAAGAGGTGGCACCCGCGCCCACTAACCCTGCGGGCCCACCCGGAACAGTTATGGAATTAGCCCCGGTATAAAGGATACCATTGGTAAATAAAAGGGTACCTGTTGTGGAAGTCGTATTTATGAGTGCTACGCCTGCACTGTTATTTATCGTTATCGTATCTGGCGCTGTAAGCACTGCAGGCATTAATGTACCGGTAACCTGCGTCGCTGGCCCGTTAAACACATAATTAGCGCTTGCACTGAAAGTTTTTGTACCTGTAGTGGTAATATTTCCATTTATACCTGTGGCACTGGCAACTTCAAGCGTGGAGCGGGGGCTTAATATAAATATTCCTTTGCCATTGGCAGCCCAGGCAGCGGGGCAGATAAGCCTACCATAAACCGTTAATCCATAAACGCCTGTAGCAGCAGTATCTGTTGTTGTACTGAAGTCGCGATCTAACTGTGCGGTACAACCGGTATCAACTACAATATCAGTACCTGTCCACACTCCTGTGCTGGTATTATCTGTCAGCATCTTACCTGAAGCGGCGGGAAGCGCCAGATGAACAATACTGGTACAACCCGCTCCGCTGTTTTTCATAGCGGCCATACCGCTAAAACTGCAATTCCCATAAATGTTATTAGTGATAACTCCGTTAAGCCCGGCTGCATCATAAACGCCTCCGGTCATATTGAAGTTGCCGTTAATGTTCATTGTAAGGGTTCCATTAGTTGAGGCCCCTGTATTTGCAGAGCCGCCACTCATGCTGTAATTCCCGTAAGTATTGATAGTAAAAAAAGACTTAGTACCCACCGAACTAATTGTCCCTGAGCTCACAGTCATATCGCCATAAACATTTATATTTTCAACATTGCCTATTCCGCACACTGTAAAAAGTCCCGCGCTCATAATAGTATTCCCGAAAATATTTATGTTTTCAGTATTGCCGGTCCCTCCTAAGGAAAGAGTACCTGAACGCACCATTAAATCGCCATAAATATTAATAGTAGCAGTCCCCCCTGTCCCTAAAGTATTCAGACCGCCGCCTGTTGCAAATGTTACAGTAACAGGTGCAGAGGCTGCCGTACCTACTGTCCATGTTTCCGATGATACCAAAGTCATCACCAGGTTTACGGTCCATGTATCTCCGGGTTGCGTAAAGCTGGTGGGAGTTACTGTTCCGTTTTTCCAGTTTGTAAGCACAGTAATATCCCCCACGGTACATGTTGTCCATGTGGTTGCATAACCTTCAAAGCCCTTGCAGAAAAACAGCAACACTAAAAAAAGTATTTTAGTGGGAAAGCACAATGCTTTATGAGCAACAG
This sequence comes from uncultured Bacteroidota bacterium, assembly GCA_903887005.1. Taxonomy (GTDB): domain Bacteria; phylum Bacteroidota; class Bacteroidia; order Chitinophagales; family Chitinophagaceae; genus Nemorincola. The sequence continues at coordinate 1,280 of CAISOH010000370.1, read as the reverse complement.
AAGGAAAACATCTTCCCATAATACAAATTTACACAACCGCTCAGAAATAAAATAAAAAATCAGAAATATTATAGACCCTCGTACAATAAAATACACAACACAAGCCTTGCCTCGTAATTACCCCGCCACTGGTCGAAGTGTCTCACTTCGACCAGTGGTAATTAAGGAATAATCTGAAAAGGGATGGGGATTTGATAACAGAGCTAGCACGTAACGTAACAGTTTGGTGTTAGGTGCGTGTTACGGATTTGGCAAGTATTACGGATTACGTAACCGCTACGTAACAGTTTTTTGTTACGTTACGGATTTTATGGTGTTCCCTTATTTAGTAACAATAGTAACAGTAACAAATGGGTGTTACTACTGTTGCCAATTGTTACTACTGTAATGAAAATGAATTTATTTGGTAACAGTAACAAATAAGTGTTACCAATTGTTACTAATGCTATTTAACGCGAGTTCGATAATAGATATCAGTTATCAGCCAAGCCCTTTCTATATTTTGCTGCTAATAATGGTCTTTGTTGAGGTCCTGGAGGTGTCCCACACCTTTTCGGTGTGGAACACCTGTGCTAAATATAGTTAACTAATTGATTGTCAAATTAATAATCGTCGAACTGGCATTATTTAACACCAGGACATACGATACCTTCAGCATCGGTCTGTGTTGTTGCTGTTTGCTATAAATATGTGATGCCTTCAGCATCATTACATAGTATGTGATATTCCAGAAGGGATTACATGTTTATAGAAAAATAAAGAAGAGCAGGTTCGATGCTGAAGGCATCGCATGTTATAAAGATGAATATTTGGAAGAAACGTAACAGTTTGGAGCGTTTTAAATTGCTTCAGAGAAAATTGGTCAACTATGTTTTGGTATCACTCCAATTTTGCTTTTGGCTTCTAACAAAGTTGGCTTATAATTATCATAATCAATTATTAACATACCTAAGAGGTCATCCATGTCCATTTTAGTATTTTGATTACCCATATCTTTTCTTATTTCAATAATTACATCGATAAATAGTATAAGAGCGGTCTCTCCATTTGAAGCTGCATTGCGTTTCCAATACGAATATTTTTTCAAAACTAAATCTGAACCATAGATTACTAATCCTTCTGCAATTTTGAAAAGCTGATCTACTTTTTCTTCTGAAATATTTTCTTCTAATTTTTTTTTCCTTAAATCCCATTAAATATTGAAAAAAATATTTCAATAATTGAAATATAAACAATATATTTTTTCTCTGAAAGTTGTTTTTCAATTTCTTTCTTTTTTT
>CAISOH010000369.1 GCA_903887005.1 uncultured Bacteroidota bacterium | reverse complement strand
CAGGATAGATAAAGTGCAAGAAAAGCTCAACAACAGGCCTAGAAAAAAGAACAATTTTACCTCACCAATTAAATTGCTAAATTTACATAACGTTGCATTTGCTGCTTGAATTCAGCTAATCCAAATAAGAAAAAATAAATACTAAATTTCGTTACTTTACGTTAATATTGAACTGCAAAGTATAAAATTAATAAAGAATGTGCATATGAACAAAGTGTTGTTTTTCCTGCTGGCCTTATTATTCTCTGTTAACAGCCCCTCCCTTGCAACTGACAGATCTACAAATGAAGTGATTTCGTGGATGAATATTACACCTAAAACTACTAAACCAGAAGGGGTGACATCCCTGCTGGGAAAGCCATTGAAAATAGAGGAAGGCAAAAAAAGAACCTTTTGGTATTATAATCATGGCAATGATAATATTGTAATTTCATGGAATAACAAATCTGATTTATTAGAAAAGTTTTCCTTTACCTGTGAATCTCATGAGAAAAATACTTTCGATAACAGGCTACAGGGGAAATTAAAATCAGGCATTACAGATATTATTGAGGCTATAAAATTATTAGGCATTCCCAAAGACATGACCATAAAATCTGAAACCCAGGAATTGCACTATACTTACCAAAATAGTGTACTGCGCTTATTTTTCAGAAACCGTACTTTGGTGGATTTTACTTTACTGACCCAGCAATTATAGGTTTCATACAATGAGGCGTTTGTAATTTATTTATTTTTTAATATTTTAAGTATAGCAGCCATTCACATTTTATCCTTTTTGGTTCAATCTGTATTTTCCCATAGACCAATTATTATTAGCACATCTACTTATTTAAATGATTTAGAGGTGGCATGTAGATTGTTCAATTGGAACCAGATTATTTTTTTTAGAAATATAAATAAAAAGAGAAAATAATAGCATTCATTTTAATGGAATAATTTTGTAGTATTGATAAAGTTTTAATTGATTTTTTCCTGTAATTGGGTCAGTTATTATTACTGTATCGGTTTTTACTACATCGTGTGGAAACTCTTTCAGTTCTGTATATTTATTATGCGAATAATTTATGCTAATCCATTTATCCTTTCCCGCCCTGTCATATCGCTGGAGGATACTGGATACCGGGAGCAATTGTTTCTTTCCATCGCTGTCTTTATAGGTATGAGCAGAATCAGTATAGCTTTTAAACAGGGAGAAGTAGCGGACTTCATTAATATCATGCACGGTGTCAATCTTCATAATGCTATCACGCGAATCATAACATTCAAATATCCAGGTAGTATCCTTTATATGTTTTGACTGGTAAGAATAAAATTCCGGGAACAGATAAGTAATGTCCCGGCTGTCATCAATGCGAAAGAACTGTGGTAGATTCTGACCATAAATGGGTTTATGCTTTTCCTGTGCAGACAAGCGTGTATTGCCCAATCCCCAAAATAGTATAATCAGCAAAAATACCAGTTTCCTCATTATCTGATCCTGAAATGTTATTGCATTAGTAAAATATGATGCTTCAAAATTATATACTTTTAGCTTTTTCTCTTTTGATTTTTGACTAAAAAAGCTACTTCTCCTGTTCAATTTCATCTTTCTTTTTTATTTCTGCCACTTTGTAATATTTACGAATGGTCAATTGCTTATTTGATGTTACAGGGTTTATTACCGTTGTAGTATCCGCTCTTACAATATCTTTTTTATACTCTTTCAATTCCGCAGAATAATTACTTGAATAATCAAAACTCTTCCAGGTATCATCCCCGGTTTTATCGTACTGGTATATAGTCTTTATGGCTGTTGATGGCTTAGGTTTTCCATCCGCATCAATATAAGTATGTAAGTAATTAGTAAAAACTTTTACGAAAGAAATATGCTGCACATCTTCAATATTGTGCAATGTATCCACGTTTATGTAGCTATTTTCTGCATCATAGCATTGGTACTTTATTATAGTGTCATTTTTGTTTATTGGCCAGTAAGAGTAAAATTCAGGGAATAAAAAAAAGCGCGGGCCATCAGGTGAAATTCCCAAAGTATCAGTGGCATCTGATATCACTACGACATTAGTTTTGGTCGAAGCCTTTTTTTTCTTCACCTGGGCAAACATATTTGTAATACCGGTACCTATCAGAATTACTACCGTGATCAACGCAGCTTTTTTCATCATTATTAATTTAGTTCCACTATCAAATCGTTGGTATTCACCAACGTTCCCCCAATTAACTCAATGTGGCTTATGGTAGCATCAAACGGAGCCGTAATAATGGTTTCCATTTTCATGGCTTCAATAATAAAAAGCTGTTGATTTTTCTTTACTGCTTCGCCCTTCTTTACCAATAGTTTAGACAGCATCCCCTGCAATGGTGCGCCTATTTGTTTTTCATTTTCTTTATCTGCTTTCCTGTTTTCCTTATGTTCTACTTTTATTGACTTATCACGAACTTCCACGTTTCGTGTCTGCCCGTTAAGTTTGAAGAAAACCGTTCTGTTCCCTTTGTCATCAACCGGGCCTATACTCAGCAGGCGTATGAGCAATGTCTTTCCTTTCGCTATTTCTATGGTCGTATCCTGCCCAACTTTCATACCATAGAAAAAGAGCAGGGTAGGGACAACTGATATATCGCCATATTCCCTGTAAAACTTAATATACTCTTCAAAAACTTTAGGATAGAATTTGTATGAAAGGAAATCAGTCATCTTAAGATCAGTACCGAATTTATCAAGGAATGTATCCAGGTCCTTATCAAAGTCAACCGGCGGATGGTGCTTGTTAGGGCGGTCATTGAATGGCACCTTATCCTTTAGAATGATACGCTGTAACTCTTTAGGGAAGCCGCCTTCCGGCTGGCCTATCTCCCCCATAAAAAACTGCTGCACCGATTCAGGAAATGATATGTGCTCGCCTTTTTCAAATACATCCGCTTTTGAAAGGTTATTGGCTACCATAAACTGCGCCATATCACCCACTACCTTTGAACTGGGCGTTACCTTTACTATGTCGCCAAACATTTCATTTACGGTGGCATACATATCCTTTATCTGTTCAAATTTGTCTCCGAGACCCAGCGCTATTGCCTGCGGCTTAAGGTTGCTGTACTGACCTCCCGGTATCTCATGCTGGAACACTTCCGCGGCGCTGGCTTTAAGTCCCGATTCAAACGGATAGTAGTACTCCCGCACACCTTCCCAGTAATTGCTGAACTGGTTGAGCGTTTTAAAATCATAAGTATTCTCCCGCTCGTGGAAACGCATCATTTCCACTATTGCGTTAAAGTTAGGCTGCGAAGTAAGCCCGGAAAGTGAGCCAAGCGCGCAGTCCACCACATTCACCCCTGCATCTATTGCCATCAGGTAGGTAGCTGGTTGCAGGGAAGAAGTATCATGCGTATGTAAATGGATAGGTATTTTAACAGTATCCCTGAGCGCTTCCACCAATACTTTCGCGGCATAAGGTTTCAGCAGGCCGCTCATATCTTTAATCGCGAGTATGTGCGAACCTGCATTTTCCAGGTCTTTGGCTAGTCTCAGATAATATTCAAGTGAGTACTTGGTGCGTTTGGGGTCCAGTATATCTCCGGTATAACACAGGGAGCCTTCCGCCAGCCCTCCTGTTTTCTTCCGTACCATATCAATACACGGCGCTATATTCTGCATCCAGTTCAAAGAATCAAATATCCGGAAGATATCAACTCCTTTTTCCCACGATTTTTCTACAAATTTTTCTATCAGGTTGTCGGGATAAGCGGCATAGCCTACACCATTACATCCACGTATCAGCATTTGCAGCAGCACATTGGGTATTGCGCCGCGCAGGGCTTCCAGCCTGCGCCATGGGTCTTCATTCAGGAAACGCATACATACATCAAAAGTAGCACCTCCCCATACTTCCATGCTGAATGTCTGCGGGAATGCAATGGCGAAGCTTTTTGCCACTTTCAGCATATCCCTTGTGCGCATACGCGTGGCAAGCAGGCTCTGGTGCGCATCACGCATTGTTGTATCCGTATAGTGAATTTTCTTTTCGTGCCTTAACCATTCACTGAATTTGTCGGGCCCCAGTTTTGTCAGTAAATCTTTAGTGCCGGGCGTGTATGCGGTATGGGTATTTACATCCGGCAATACAGGTTTTTCAAACACTTTGGAAGCATCCTTTATTTTTACATCGGGGTTGCCGTTGAGGGTTACGTCAGCGAGATAATTCAGCATTTTCGTACCTCTGTCCTGCCTCAGTGTATAGTTAAATAGTTCCGGGTGTTCCTGGATGAAATTAACGGTAGCATAACCCGATATAAAATCCTCATTGGTAATCAGGTTTTCGAGGAATTGTATATTATTCTTTACCCCCCGGATACGGAACTCACGCAATGCGCGGTGCATCTTTAAAGTGGCGTCCCTTAAAGTATTTCCTGAAGTGCTCACCTTTACCAGCATGGAGTCGAAGAACGGGCTGATCTTCATTCCCGGATAAGTGCTGCCCTCATCCAGCCGCACCCCAAAGCCTGTGGCATTGCGGTAAGTGACCAGGGTGCCATAATCCGGTTTAAAGTCATTTGCCGGGTCTTCGGTAGTAATGCGGCATTGTATGGCAAATCCGATCTTCGGAATTCTATGCTGGCTGCCAAGCCCTATTTCGGGATCAGATAAGTGCTTGCCGGATGCAATGAATATCTGCGTCTTGATAAGGTCCACGCCTGTAATCATTTCGGTAACCGTATGCTCCACCTGTATGCGCGGGTTTACTTCTATAAAATAGATATTTTCCTCTGTGTCCACCAGGAATTCTACCGTACCTAGATTATTATAATTTACAGCGGCGGCTATTTTTACAGCATATTTATATAGCTTGTCCAAAGTATCATGATGCAAAGCGGAAGATGGGGCCATCTCCACCACCTTCTGAAAACGTCTTTGCACAGAACAGTCACGCTCGTAGAGGTGAACAATGTTGCCATAGTTGTCTGCGGCAATCTGCACTTCGATATGCTTTGGGCGATCCACGAATTTTTCAAGAAAAACCGTATCGTCGCCAAATGCGTTTTTAGCCTCATTCCGGGCTTCAGGGAAAGATTTCTTCAGGTCATCACTATTTCTCACTACCCGCATCCCCCGTCCGCCGCCGCCTGATGCCGCTTTTAGCATCAGGGGGTAGCCTATCCTTTCCGCCTCTGAAAGTGCGGATTCTATATCATTCAGTTCACCAATATTGCTTTCTATTAATGGTATGCCTGCTTCCCTTGCCACTTGTTTGGCGGTTACCTTATCGCCAAGGGCTGCCATAGCCTCCGGCCTCGGGCCTATGAATATGATATTATTTTCAGCGCATTTTCGTGCAAAGGCCGCATTTTCCGATAAAAAACCATAGCCGGGATGAATAGCATTAGCGCCGCAGCCAAGCGCCACTTCTATGATCTCGTCCATATCAAGGTATGGCTTCAGCGGGTCAGTGTCAGCGCCTACCTGGTATGCTTCATCCGCCTTATAACGGTGAAGTGAATACCTGTCTTCATATGTATATATGGCAACAGTGGGTATATGCAGTTCAGTTGCAGCGCGGGATATTCGTATGGATATTTCACCCCTGTTCGCGATTAATAATTTTATAATATTCATTTAGTGGTTAGTAAGCGATGAAAGAATAAAGCAAATATATTGAAACGGCACAAATACAGCCATAAAGAAAAATAAAAAAAGGAAACCATTTTTTATAACCAATTTCAAATTTGTTGTTTGCTCACTTTAATTGAATCTTAACTCGTTGAATTTCTTTTCCATAATTATTCAAAAAGAAAAAAATAATTGAACAATAAAAAATGGGGGTTGGAATACGGCTATGCCTGGATAGGGGTAAAATTCAGGCTTTTTCATTGACCATACCACCTGTTAAAACATATGATCCGCCAGGGCATAAAATTAAATTCACGCTTTCCGGCTATCATTTCAGCCACATACTTTTTTACATTTTCCGTATGAAGCAATGTGCCGCCAAATTGTTTACAGGCTTTATCAATGCCATCATTAAACCAGTCTTTTCCTTCACCTTTCAGCCATACCTCTTCCGGGGTTACAAAACCCATTTTATCCGTCCTGTTTTCAATAGCAGGCGGTATTATATTGTGCATAGCGTCACGTAAAATTGTTTTCCTGACGCCTCTTTTGTAAATAAACTGCTCCGGCAGTCCCAGAGTGAATTCAAGAAACCGGTAATCCATAAATGGCGTCCTTGACTCCACACTCCATGCCATAGAATTATGGTCCTCGTATCTAAGCAATGCAGGTAATGGTTCGCTATATATTTGTCTTAAAAGGTTCTCCTGTAAACTAAGGGCGTGTTTGTCATAGATACCTGCAGGTTCTGTATTTTGTATCCAGTCAACGCTGTGCTGATTCGTAATCCTTAATTTTTGAGGTAATAGTTTTGTAATGGTTTTGCCTGTGTTCAGTTGCAAAGCCGCAAGCAAAAATCCTTTCGGCCATACGCCCTTTTCTTTTTTATAATGTTGTGCCTCGTCAAGCAGGGTAGTGAAGCGCGCTTTTTTCAACAGTCCGGTATAGAGTGCTATATCATTACTGCCATACCCTGCAAGCTGTTCATCTGCGCCCTGCCCGTCAATCATTACCTTTAGCCCAGCCTCATGCGTGCCTTTAAATACAGCCCATTGACTGAATTGAGAAGTACTTCCTGTAGGTTCATCCTGGTGCCACAAGAAAGCATCTATTTCCTGTTGCAACTGCGTGAAAGAAGGAAAAACCCTGTGCGGATTGGCATGGGTCTTTTTTATTACTTCCTCCGCAAATTTCCACTCGTCATACCTGGCGTTGTCGTAGCAGGCAGTAACTGTTTCCTGGCCTGCAAAAACGCCATTGGCTTTCAGCAATTCAGCGGCAATGCACACTATGCTGGAAGAATCCATCCCACCCGAAAGGCAGGAGCCTACGGTAACATCAGATCTAAGGCGCAGGCTTACTGCATCTGTAAGCAGGTTTCTGAATTTACTGGCTGCATCTTCATAACTGCCCACCCACTTTGCGGGCTTAAGGGAATACCATTTTGTTATTTGAAAATCCGCCGTATCTGCTGAAACATCCATATACAAATAATGGCCGGCGGGAAGCTGTTTTATTTGAGTATCAAAAGTGTTTTCCGTATGATTTACCGCTCCTGTAGCAAGATATTGCCTCGCTATCGGCTCATTTAGCCGGAACTTATACTCAGGAGAAGTTTTTATTTGCTTGATTTCTGATGTAAGGTACAGCGCTGTTGTCCCTTTATAATAAAATAAGGGTTTGACACCAAACCTGTCCCTGACTGCATAGAGTTGTTTTTTATGGTAATCAAGGATAACGAAGGAAAACATGCCGTTGAACTTATCAAGGCATTGCACACCCCATTGCGCCCATGCATGCAGGATGACCTCAGTATCTGATGTGCTGTAAAATTGGTGGCCTAGCTTTTCCAGCTCTGATTTTATTTCAATATAATTATAAACTTCCCCGTTGAATGTGATAGCAAGTCCGGCTTTATGGTATTGCATAGGTTGGTGACCAGCAGGGGAGAGGTCAAGAATTGACAGTCTTCTGTGCCCGAAACCTACTTTGAATTTCTGGCCCGGGTCCAATGGCTGGTATTTCCAGTGGTTCAATGTTGAGGCAGCCGTATCATTACCCGCCCAAACAGTTGGTGGCCCGCCACCCGTCCATGTCAGGAAACCTTCATCATCAGGGCCGCGGTGTTTTATAATAGAGCAAGCCTTGATCAGATGTTCTGACCCTGCATTTACTTTTGTATTTATTATGGAAAGAATACCACACATCCTTTATTCATGATTTTTTGATTCAAAAGCCCAAAACTAATTCAATGCTTTATTAATACATCACTATACATTTTCCTGCTTACATGCACTGCCGCGCTCCATAAGTAAACTTCCTTTACATAATCCCTTGCAAGCTGCCGTTTATTGCCAAGGCCCTCACTCAACCATGCATTCACATCTATTGCAGTACTATCCATGTCCGCTCCGGGCGCGGCAATTTCAATGCCTTTCAGTACTGACTGTCCAAATAAACTTTCAGAAACACCACCTATTCCTTTTTCAATAATGACTGGAAGCCCGGAAGCAAGATATTCCGCTATCTTAACGGGATTGGCAACCCTGTTTACAAGGGTTGGTTTCCTGATCAATACACCCGCATCGCAGGCCGTAAGCGCAATGGCAACTTCATTTTGCGGAAGGCTTTTCACTATTATCTTATCAATAGCTATTTGTGCTTCCGCGAGCATTTTCTTTATCGCTTCAGGCTCCGATGATAAAAACACCAGCCGGATTTTGGTATTCCGTTCAGCCAGTTTCTTTAAAAATGGAATGGTTAAATCCTCCAGGTGCTGGTAAGCGGCAGTGGAGCCGGAATATACAATCGCTGTTTCATCATCTTTTATTCCCCAGTTCCGCCTTATCTCATCCCTGTGTTCATCAGCAGAAATCTGGCTGACGCAGCAAGGCACTACTGTAGTTTGCAAAGGTGCACCCATTTCTTTGATAAGCAGTTCTTTCAATGCTGTACTTACAGTGGTAACCGTATCCACTTTTTTTATAGTGTTTTTCAGTAATGCATGTGCTTTGATGTAATCTTCCAGATCCCTGCTTTTTGCTAAAGCAGGGTCATCAAATCCTCTGTTATATAATAATTCTGCCGGCCAGAAACCCCGTACATCCAGAACAACGTTATCTCCGGGAAATAATTCCTTTAGCTGCAACGCCCACATAGCGGCACCTTCTCCCCTGCAATGGTATATAACAGGAATGTTTTTGCCAAGCCTTAGCCTGTTCATACGCATTAATAAAAGCACCGGAAAATTTCTAAGCCTGCTGATGCCATTGATCATACGGATATGTATATGAGGGCATCTGGCCTTTAGATGATTAATGCTGTTTTTTACATCCCCATCAAAGTATTCCCTCATTGGACCAATAATCCATGCCTCCACTTTGGCAGGTGCAAAATCGTCCTTAATTACAGCCTGGAATTCAGCCTGGTCAAATAACTGGCTTGCTACTAACGGCGTTTTATATTCGCCTCCGGCAGTAATATGTACCAGGTTATACGCCTGCCTTAATTGCATAGAATGTGTAAAATAAATTGCATGCGTTTAAAACGCTTTTAAATGAAGCTCAAAAATACATAAAATAATGTGGTTATAGGAACATACATCCACAATTGGGGGTTTATGTGTATTCCCTGAGGATTGGAATTCGTGGGTATGAGGCAATACCATCCACAGGGTAGAATTAATTTCCTTAAGTTACCGACATTGTCTTATGAAGTATTATTAGAATTAAAAACAGGAATCATAAAAAAATGTAAATGATCTTGTACTCAGAGCCAGCTTTCCTATTAATAACTAAAGCAAAAAAAAAGTGCATTATAACGAGCGCACTTTTTTTACCCTATTTCTTATTCTCTGAATGATATTATGATTCGGGATATAATATAGATACAAACTGATTTTTACCATCAAATAGCTTTTTTGCTGTTTCCTGTATTTCGGCGGGAGTTAGTTTGTCAACATAATTCTGGTAGTTAATTACCCGGTCTTTATCCCTGCCCCAGTATATTACGTTTTGCATTTTGCCAGTCCAGTATTTATTTTCTTTTACATCAGTAATGTGCTTCTCGCGCCATTGGCTTTTTACTTTGTCGAGATCTTTGGCGTCAGGGCCTTTTTCTTTTATGTTTTTTATTTCATCATTTGCAGCTGCAAGAAGTTTCTCAACATTCTCCGGCCCGCATGGAAGATTTAACTGCATAGAATAGTATTCATAAGGCTCTTTTACAACATTCCCGTTAAAACCACCTGTGTAAATGCCTCCCATCTTTTCACGCAGGTCTTCTATTACCTTAATATTTAACACCTCTGCCACTGCCTGAGCTTTTAAAGCTAATTCTTCTGAATAGGGTATTTCACCCCAGTAAATGGCCATGATCATACTCTTCTTTTCTGTTCCTTTCTTTACGGTAACATCCTTCTTACCCTTAGTCCGGCGCACGCCGTTATCTTTATATGCAACAGGTTTGTTATTTTGAGGTATACTGCCAAGATATGTTTCAATAAGAGGTATGGCAGTTTCAGGATTCACATTCCCAACTATAAAGAAATGATAGCCGTCAGCGCTGCTGAATTCATCCCGGTATATTTCCAGGATACGGTCAAGGTTCATTTTGTCGAAGTCTGCAGCTTTGGGAATGACCATTCTTGCCAGCGGGTTATTATCATAAAGCGTCTTTATTGTTGTATCCATAAAAGCAGCCTGCGGGTTAGCGCTCATAAACTGTAACATCATCATTTGCTTTTCTTTAAAGGCTTTGAACAGGCCCTCGTCTTTGCGGGGATTCATTATGCGTAAATAATTTAACTGTAGCATACTTTCAAAATCCTTCACTGTACTGCTGGCAGAAATATCATTCTCAATATCGCTGATGCTGTTTCTTACTTTTATTTCTTTACCTGCAATTACTTTTTCAAGGTCTGCGGGAGTGAAATCGCCAAAGCCCATTCCATCAACTACCTGGGTAGCAAAGTTTATATTACTCTTATCGCCCACCCCATATTTGCCGCTTCCGCCTTTCTTTACGCCGGTCATTAATATATCATCGCTTTTAAAGTCGGTGGTTTTTATTGTTACTTTTATGCCATTGCTCAGCGTATAAGTAGTAGCGTCAAAACCTTCTTCCTTAACTTGCGACACCACCTTGCCCGGAGCAGGTTTTGAAGACAATAATGACGATGCGACCTGCTTTTCTTCTGTTTTGGTAATTTCCTGGTTTAAACCTTTTTGAGTCATTGCCAGTAATTCCTTTTCGTCAGGCAGTTTTACATCGCGTTTGTCAGGCCCGGTTATAAGAGAAAAAATATTTGGGCTGGCAGTCCATTCTTTTAAGAGCCCATTCACATCGCTGAGCTTTATAGACGGAAGCATAGTCTTGTAATAGGCATATTCATTTTCTATTCCCGGGAAGGGTTCTTTATCAAGGAATGCACGGATATATTCGTCAACATAATTTTTGCTTTCTGTTGTTTTGCGTTCATTGTAGGATGATTCCATGTTACTCATCATTTCCTTTTTTGCTATTTCCAGTTCATTTTCGGTGAAACCGAATTTTTTGGTCCGCGCCAGTTCTCCGGTAATTGCATTCAATGCTTTCTCCGGGCCATCTTTACTGAAAAGTGCATACGCCTGGAATCCTTCATATCCGTGTACCATATCATCAAAACCTACACCGGCAAAAGGAAACGGAGGATTACTTCCTCGTGCCAGGTCGCTAAGATGGCGGTTTATCATTTGATTCACGAGGTTTTTAGTGAGTTCGTTTTTATAATCACCTATGGTAACCTCTTCATGTTTTTTAACGAAAGGAAAAGTAAGGATGAGCACTGAATTGGTGGCTTCTTTATCGGTCACAACCATTGCATCGGGAGCTTTTCGGGGAGTTACAGCTACATATTTCCTTTCTCTTTCTTTTGCCGGGTTCTTAAGTCCGGCAAAATGCTGTGTCAGCATTTTTTTAGCGGTAGCTACATCAATATCTCCTACAATAACTACAGCCTGCAGGTCGGGGCGATACCAGTCCGTATAATAACTGCGGATGGTTTCATATTTGAATGATTTAAGAATTTCATCCTTGCCGATTGGCAATCGTTCAGCATAAAGCGAACCTTCTGCCAACTTAGGGAAATATTTTTTCAGCATTCGGTCCTCTGCACCCTTTCCAAGGCGGCTTTCTTCCAGCACCACACCTCGCTCTTCGTCAATGTCTTTACCTGTAAGCAGTGCATTGTGTGCCCAGTCTTCGATAATCTGAAACCCTTTTTCGAGGTTGTCAGGTTTATCCAAAGGTATCGGTAATATATATACTGTCTGGTCGAAGGATGTGTAAGCGTTAAGGTCTGCTCCGAATTTCACTCCAATGGATTGAAGATAACTTACGAGGTCATTTTTCTCAAAATGTTTGGTACCGTTAAAGTTCATGTGTTCCATGAAGTGGGCAAGGCCAAGCTGGTCATTGTTTTCGAGAATAGAGCCTGCTTTTACTACAAGGCGCAGTTCTACTTTTTTTTCAGGCTTGTGGTTTGTGCGGATGTAGTAAGTTAATCCATTGTCCAGCTTCCCTGTTACTACATCAGGGTCATTTGGAAGTTTCGATTTGAGATCCTGTGCGGCTGTAATACCGGACATAGCTATTATCAACGCAAGGCAATACACCAGGCGGAGCAGCGAGGAATGAATAATTTTCATGTGTTGTAATTTTTTACAAAATAACACAAAATTTTATCATGACAAACCGGTTTAACAAATCATTTTTGCAATTATGAGTCAAACTATTGTTATACATAATTTTACCCTATTTCCCTTAAAAAAAATGACAACTATAAATTGAACGAATTTTCTTTAAAAAAAACGAAAAGCTTACCTTCGCAACAGAACTTACATCATGGCACTCATAAAATCTATTTCTGGCATCAGGGGAACGATTGGAGGAAAACCGGGCAAAAGCCTTACACCTTTAGACCTGGTTAAATTCACTACTGCTTATGGGGCCTGGGTGGCCCTTCAGGGAGAAAATAAAAAGATAGTGATTGGCAGGGATGGACGCATTTCCGGCGGTATGGTGCGGGATATAGTTGCAGCCACTTTACAAAGCATAGGATGCGACGTTATAGACCTGGGCCTTAGTACGACGCCTACAGTAGAAATGGCTGTGAAAATGGAAAAAGCCGGAGGTGGGATTATTCTTACTGCGAGTCATAATCCGAAAGAATGGAACGCATTAAAGCTCTTAAATAAGGATGGAGAATTTCTGAATGCTGATGAAGGTCAATGGATACTTGACTATGCAGAAAATAACGACTACACTTATGCAGAGATCAATAAAATAGGAACTATTACCAACGATAATTCTTACATCAAAAAACATATTGATGAAATACTGGCACATCCCCTGGTTGATGTTTCAGCTATTAAGAAAATGAATTTTAAAGTTGTGGTGGATGCCGTAAATTCTACGGGCGCTATTTCAGTTCCTCAAATGTTACATGCTTTTGGCGTAACCGATATTACAGTAATGAATGAAGAGGTCAATGGACGGTTTGCCCACAACCCTGAACCTTTACCCGAAAATCTCAATGAGCTTTGTGCAACAGTAAAAAAGAAAAATGCTTCCTTAGGGATCGCCGTAGATCCGGACGTGGACAGATTATGTTTCGTGTGTGAAGATGGCAGTATGTTTGGCGAAGAATATACACTGGTGGCAATAGCGGACTATATACTTTCCCATAAAAAGGGCAATACGGTTTCCAATCTTTCATCTACACGGGCGCTCAGGGATGTTACTGAAAAGCATGGTGGACAATATTTTCCCAGCGCGGTAGGAGAGGTGAATGTGGTGAAAAAAATGAAAGAAGTTAATGCTGTAATAGGTGGAGAAGGTAATGGAGGCGTTATAGTGCCTGAACTGCATTATGGCAGAGACGCCTTGATAGGAATTGCATTATTTCTTACCCATCTTGCAAAGTCCGGTAAATCAGTAAAGGCGTTACGGAGCACTTATCCAAGCTATTTTATCTCTAAAAACAAAATTGAGATAGGCGAAGATGTAAATGTGAAGCATGTATTTGAGCAGATAAAGAAGAAGTATAAAAAACAACCCATTAATACGGAAGACGGATTACGTATTGATTTCGATAATGACTGGGTACATCTCCGAACTTCAAACACCGAGCCTATTATCCGCATTTACTCAGAAAGCGGCTCAGAAACCACTGCCAATAATATAGCCAAGCGCATAATGGCGGACATAAAAGAGATGATGCTGATGAAGGCGGAGTAAGGTTTATGGAATTTGTAATTTGGATTGGAAACCGAAATCATTTCAGGTTTTTAATTAATCACAACATATTACCATACTTTTATAGTCTTTACTGAAAGCACAGGCATGTATTGTTAATGACCAATTGTAATTCCGCTATGAACAGACTTTACTTCATTTTATTGTGCGTTTTATTTAATAGTTGCGGTCATTCACAAATAGTTCCGGAAACATTTGACAAAACGTATGAAGGAAATATCGGGGAAAATAAAATCATAATAAACCTGATTGATCGCTTTAGCAGCCTGTCAGGAAATTACCATTATACAAATCATGGAGATGCATTGGTATTATCTGGGAATAAAAAAAATAATGCTATTACTTTATACGTTTATAATGAGGAGTCGGGGGTAATTATAGAATCATTTGACGGGGCTTTTATTAATGATTCAACAATAACCGGAACCTGGGAATTAAAAGGAAAAAAGAAATTAGCCTTCACACTAAATGAAAAAAAAGACCACAAAGATTATCCTGTAAATGTACAATTGACAGATCTGAGATCGTTCAACAATTTAAACCCGTGGGAAAGTAAATTTTTTGAACAGGAATCTGTTCAAACGGCATTGAAAAAAATTCTTGGCTTTGACTATATTGTGTATTTGAAATTCTTAAAGGGTTCCGGATATAGCCCTGTATTTGAGATAAAGAATAATTTACTGGTTGAAGATTTTTCTTACCTGCACATCGGATGTTCCAACCAGTCGATACTTGCTGTTGACCTTGATGATTATAGTATTTACTTATGCTGGATAAAGGAAAATACCGATAAAGTCAGCATTTACTACGACAAATCACATGTAATGCCTAACAAAGTTCTGGAGTATTTTTCAGAGCAATTACAACAGGAGTGGGGGCATGTTTATACTTTTTCTGTAGTTGGTGATAAAATTGTCGCAAAAAAATAAAAGCGGCAGTTTCCTGCCGCTTTCATTTTATCAATCTGCTCTGCCACTTACCATCCCAGCAAATACGCAAATATCAATGGCGCTACAATTGTAGCGTCACTCTCCACTATGAATTTCGGAGTATGAATATCCAGTTTGCCCCAGGTGATCTTTTCATTGGGTACTGCGCCGCTGTAGGAACCATATGAAGTAGTGCTGTCGCTGATCTGGCAGAAGTAGCTCCAGAAAGGCACATCGTGCCATTCCAGGTCCTGGTACATCATGGGTACTACACATATAGGGAAGTCTCCGGCTATACCGCCTCCTATCTGGAAGAAGCCTACGCCCTTGCCTGATGAGTTTTTACGGTACCATTCCGTAAGCCACATCATGTATTCTATGCCGCTCTTCATAGTAGATGGCTTAAGCTCGCCCTTGATGCAGTAGGAGGCGAAGATATTGCCCATAGTGCTGTCTTCCCAACCGGGCACTATGATAGGAATATTCTTTTCCGCCGCGGCTATCATCCAGCTATGCTTTGGGTCTATTTCGTAATCTGCTTTCATCACTTCGCTGAGTAAAAGCTTGTACATATACTCATGCGGTAAATAGCGCTCGCCTTTTTCTTCTGCGCCCTTCCATATCTTGAAGATGTGGCGCTGTATCCTGCGGAAAGCTTCCTCTTCAGGAATACAGGTATCAGTTACCCGGTTATAGCCTTGTTCCAGCAGTTCAAATTCTTCCGTTGGCGTCAGGTCGCGGTAGTTAGGTACGCGCTTGTAATGCGTATGCGCTACCAGGTTCATAATATCCTCTTCCAGGTTAGCGCCGGTGCAACTAATGATGTCCACTTTTCCGGCACGTATCATTTCGGCAAATGAAATGCCCAGTTCAGCAGTACTCATAGCCCCTGCAAGCGAAACCAGCATTTTGCCGCCTTCCAGCAAATGTGTTTCATATCCTTTGGCAGCATCCACCAGGGCCGCAGCATTAAAATGGCGGTAATGATGCAGTATAAATTCCGAAATTGGTCCTTTGTTCATGACTTTTATTGATTTTTATTTTTTATAAAGATGATAATCTCTGAATAAATTGATTAAAACTAACGTTGTGGACTGATATGGTTTCTATCAGTGCCCTGTTCCGTATTTTATCTCTTTTGTCCCGGCATATTTTTTCGTAGTATTTTTTCTGTTTGCTATTGCAATCAAGTGTAAAGGTTCCTTTTTGTAACTCCTGGTTTAGTTTTTCGCAACAATTAAGTGTCTTTGTGCGGTTATTATCATTATAATATAACGGCAGTAACCAACATTCTATGGACTCATGGCTTATGGCAAAGATTATTTTTTGATTGAACTCTGTAAATAAGTCTTTGCCAATATACCCGATGATGACATTTTTGGTTTTCTCAACAATTTCTTCATTGGTCATATCTTTGCCGCTTTCCCGTTTTTGAACGCCAAATTCTTCACAACAATCAGTATCCATCTGTATGATTACAAACCCCTCAACTTGTAAAACAGCGGCCATGTCCGGTGACTTACAATAGTTTAGCACTCTTTGCCATCCACCCGGACTAACCCTGTCTGTAGCGTCAATGTTGGGTTGCACAGCGCGTATATCTATATCAGGATTGGAAAAGTATCCGGCCAGTAAGTATTTTAATACCACCTGATCTGTCGGGCCTTCTGTAATCAAACCGAATGTCATAGCCATATCAGAAATTATCAGGTAAGCCGCCAAGTAATCCTTTCGTCCACATTTCCGATAATTTCATCGGTGTTGTGACCTTAGGTTTTTCGGAAATTCTTGTTGCAATAGTATGCCCGTCAATATTTCTTCTCACTACAAATAAGCGTTGTTCCGGATCGTTTAAATCCAGGCCATCAAGAGTAGCCGGATTATGAGTAGTCATCAATACCTGCTTATCATTTTTTTTAGATAATTCAACAAGCATATTTATCAATTTGGCACACAGCTTAGGGTTAAAGGATGCTTCGATATTGTCTATGGCAAAGAACTGCGGGGTCTTTTTACTGGAGAACAAAACGATATAGAATAATAAAAACAGAAAGCCTTCATTAGCGCTACGCTGGTCTAAGTATTTCAGGTCTGAATTAATAAACCGGTCTTTAATGCTTATTTTATATTCATTCGACATTAAGTCATTGGGTATTGAAAAATCTTCAAACCAGTCTATTACCTCCAAATGTTCTTTGATTTGGTGCAAACTAATGTTGTTTTTAGCTATTGATTTAATATGACTAAATAACCCTTCTCCATGGGTCCCTAATGGCCATATTTTTCCTCTACCTTCAAATTTTCTCAGAGATGAAACTTCGGGGGAATAAATAATATATTTAGTTAGGTAATTATGGTATCTATAGTTATAATAATCTTCAAATTTTTTTATCTCATCCTTTATCTGTTTTTCTATGTCAAGTGGTGTGCTATTTTTTATATTAATCCTATCAACTAATGGTAGCATTGAAATCGTTGATGTTTTTGTAAAACCTAACGAATCAAACACAATATAATCTCGATATTTTGCTAATAATTCTGATAGTCCAAAAAAAAACTCTTTCATGGTTATTTCTCTCCAACCTTCCTCTTCAACATCTTCAAAATCTACCTTGTAGTATTCGTAATATAATTTTATTATATGATTGTTAATAACAAAATCAAATTCTATATCCTGAATATTATTACAAAATGCACTGCAAAATAACTCAAGGTTGGTTATTCTAACACCTTTAGAATCTAAAGAAGTATAGTCGTCTATTTTATTATCAATCCCCCAATTATCTACAAAAGACGCAAACGCCACCGCTTCCAGAATATTGCTCTTCCCACTGCCATTCTCACCAATAAACAGATTCACCATTCCCAGATCAAGGGTTAAATCAACTATTGACTTAAAGTTTTTTATGTGGATCTGGCTAATCATTTGGTTGCAAATGTATAATTATTTATAAGAAACATCCCTAAGTGCCATAAACTAAAAAGCAGGCAAATTGCTTTGCATGCTTTTTAGTTTCTATTCTTATTTCTTTTCTGATAACTCAATTAAGCCATTGAGCAATTAACTTACAGCTTCTGCCTGTTTCACAAAGTTCTTCACCCAATCAGTTGATATGGATTTCGGGCGCTCTAACGGGAAGCCAAGTGCACGGTCCCAGCAAAGGCTGGCCAATACGCCAAGCGCGCGGGATACACCGAACAGCACTGTATAGAACTCCTCTTCTACCAGTCCGTAATGTTTCAGCAGTGCACCTGAGTGAGCATCTACATTAGGCCAGGGGTTTTTGATCTTTCCGGTACTTTCTAAAATTGGTGGTGCGACTTCATATACGTTCCATACTGTTTTTACCGTCGGATCATCGGGGCAATGGGTTTTCCCGAACTCCATCTGCGCAGTAAAACGTGGATCTGTCTTGCGCAGTACGGCATGTCCATATCCCGGTACCACCTTACCTTCAGTGAGCGTTTTATGTATATAGGCCGCTATTTGTTCTTTTGTAGGAGCATCAGAATTCAGTTCTTTGCACATTTCTTCTATCCAGCGGATCACTTCCTGGTTGGCGAGACCATGCAGGGGGCCGGCAAGACCTGTCATACCTGCAGCAAATGCCAGATATGGATCACTAAGGGCAGAGCCTACCAGATGTGTAGCATGAGCCGATACATTGCCGCCTTCATGGTCTGCATGTATGGTCAGGTACAGGCGCATCAGTTCTTTAAAACTTTCATCTTCATAACCCAGCATGTGTGCGAAGTTGCCGCTCCAGTCGAGCATGCCATCAGGTTGGATATGTTCACCTTTCTTATACTTGCGGCGATAGATATACGCTGCGATACGCGGCAGGCGCGCTATCAGTGTCATGGTATCTTCATAAATGAAGTCCCAGTATTGTTTTTTACTGATACCGTCATTATAAGCTTTTGCAAATTTCGATTCCGTTCCCAAAGCCAGAATTGCAGCGGTAAATTGGGTCATTGGATGTGCTGAAACGGGGAATGCCTCAATGACGTCAAAAACATAATTAGGCACATGAGAACGCCTTGCCCATGTAGCAGATACATGATCCACATCTTCATGCGACGGGATTTCTCCGATAAGCATCAGGTAAAACAATCCTTCCGGCAATGGCTCATTTCCACCTTCCACTTTTGGTAGTTTTTCTCTTAATTCAGGAATGGAGAAACCACGGAAACGGATACCTTCATTAGCATCTAATAATGAAGTTTCAGTAACGAGGCCGGTAATACCGCGCATACCCTGGTAAACCTGGGCAAGGGTAACGTCTTCAATTTTTTTATTGCCGTATTTCTCAATAATGCCTTTTATTTCTTTGTTTTGTTCGTCAGCCTTTGTCTTGAAAAGGTCTTTTATGTAACCCATATATATGTTGATTGTTATTGTAAAAAAACGTTTTTTTATTGGCACAAAGATAATGAAAGAGCGATTACCTCAGTTGAAAAATAGATTAATTTCTCAGTGACTTCAGCTGATTCTGGTCAGTAGGCCATAATTATATTTTATATATTTAAGGAATATTTAAGCCTGTAAATAATCTCCCAAAAAAACAAAATAACCATGCAAGTATTATCAGTAATTACAAGAACCGGAGCGCCTGATTTGGGATAATTGTATTATATTGCTTATGTTATTGGTTGAGTTTATAACAGATTTTTTGGCTTATATTTACACTGAAATTTGAAACGCCTTTTTTCATGTTTAGGATTTTAGTATTAGTATTTTATTTCTTTTTATTTTCTTTACCTGTAAAATCTCAAATATTACCTTTAGAAGGGAGCAGTCTCAACTACAGGATAATAGGCTTTTCCTTTCCTTCACCTCAGAAAGTAAGTAATTATAAACTTGAAATTGCAGCAGGGCATTATAATACAGAAGATTCTTTCAGAAAAAACATTATTAAAACTCTTTCCGGGATAAATAACAAAATAATAGCTGAGGTGCCATCCTTTGGTTCGCAATACACTTGGCGTGCTGTATATACAGGTAATCATGGTCAAATAACTAATAGCGCATTATATCATTTCGCCACCGGTATGATTCCGAATGTGGATACATCTCTTTTTCGATTGAGGGTGTTAAAAAGCGCCGAAAAATATAAAGATGCATTAGTGTTTTTAGATGACAACAAAGTGCTATACGATATGAATGGGAACCCTGTATGGTTTCTGCCTCCAATAGACGGGGTTGTAATGACTCCAAGAGATATAAAACTTTCACCACAGGGAACTATCACTTTTTTATTCAATCCGCCATACGAGATAAATTATGATGGAGATGTTTTATGGAAAGGTCCGCAAAAAGGTATTATTAGTAAGGATTATTCAGAAAATTGCCATCATGAATTTACACGTCTTGCTAATGGCCATTATATGGTATTAGGAAATGAGTACCTCTTATGGAAGCAGAATGCATCTTTTACAACCGATGATAAAACAGGTACGGCCTTCAATGACAGTTCATACAAGAGAACGCCTTTTGGAACTGTAATAGAATATGACGAAACAGGCAATATTGTATGGTCTTGGAGAGCATCAAAATACCTGATGGCTTCTGATATTAACTATAAGCCCTCTCAAAGCAATGAGGTTATTGACGCCCATGAAAATGCATTTTTCTTTGACGAAAAGAATAAAATGATCTACATCAGTTTCAAAAACATCAGCCGTATCATTAAAGTGAAATACCCGGAGGGGACAGTAATGAACAATTATGGCGAAATTTATAAACCCGGTGTTCCGGAGATGGGAAATGGATTTTTTTGCCAGCAGCATGCCTGCAATATTTCACAGAAAGGATACCTCTACCTGTTTAATAATAATTCCTGTGAGGCCGGGGCGCTTCCGAAGATCATTATGTTGCAGGAGCCTCATTCTGAAAAAGACAGCCTGAAGAAAGTATGGGAATATGAATGTACCATTGACGGCACGACTAAACAAGAGTGGAAGAATTATAGATTTATTTCAGGCGGAAATGTATTAGAGTTGCCTGACCAATCCATTTTCGCTTGTATGAACGGCACTTACAGTAAAATTTTTATTGTAAGCCAGGAGAAAAAGATTTTATGGAGCGCTCTTGCCGAAAGATGGAATGAAATTGAAAAAAGATGGGATATGTCAGGCCAATACAGGGCCTATATAATACCTGATCGAAAAAAAATTGAACAACTGATCTGGAATACGGCAAATAAGGATCTGAAAACAAGAATGGATGTCAGCAGGGATGAGCCCCATTTCAGCAAGACGATAAATAAACCGTAAAGTCAGTGTTTTCAGGTTTTATGGTATTTACTTTGTTTCTTCCAATTATCCCACGTCCATAATAAATTGGTTTCAGTATCGAAATAGAATACTTCCCAGCTATTCGGGTCAACAAAAAAATTAAGGTATATGGAAGGGTTATCGTATTTTCTGTGATCTTTTATCTGTACCCAGTAATCTTTAAAATCAGCGCCCGGTTTTTGTTTTAGTATGGTTGAGACATGACTGGAATATATGAAGTCTCCCGGGGTGTTGATATTTTCATCATAATAATGTAGCACATACTCTTTTTCCACCAGTTCAATAACCTTTGATTGTGCAATACTATCTTCGATGGTACCAGTCTGTTGCTGCGCTTTTATGGCTGCAAAAGAGGAAAACAATAAAAGTACTAAGATAGCGTAGCGCATGAACTGTTTTTTTAACTATTGTTACAAAAGTAAAATATTTGCCGATTATTCTTAATGTCCTTTAATGTTAATTGACCCATTTCATTTCACATTCTCCACATTTTTCACATTTTCACATTAAATTGAGCCATTGAGCCATTTCGAAATTGAGCCATTTATTCATCCCTCCATTCCTTCCCGGTCATGTTCAGGAACACATCTTCCAGGTTTGCTTCCCTTACGGCTTTAGGGCGTTTGAAGCCTGTGGAGAGTAGTTTATCTATCAGATCATTGGGTGTGCTGAGCGCCATGATTTGCCCGCTGTCTATGATAGCTACGCGCTCACAAAGTTCTTCGGCTTCATCCATGTAGTGGGTGGTGATCACTACCGTAGCGCCACGCTCACGCAGTTGTTTTATCAGTTCCCACAGATTGCGCCTTGCCTGCGGGTCAAGGCCGGTGGTAGGCTCATCAAGAAATATTATTTTCGGGTTGTTTATAAGGGTGGTGGCAATGGAAAAACGTTGCTTTTGCCCGCCGGATAATTCTTTGAATTTACTCTTTGCTTTTTCACGCAGGTTAACCGTATCCAGCAACGTCATAGGATCCACGCTGCGGTTGTATAAGCCGGAAAATAAATCAATTATCTGTTTCAGGTTCAGGTTAGGGTAGTAGCCTGCGGCCTGGAGCTGCACCCCTATCACATTCTTTATGGCCTGAGGGTCTTTGTCCAGGTCTTTACCGTCCACCCACACCTCACCGGATGTTTTTTTACGCAGCGTCTCTATTATTTCGAGCGTGGTTGTTTTCCCGGCCCCGTTAGGCCCCAGCAGCCCGAATATCTCTCCTTCTTCTACCTCAAAGCTGATCCCCTTCACCGCTTCAAAAGTTCCGTATTTTTTAACGAGGTTATTTACCTTAATAATTGAGTTACCCATAATGCAAAGTTAGTATGAAGATAAAGTATAAAAACGCCTCCGCAAATTTACTTTTATCCCGTTATCAATACATCGGTAGTGAAACAAGATTGTTATTGGATTTAAGATGGTTGCAAATTTGTATAATCCGGAATGAAAATGAGCAACAATTATATAGCGGAAGCTGAATAATATTTCAAGAGCACTCAGGGATAATTTAAGTATTATTTATGTGTTTTTGTTGTTTAAGTAATAAAATTGTCAAATATATTGGAAATGTATGAATAAAAATGACCATAAATTTTATGAATGCCATAAAATTTGACTGATATTTGCTGTAATTCTTGACAGTAGAATTATGGTACGACATATACTTCACATGGATTTGGATACATTTTTTGTATCAGTAGAACGGCTGCAAAACAGCAGGCTCAATGGACAGCCCGTTATAGTAGGCGGCACATCTGACAGAGGCGTAGTAGCTTCCTGCAGTTATGAGGCGAGACAATTTGGTGTTCATAGTGCGATGCCGGCAAAGCTTGCAAGGCAACTATGTCCACAGGCTATATTTATTCGTGGTGACTATGACGCGTATTCTAAGTATTCCCGAATGGTTACGGGCATACTGCAAGAAAAAGCTCCGGTAGTGGAGAAGGCAAGTATAGATGAACATTATATAGACCTGACTAGAGAAAAGAGATATAAATGGTATGAAAAGGAGGTTGTAATTAGTGGGGGATATAGGTTAAAGGATAATGAAGATATTGCAGTCCTTTCAATTGTTTCGTTTTTCTATGGCTCATTAAGCCTGGGATTATTAAGTGCTATTATAAGAATGATGAATCATGTGTTAGCAATTATTATCAATATTGTTTGGGCTTTGCCGCTTTGTCTTGTATTGCCGGTTTTTTACCACTATCAAGGTTTTGGTTATCTCAGTCAATACAAGAAATAATGTTTAAATTTATTAATTTCAGTTTGGCAGTTTATAATTGGCAGAGACTAAAGGACTTAATTCAAATGGCCCTTGGGTGTCACTTTTGGTAAGAATACCTGTATTATTCGCGAAATTAGTAAAATACATTATACTATTTCCATCTTATGAAATAACAAAGTCAATTGTTGGGGATGAATTAGTTGGTGTTGTGAAGAAAAATGTGAATTATTATGCAGATGTTGCTGATTGGTATATTGAGGAGTTATTAAACAAACGACCAATAGATATGACTGCAACCGAGCTTTTTCATCTTTCTTCTATTTATTCTGAGTTCTCTGATGTAAAGCAAAAATACTCTTCTGTATATAAAGAATATCAACAACAGGTTTAACAATAACTTTTAAAGAATTGATCGTTTCCAAAAAAAAATTCTCTTTTTTAGAATTGTAATAAAATGAAAACACATATATTATTAGTCGGGTAATTTTATTGTTACATCTAAAAAGTGTCGTAATTTTGTGCCAGTTCTTTACGCCATTTCCAAACCATACTCCAAACCGGAGAGTAGTATAAAACGAAAAACGGCTTAAAGCCAAAACGCTAAAAGCCGCTTCCATAAGCTGCGGAGAAACAGGGATTCGAACCCTGGATACCCTTTGGGGGTATACACACTTTCCAGGCGTGCCTCTTCAACCACTCGAGCATCTCTCCGAAAGAGTATGCAAAGGTAATCATTCCATTCATACAGGGAAAACTTTTTCTGTATTGCCTGTCGTTATTTTTGCGACTTCCTCAACCGGGATATTTCTTATCTCTGCGATCTTTGCAGCAATAATTGGTATGTAACTACTTTCATTGCGCTTGCCGCGATAGGGTACAGGAGCGAGATAAGGGGCATCCGTCTCTAACACTATATTCGATAGCGGTATTTCTTTTATTATTTCCGGGAGCGTGCTTTTTTTATAGGTAACAACTCCCCCGATGCCGAGATAAAATCCAAGCTCAGTAATCTGTTTTGCTTCTTCCGGTGTGCCGCTGAAACAATGAAAAATCCCTTTCAGCTTTCCGTTTTGTTTTTTACGTACTATATCTATACAGTCTGGGGTGGACTCCCTGCTGTGAATGACTATTGGAAGATTGTATTGCAGCGCCCAGTCTATCTGAGTTTCAAAGACTTCTATCTGCTGATTTTTGTAAGTAAGGTCCCAGTAATAATCGAGCCCTATTTCGCCAATGGCAAAAAACTTTCTTTTTTCCAGCCAGCCGGATACTATGGATAATTCTTCTTTATAATTCTCTTTTACATAACAGGGGTGCAGGCCCATCATGGGCATGCAATTTGCCGGATATTTTTCTGCCAGTTGCAACATACCGCTTATGGTGAGACTGTCACAGTTGGGCATATACATTTTTGTTACTCCTGCTTCTATGGCGCGTTGTATCTGTCCATCATCTGTGATAAGCTTTTCATCGTATAAATGGGTATGCGAATCTGTGTACATAATTTTAAGTCAAAATTCAAAAAGTTCCGCAATAAGCATTTCATCAGTAAAGTATTGCATAATAAAGATAACTATTTTGAGAATGGAAAAAGGGAAATAAAGTTCTTACAGTGTTTAAAATCAGTATTTCAATCTTTTTGGGTTTTGTGAGTTTTGCCAGAACGTAACTAACTCAATTTCTTTTTTCAATGGTTTATAATGGTAAACTAAAGTTACTCTTTTATGAACAAGTGTGCGATAGATATTCTGCCTTTTGTTCACTACCATCCCAATTCTTGGTTGCAGTTTCAGTATCTTTAGTTTATCAGATACCCTTGTTGCAAAATTGTATATTTCTTTATCAGTCCATTCTTTTAGTAAATAGTCAATTATGGCATTGTAAGTATCAATTGACCTTCCTGACCAGATTATTTCGGAAACCATTTCAAACGTTTTATTGCTTCTGCATGTGGTATTCCTTCTCCGTTACGTAATTGCTTCAAACCTGTTTCAATAGAAAAACGTTCCTCATCACTTATTTCTAACCATTCATCGCTTATTTCCGTATCCTTTTCCTGATCAGCTTCAAGCATAGCACGAACAGCCTTTAACATCCTGTCGTCAGCACGATCAATATATTGCTTTACCTCTTTTCTAAGTTCTTTTTTTTCAATAGTTGTCATAAAATAATTCTATGGTATGATTCCAGGTTACAAAAAAACAAAAGCGAAAACGAATCCCAAAATCCCGCCATTCTTTACAGCTTTGACCCTTTTATCAGGAGATGTTTTTTCAAGTACAAAGTTAAGGATATTGTCAAATCTTTACAAAACTACGCATATATAAAAAAGAAGAGACGCTGCACCGCAACGTCTCTATATCAACCCTCACTCACTCAAAAAGAAGATTAACCGGTAAACAATCCAAATTCCAAATACCTAATTCCCAATTCCATATTTTTAAGCAATTTCCATTACTGCCTGTTTTACAAACTCAACATTGGCGCTGATGGAAACTTCTTCTCCAAGCAGGATACCGCCTGTTTCAGAAATCATGCTAAAGTTTACGCCATAATCCTTACGGTTTATTTTTCCGGTAACAGAGAATCCAACGCGGGTATTACCCCAAGGGTCTTGTACCAGGCCGCCATATTCTACGTTCAGAACAATTTGTTTACTTACACCGCGCATATTCAGCGAGCCATGTAATTTGTAATTGTCGCCATCAGTTTTCTCCAGTTTCTCACCGTCAAATATGATTTGCGGATGGTTTTCTGCATCGAAGAAATCACCTGTTTTAAGATGTCCGTCACGTTGTTCATTATTAGTGGAAATAGAATCTATGTCGGCTGTAAAATGAATTTTGGCGGTTGATATATCATCGCCCTGTGTTTCTACAGTTGCATTGAAAGTCTTGAACATACCGGTTACATTAGACACCATCATGTGTTTAACCTTGAAATGTACTTCTGAATGTGTGGCGTCAATCGCCCATTTTGTTGTTGACATGTTGTTTGTTTTTTTTATAGTTATTAAATAAATTTTTATCGTTTAGCTTACATTTCAGGATGTAAAAATTGTACCAGTGCGATCTATGCAAAACGTTGATTTAACATTGTTTCGATAGTTTACTTTTAAATGTTACACTTTCTGGTTTCAACTTTTAACTTTGATTTCATCTTCATCCCATGCCTGTTGCAGGCTATTCAGGAATATTTCGGCCGGTTGTGCGCCTGATATGCCATATTTATTGTTCAGCACAAAGAAGGGTACCCCACTAATCCCATAGGATTTTGCCTTTTCTATATCATCTGTCACCTCTTGTGCAAAGGCTTCACTTTCCAGCATATGTTTTATCGCCGCTTCATCAAGGCCTATATCAGATCCCAATTCTATAAGGGTATTTGTATCACTAACATTTTCCCCTTCAGTGAAGTAGGCTTTGAATAGCCTTTCTTCTGCCGCATCACCCAATCCTTTCGTTTTTGCCAACTGTATAAGCCGGTGAGCATTGAATGAATTAGCGATGACCGCTTTGTCGAAATTATAAGTTAGCCCTTCCTGCTTAGCAGTTTCCACCAGTTGTTGATGAACCTTTACAGACCAGTCCCTGGTTTGACCTTTCCGTTCCGCTAAGTAGCTATAAAGGTCTGTTCCCGGTAGCGACTCAATAGTCGGATCGAGCTGGAAACTGTGCCAGACTATATTTATTTTATCCTTGTGCGGAAACTGCTGCAAAGCAGTCTCCAGCTTCCTTTTGCCAATATAGCAGAAGGGGCACATAATGTCTGACCAGATATCTATTGTCATTTTCATCCCGGGTTTTGGTATTAATCCTTTTGAAATTCCCCGTTAGCTGTTAAGACAACTTCATCACTGACCATAGCATCTCCAAATTTTTCTCCAAGCTTAAAGTCAGAGCGTTTTAATTTCCCGGTGATTTTGAAGCCTGCATCTGGTTTTTTTGTCATAGGGTGGGTTGTAGGCCCTTTATAAGAACCATCCAGTACTACTGTCTTTGTGATGCCATGCATGGTCAGGTCTCCGGTAAGCTGGAATTTATTTTCTCCTGTCTTCTTTATTGATTTGCTTTGAAAAGATAGTGTAGGGATGTTTGCTGCATCGAAGAACTCCGCTGATTTTAAATGGTTATCTCTTTTGTCATTATCCGTAAAAATGGAGTTTGTCTGTGCTGTCATGGTGAATACAGCATCGCTGAAATCAGGTTTTGAAGATGTTAGAGTAGCATCAAAAGTCTTGAAATTGCCATCGACATCACTTACCATTAAGTGTGTTATTGTAAAGCCTAATCGCGAATGGGCTTTATCCAGTGTCCAGTTTTGCGCATAAGAAGCGGCGGTGAACATTAATCCTGCTAATAAAATTGTTACTTTTTTCATTTTTTACTTTTTTGTTTTTTTGGTTTAGAAAATTGTTATGTTATTTGTTTTATTGTAATTAGTTGGTATGGTAATTTTAATGTTTTATGCAATAAAATCATGCCTTTATCATTAATATAATCTAGATTGGACAGGTGATTTTTTAAGCCTTCCCCAGGCGATAAATATTGCTATCCCTGCTAAAACCAGTGTAAACCCAATTGCCGGCATTTCATGATGCGTAATGTGGAATATAGTTGCTAAAAGCATAATTAATGTAAGCCCGATAGCGGCAATTGGTGTCAGTATAGGTTTTATCCTTGTAAGGGATGGCAGTATTAACCCTATGCTCCCAATTAATTCGGAGGCTCCAATGAATCTTACAAGGTAGGCAGGTACTTCATTAACCCAGGGTAGTTGAGCCCCCAATTTATCCAATGGCATGGAACTCTTCATTATACCGGCTATTAAAAACATAGCTGCAAGTATGGACTGAGCTATCCATAAAGCAATATTCATCCCTTTTGATCTTTCCCGCGGAAACACTGATGGCGATGTATTCATTATATTTAATTTTATTTGTTATTAAGTTACTGTTACTAAATATAATACTTACACTATAAAAGCTAACACTGTTAATTATTTATTAAAAAAAATTATTTACTCAATCCCTTTAAAAATCCGGTAATAAAATCAGTTAAAATCAATCTGTTCATTTGTTCGGGAGTAAGTCCCAGATGAGCAACCGGAGGGGCCATAAGGTTTATTGAAACCAAACCGTGCAGCATAGACCAGAAAGAATGAACTTTCATCCAGGTATTTGCTTCTTCCGTATTCCCTTCTTTTATCAGTTGGTCAATGGTAGAATGAATAACATCAATAAATGCCATTAACTCCGGCACTTTTGTAAGGCTTTCACAGGTTGGCATTCCCAGCCCATACATGAGTTGGTAATATTCTTTATTCTCAAAAGCAAAGTCCCAATAGGCTAACGCAATTGCTTCCAATTGCTTTGAGGCCTTTCTGTGCTGTTCTTTTGCTTCTTTTAATTTGTCGCCTAATAACTTAAATCCCTGCCGGTTAAATTCTGAAAGAATAGCTTCTTTGTTCTCAAAATGGTCATACACCACAGGAACGCTGTATTCAATAGCGTCTGCGATCTTACGGATAGACAAATGCTGCCAGCCTTCTTCATTCACCACTTTCCAGGCGGATTCAAGAATACTGTCATGTATTTCCTTTCTTTGTCTTTCTTTCCTCTCTACTATTCCCATTTTTTGTAGTGATATTTTTCCTAACAGCGTTAGCAAAGGTAAAGACTTATTTGAAATTGCAAACAAAACCGGAAGATTTTTTTAAAATATTAACAAATTTCAGTCAGTTCGGATCCGCAATATGCTTCACGTTTTTATTCATTCTCCTTTTGAAGAACTTATACAATTCCACCCATATTACACCTGAAAATGCTGCAGCAAAACAATAGAGCAGATCTGTAATTTTTAATTCCTGGAAATAAAAAATATTCCGCACAAAAGGCAGGTATATAGACAGGAAGAGTATGATTAATGAAAAGACCAAAACAATAGGGATCAAATTGTTTTTGTATCGTATTGTAGTGAATATAGAACGATTAAATGAACGGGTAACGAGGGTAAGAAAAAGATTACTGAATATTAATGTGGTATAAATAATCGTCCTTACTTCTGCCTGGTTGTTGCCCTTCATCATAAAATAATAACCAAGCCCAAGGCAGGCAATTGTTATCATCAATCCCTGTATGATACTTAGCGATAATTCATGAAACGAAAAAAATGAAGTGCTCATTTTACGCGGCTTTTTCGTCATGGAATCAGCCTCAATAGGTTCGTTTTCAAAAATGATGGAACAGGTTGGCCCCATAATTAATTCGAGGAAAATAACGTGTACCGGTGAAAAGAAATCTGTGAATTTCCAGAACAACAATAATGGAACAGTAACAATAAGAATGATAGGAATGTGGATGGAAATGATATACCGGATTGCTTTTTTCAGATTTTCATAAATGCGTCTTCCCAATGCAATGGCGTCAACCATGTGGGATAAATCATCATCCACTAAAATAAGGGATGCCACCTGTTTGGCAATTTCGCTGCCACGCATTCCCATCGCTATTCCGATATGGGCTGCTTTAAGGGCAGGGCCGTCATTTACACCATCTCCGGTCATTGCCACTACATCTCCTTTAGTCTTTAATGCTTCAATCACTTTTAGCTTGGCATCCGGAAACATCCTGGCATATATATTAACCTCGCTTACCCTTTCACTAAGTTGCTGATCATTCATTTCCATTACTTCAGCTCCTGTTAAAACCTCTGTACTGTTTTTGAAGTGTATCTGATCTGCTATGGTAATGGCGGTTTCTGCATGGTCGCCGGTTATCATTTTTACATTTATTCCTGCTTCATAAAATTGGTGAAGCACCTTGTCCATTGCTTTCTTTGGAGGATCGTAAAATCCAACCAGGCCAACAAAGTCAAATTCAAAATCATGCTGGGACGATGGTAAGTTATCAATATTATGGTCTGATTTTGCAACTGCAAGCACCCGGAACCCTTTTGAAGCAAACCCGGTAGCAATTTTCTGAACAGCATTTTTTTGTTCCGTTGTCAGTTTGCATTGGTTCAACACGCCCTCTACACTTCCTTTACATGCAATGATGTCGCTTGTTTTTTTATCAGTGAAAACATGCGTCATTATTGGCGGTTTCCCACTTAACGGGTATTCATGAATAAATATATGGCCGGGTCGTTTATCAAATGTTGCAACGGATGAATATATCTGGTGAATTGACTTTTCCATCATGTCAAACGGATTAATTTCAGACGCCCACATTGCATATTCCAACACATTACTGAAGTTGAAAGCCTCTTTTGTGTAATCAATTATTTTATTTTCTGAAAAATCATAGATACAGGAAAGCTCCATTTTATTTTCTGTAATGGTGCCGGTTTTATCCGTGCATATCACAGTGGCCGCACCCAGGGTTTCCACCGTGTGCGGGTTTCTTACGATCACCTTATTCTTATACAAACGATAAGCGCCCAGGGCCATAAATGTGCTGAAAGCAACAGGAATTTCCTCGGGCAAAACAGACATGGCGATGGTTAATCCATGAAGTAAGCCATCAAGGATACTTTTTGATAAATAGTAATTTATACCCCATATAATTAAAAAAGCAAAAACCCCCACTATAACCATGGAGCGGACAAAGCTTTTTATTTGTTGCTGGAGGGGTGTGATTGGTATTTCAATTTCCTGGAGAGATTGTCCGATCTTGCCTAATGCAGTTTGTTTTCCAATAGCAGTAACACGGGCGACACAGGATCCGGAGATTATAGTTGTACCCTGGAAAATTTTGTTGCCGGCATCAGAAAAATCTTTAGAAACCGGCATGGCTTCTCCGGTTAAAATGCTTTCATTAACCGAAAAATCATGCAATTCCACAACTTCACAATCGGCAGGAACAATCGTACCCTCTTCTGCAACAATGAGATCTTCAATGACAATTTCTTCCGGAGCTATTTCCTTTGTGGTACCATTTCTGATAACCTTTGCATGTGGTGCGGAGAGTTTTTTTAACGCATCTATAGCACTGCGACTTTTGTTTTCCTGGTATAGTGCGATACCGGAAACGAAACTCAAAGCAATAAGCATAACTATGCCCTCATTGTATGCTCCAAGCACAAAATATATAAGAGCGGCGCAAACAAGAATTATGAAAAGTGGCTCTGTTGTTATTTCTTTGACAACCTGCCAAAATCTGTTTTGCTTTTCAGTTTCTGTAATATTAGCGCCAAATTGCGCCCTGTTTAATTCAACCTGTTCGTCGCTTAATCCCGTTAAATTTTCTGCTTCCCTTTTACTTGTTCCTGAATTAGTCATAAAAAAAGAATAGCCCTAGCGAAGCACAAGATAATTCCTTATCTTGAATTTATTTTCTGTTTTAAAATTACTACAGTAGTTTAGCGTCTTATGAAGAGTGTTTCTGTTATTACAGTCAATTTCAACCACAGCAATGTTACAGAAGCGCTATTGGCATCCATATTCAGCAGGAATACATACAAACCGCTGGAGATAATTGTTGTTGATAATGGCAGTGAGGTGAACCCGGTGCCATTTTGGGTTTCCAGATATCCGAATGTGAAATTCATCCGTTCTGAAATAAACCTGGGGTTTGCCGGTGGCAATAATTTAGGGATAAAAGAAGCCAAGGGGGAATATCTTTTCTTTGTAAATAATGATACGGAATTTACGGAAAATCTTGTTGAACAATTAGCTGGTACATTAGATGCTCATCCTGAAGTAGGGATGGTTTCCCCAAAAATCAGGTATTATGATGAGCCGGATGTATTGCAATATGCAGGTTTTACAAAAATGAATTATTATACTGCCCGGAATAATTGTATCGGGCAGTTTGAAAAAGACAAAGGGCAATATGATCATTTAACCGGCGAAACAGGATATATACATGGCGCTGCCATGATGCTGCGAAGGGAGGCTGTAAACAGGGCAGGGGGAATGCCGGAAATATATTTTCTCTATTACGAAGAGATGGATTGGTGTGAGCAGGTGAAACGTGCAGGGTATAAAATATGGGTAAATATGCAGGCGTTGATTTATCACAAAGAATCAGTTTCTGTTGGCGGTAAAAGCGCACTGAAAGAATATTTTATGAACAGGAACCGTATCTTGTTTATCCGGCGGAATTGCTCATTTTCTATAAGGGTTGTCTTTTGGCCTTATTTTATTTTTGTTGTTGCGCCACGTAATATACTCAGCTATATAAAAGACAGACAATGGAAATACATCGGTGTATTGTTCAGGGCAATTAAATGGAACCTGACTCACAATATTAACAGTACAGACATGGGATACAATATTCCATAATTTGCTTGTAATAAATTATATTAATATTTTTGTTCAAAATGTGCAATAGGTAAGACGAGTTTTCATAATAGCTAAAATTAACCAATTAACGTTTTGGCAAATTTGACAACTTTTTAAAAGTTGTCAAATCTGAACTGGAAGTCAAAAATAAAACACCATGGAAGATTTAAGAATAACCAGACTCGTACTTAATAATGTAGGTGTATTTGAACACCTTGATTTATCCTTTGAGAAGAAACAACTTAAGGACAAGGCGGAGATACACATATTTACAGGTGAGAATGGAACCGGGAAAACCACATTACTTGAAGCCATGACTTATTTTGACGCATGGTTTAATAAATCATTACTGGAGGAAAATAATAAAGATGATTCTAATTATTTATATCAAAAACTCTATACGTCTCGTAAGGTAATTAATAGTGAAAATTTATCTATTAAAGTTTATTTTCAAGAAAAAGAAATTGAGTTTTACGCTTCAGGAGAAAATCCATTTATTGTTAATTCTGATTTTTTTGAATTTTATTATAATGCTAATAAAAATGCCACCTCTGTGTATCGCCGATATAGTTTTTTTGCATACAGTGGTCAACGTCAATTAAATAACACTAAAATCGAAGCTTTTAAAAGTTATGAATTTAATCCCCTTGCAGAAGCATTGACATTTAATAAAACTCATGGCAATACAAATTTATTTCAATGGATAGCAAATAATAAAACCCGCTCTGCACTTTCTTTTCAGAAAGGTAATAAAAAGGATTCAGAAGAATATCTTGCTTCAATTCTGAAAATTGAAAATGCTGTTGGCGAAATTATTGGAAGAAAAGTTGAATTTATTATCGACGAATATTCATTGAATGTAATGGTAAAACTTGATAATGAATCAATACATTATAATACGCTACCAGATGGGTATAAATCGGTAATCAGTTGGTTGACAGACCTGATGTTTAGATTAGATTATATTACAGGAGAAGGAAAGGAAAATTTCACTTTATTTTTAGATGAAATAGATATACATCTGCATCCTGCCGCTCAAAGAAGAATATTACCAGTCATTCAAAAGTTATTTCCGAAAGCCCAGATATTTCTTACCACTCATTCTCCTTTCGTTATAGGTTCTGTTGACGATGCGTGGGTATATAAATTCAAATTGGATGAAACAGGAAATTCCGTTTTAGATGGAGAACCTTTTCTTACCGAAGACGCCAGGAGCTATCGTTATATTCTGGAACAGGTATTTGATATTAATAAACAATTTGGTATTGAAGTCGAAAAACAATTGGATGATTTTTATAAAAAGCGGGATGAAGTGATTAAAAAACCTTCTGATTCATCTTTAAAAGAATTGGAAAAATCTTCAAGAGATTTGGCACTACAAGGCGATGAGCTAAGGGCAATAATGGGTAATGAATTAAAACAGCTTTCAAGAATTTTAAAAAAAGAAATTACCCTATAAATCATGAGAAAGTTTACCAGAGGCGATGCTCCAGATTTTCTCAAAAATAAATGGAAAGCGTGGGGTGAAAGATATAAAAACAACCGGGAAACAAATCCTGGTTTTACTTTCCAATGGCCTACTCATGAAGGTCAAAAAATAAATACATTACTTGAACCTTTTTTTAAAAAGCAAACAGACGGCCATTGTTCATTTTGTGATAACTTCCCAATAAGAACTAATGAAGATTCAATAGATCATTTTAAGCCAAAATCTATACCTGCCTATTATGAATTGGTGTGTGAATGGGAAAACCTATATTATAGTTGTCATAATTGCCAGCAAACCAAACTTGAACAATATGACGATTTGCTCCTTAGACCCGACGATTTAGATTTTTCTTTTGACGTCTATTTTATTTATTCTTATCATTCACACAAAATAGATCCAAATCCAATTTTATCTGACGAGGAAAAATTAAGAGCTAAAACTACTATTGATATTTTTGGGCTAAACGATGAAGGTCATATTGCTGCGAGGCGAATCTCATTGGAAAGATATGAAGGAAAGAAAAGGCTTGGTGAGGATATAGAAGTGAATGATTTTGCTTACCGTTTTACAATTATTGAGTAGCCACACACCGCATGATACCAGCCTTCTGGATAAGCATATTCATTGTATTTTATACCTTTTTCGGGTATGGGATATTGCTATTTTTTTTAGTGAAGCTGCGTATCCTGTTTTTTAGGAAAAGAAAAATTCCAGACAATGGTGGTAACTGGCCTACGCTTACAGTAATGGTGGCAGCATATAATGAGGAAGATTTTATTATTGAAAAGATCAGGAATACGCTATCGCTCACTTATCCGGAAGATAAAATCACCTACATCTTCGTCACTGATGGTTCCAATGACAGAACGCCGGAACTAATAAGAGGTTATTCGCAGATTAAACTAATGCACCGTCCTGAACGTGGTGGAAAGATAGCAGCTATGCACAGGGCAATGCAGGAGGTCCATTCTGATTTAGCAATATTTACTGACGCGAATACACTGCTAAATAAAGATGCGCTGGTAAATATTTGCCGGCATTATAAAGACTTAACCGTTGGCGCAGTTTCGGGGGAAAAAAGAGTGAATATAGAGGATGTGGAAGATGCCACAGCCGGAGAAGGATTTTACTGGAAGTATGAATCTAAACTGAAAACATGGGACTCTGAGCTATACTCTGTGGTTGGTGCGGCAGGGGAATTATTCAGCATACGCACTAAGTTATATGAACCTGTTCCAGCTGACACTATACTGGATGATTTTATGATCTCCATGCTTATTGCAAAGAAGGGATACCGGATTGTTTATGAGCCCATGGCTTATGCTACTGAAAACGGATCTGAAAATGTGCAGGAAGAACTGAAACGCAAGATAAGAATAGCTGCCGGTGGAATCCAGTCTATAGTTCGTTTAAAAGAATTGCTTAATCCTTTTGGTAATTTCGTCCTGTCGTTTCAATATATCAGCCACCGTGTTTTGCGATGGACAATTACACCCTTTTTTATGATTGCAGCATTGGTGCTCAATGGCCTGATTGTTTTTTTGTTTACAGAATTTGTATATAAACTGTTGTTTGTCTGCCAGGTAGTTTTTTATTTATTATCCCTGCTTGGATTGGTATTTGAGAAAAAGCAGATGCGGGTAAAAATATTTTTCATTCCGTATTATTTCTGCATGATGAATTATGCGGTTGTTGCAGGTATCCGGCGGTATTTGCAAGGCTCACAAAGCGCTGTTTGGGAAAAAGCAAGGAGAAAGTAATTCAATCAAAGATCTTTGCGGATCACAATTTTTTTGGAAGGGAATAAGATTCTTTTTACCCTCTTGAACAGCGCTTTCCATAATCCTCCGTCCATTTCTATGCGCCTGTCAGCAGTCCATACCATTGCTGTTACATTATTTACACAATACAGTTTACCGAATCCTTTATCCCTTAATTTCACTGCCATCCATCCATCTTCGTTAGAGCCGGGAGGATGATCAAAACCATTTACATCCAGTCCTTCCACTCTTCTGAAACCTGAATTGAAGCCATACACATTTACCGCTTCTTCCCTGAACATTTTATTGATCCATCGTATAGTATCCGCTATCTCTTCATAAAAGAAATAGCTGAACCTTGATGTATTGCCTGTCGGAATAAAGGCAAATCTTCCATAAGTAATGGAGGTATTATTGCCATCAGCAAGTGGGGTTGCCATTTCTTCTATCCAGTCAGGCGGATAAATGGAATCAGCATCTGCGTTCAGCACATACTTGCCTCTTGCAATTGCCAGGCCTGCATTGCGGGCTGCCGTAATGCCTTGTTTGGTTTCAGTAATACAAATTACTCCCGTAGCTTTTACAAGCGCTTCCGTATTGTCTTTTGAATTATTATTGACAACAATTATTTCTACAGATCTTTTAGTCGTATTGGAACTTAATGATAGCAATGTGCGTAAAATGTTTTTTTCTTCATTGTATGCAGGGATAACAACAGACACTTCTGGCGTTCCATTTAATAATGATTTATAGCGCTGATTGATGAGCTCAATGTTTTCCTCAGGGCCATTCGAATCTGCATTCCAGAGCTGACGAATATTTGATGGTATAGTTATGGGCCTCATGATTTGTCTTTTGGTCCGAAAATGATCTTTCGCTCTTTGGCAATAAAAATCTTTATTTCTGAATACCCTGTGGAGAGTATGCCGGCAATATTGTAATCAATGGATTTTCGTAACTGGTAGTAACCATAGAATATCGCAGCAATCGTCATTAAATAATTGGCTATCACTATTCCATAAATGTTCTTAAGGATTTCAACAAAAATAAAACCAGCAATAATCTTAACCGCCAGCATGATAATTACTTTGTAAAAATTTGCCTGGGTTTTATGCATAATGTCGAGCGCTAATCCGTTAAACCTGTCAATAGGGTAGGCTATGGCCAAAATCAGCGCCAGGCCATATGCATTTATGGCCACAGCCATTGGCCCGCCCTCATAATTATGCCCACCCATAAATTTTATTGCAAAAATGCCGCAGGCAAAAGCGACAATTGTAAAAGGAATAAACGCTATTGTGAGCATTCCTGAGTATTTCTTTAATTTATAAGTAACCTGCTTCATATTCCCGGCGTTAAATGATATAGCCATGTCAGACATGCCGGTGGTTACAAAAGAACGCAAAGGTAAATCTACCAATCCCATAAAGCGCATAGCCAGGTTATAAACAGCCACCGCTGCCGGGCCTAAAACAAAATTAATGATCCATGTATCTGAGCTGACAAGCATACTGGAGCACATGGTTGTTCCAAAAGTAAACTTGCCAAAATGCATTATTTCCATAATGCATTCTTTCGACCTGTTAACTATATATTTGAAACCGGATAATTTCCACAAAATACCAATAATACTGGAAAGGCAATTGGTCAGGAAATTATAAATCAATGCAGTTTCTAAGGTGAATTTGTGTAATAATATCAATACTATAAACCCAAGAATAGTACTCAGGCTATTAACCATTCTGAACACAAACATTTTTCCGTATTCTTCATCTGCCTGTAGCCTCCAGAAAATAACATCCGCCGGAAGAGAACTAAGATAAGTAATGCCTATCCATTTGATGCAAAGGATTAATTCTGTATTATTCGTATAAGGTAAAAACAACAATCCAATGGCATTCAAAAACAGTATTAAGACTGTCAATGCAATGGCGAGGAACCAGACAGACCCCAGTACAGTTGCTGCTCTTTTAGGCTCCGTACCGGCATAAAATTTCACGGTTGCAGTTGCTAAAAAACCATATCTGCCCGATTCGCACAACGCTACAAAGCTTTGTACAAAATACCACATCCCGGCTGCCGCCATAGATAAGTAATGGAATAAGATAAACGAGGTCGCAAATCCCACTACCATTTGGATCCCATTGCCAAAGAGCACTAAAAAATGTTTATTATAGTACCTGGAGAGCTTAAATTTGCGAATCATATGCTATTAACGGCAAGCTTTATTTTATACGTTTTCTTTTTGGAAAATAGCAGGGATTGTTTTTAGTATCAGCTTACAATCATACAAGAAACTATGATTTTCAGCATAAGTGTTATCCAGCATAAGACGTTCATCTTCCGACATTTTAGCCTTACCTCTTTTTTCCACCTGCCATAAACCAGTCAAACCGGCAGGGGCTAAAAAACGGGGAGCATATTTATCGGTAGTCAGTTTTTCAGCTTCGTATAAAGGTAATGGCCGGTTGCCTACAATACTCATATCGCCTATAAGTACATTCCAAAGCTGCGGCAATTCATCAATGCTGTAATTACGTATAAAACGACCAACTTTTGTGATTCGCGGATCATCTTTCAACTTAAAGAATGTTGCGTCGCCATGAAGTTTTTTCGAATCTAAATATTGCTTCTCACACCATGTGTTATTGTCCGCATAAATCTGATTTCTGCAATGCGAGCCTGTCATTCTGCATTCATCGCATAATATCATTGTTCCGGAATCCGGTGATATTTTTTCATTGGAATTATTATACTGGTTCAGGTGCTTCAGATCTTTTAATCTTTTATCTGCGTCCACATACATAGACCTGAATTTATAAAACTTAAATACATGATAACCTGTGCCCACCCTGTAAGAGTAATAGAAAACAGGTCCCCTGGATTCAAGTTTCATAATAATTATTACGAGCAATATAAAGGGGGACAGACAAATCAATGCTAAACCTGAAAAAATTATATCGAAGGTCCTTTTCAAAAAAGGGGTCTTATAAATAATGATTTCTTTTTTTTCTTTTCTTTTCTGTATATAATTCCAGTTTTTAATCAGGAAGCGGATTCGGTTTTGAATAAGAGGTAATGATAAAGGTTTCACAAATATATCAGCAATGCCAGCCTGTAAACTGAGTCGTATAAGGTTATCATCCAGCTTTTCAGATATCAAAAAGAATGGTATGTGGTGCATTCCTTTTATGTTCAGGGGCTCCTGTAAACTTATCCCTG
Organism: uncultured Bacteroidota bacterium; assembly: GCA_903887005.1. Lineage (GTDB taxonomy): Bacteria > Bacteroidota > Bacteroidia > Chitinophagales > Chitinophagaceae > Nemorincola. Next base: position 2,341 of record CAISOH010000369.1, on the reverse strand, counting down.
AAGTTCCCAGCACTTCACTTTCTGAAATAATAGCGGTAATGTTAAGGTTTAGTTTTTCATAATCCTTACACAACTCAATAAGATTATTAAATTGTAGTAATTTATTGTTCCCAAAATCAGCCTGGCATAATAGATCGTAAGTTATATTATTGATATTCAATAGTGCAATGATACCTGCATTAATATCCGTCATAAAACTGTCCGTTAAAACTGTTTGCTTATTAATGATTTTCCATAACGCTTAAGAATTACATTTATCCTTACTTCAAGTTCGCGTGGGTTAAAAGGTTTTATGATATAATCATCTGCGCCGGCTTCAAGGCATTTTATTCGTGTTTCAGAAGCCTCTTCTCCCGACAAAATAATTACAGGGATGGCCTTAAAAAAACTACTTTCTTTTATCTGTACAAGAAGGTCATATCCATTTAATTCTGGTGTATTTAAGTCGGAAATTATAATGTCAGGTAAATTTCCTTGTTGCAAATAAGATAGAGCATCCATTCCATTATCAAAAGCTGTGACATCGAAATGATATTCCAGAACTGCTGATAGCAAAGTTTTTATGGCAAGATCATCTTCAACAATAATTAGTTTTTGAAGGTTTGAATTTACTTTATTCATGATTATTATAATTAATTTAATTTATTTGGTAGCTGAGATTTTTATAACCTTTTGATGCAATATTGGACTTTGAAAAGCTATGAACAACCGTATCATACAGTAAAATAAATAGTTCCAATTTTATCAAAATAATTACATTGCAAATTACAATAAATAAATTTATACAGTTTGTTTATTAAAATAAAATTGTCAAAATCTTTAAAAAGATGAAATTATTTAATATCTAATTCTGTTTTATTAAAAAATTAATGTCAAAATTATTCTTTAATTGTTACTTTGCTAATAAATTTCTGAAATAAACTTTACATTATTACTGATTAATTTTTATTAAAATTCTGCATATTTTTAATTGGTTTATTATGAATAAATAGTAAACCAACCAGGTTTAATATTTCCCATAAATATATATGCCATTTACTTTTTCTCATCCCGCCATCGTTTTACCATTAATTAATAAACGATGGAAAATTTTTTCCGTCACAGGATTAATTATTGGAAGTATTATACCTGATTTCGAATCATTTATAAATTTGAATGTTGATAAACCTTATAGCCATACCTGGCTTGGCATATTCTGGTTCGATTTGCCACTTGCAGTAATTTGTTCTTTTGTATTTCATAATATAGTACGGGATATATTGATTCACAATCTTCCTGATTTTATTATGAGTAAATTTATTGGCTTTATTAATTTTCGCTGGAATATATTTTTTAAAAAACATTTTTTAATTGTTATTTTTTCAATGCTAACAGGTATTTTTTCGCATTTACTTTGGGATTCAATAACCCATCTTAGCGTAAAATATCCAGGAATTAATGATTCAAAAATGGCGGTATATAATAATGAATTACGTGAAGCATTGCAAAATGGCAGTTCTGTTATTGGCTTATTTATTATTATTTGGTATATAGTCAAAATGCCAAAAGGATATTATGAAATGGAAGTTGGCTATTTCAGGATCGAAAGAAAGAACAAAATTTTATTTTGGTTTATGGTAGCTGTTATATCATCCCTGATTATAGTACTCTTATTCAGCAATTTGGAAAAACCAATAAACATCATTTTGAAAATTGATATTATTATTACTGGTGTTTTATCAGCATTATTAACTATCGCTATAATTAAGAAAATTTTATGCAATGGCGGATTATGAAATGGGCACTAATATTGTTTGCTCGTTGGCTTTTCGGATATCATTTTTTACTTTTTTAATGTCTCCAAAGTTTTTTCTATATTCCGATATATTGGAACATCATTATTTTTATTATTCAGGATATTATTTATAGTACATTATTATGGCATTATTATTTACATGAAATTTTTCATTATAAGTAAATCGTATAGGTTATTGTTATAATTATAAAATCAAAACAAAATGCTGTATAAGAACAAACTCATTGCCGCTGAAGAGATGCAACGTGCCGAAGAGGGTTACAATCTGGCATTAAGGCTGCTTGAAATGCTCAACAAAAGCAAACAACAGGATTCAATTTACCGCAGGATTCAGATCGATGAGTTGTCTGACAATCTTGCAAACATGCGCCGCAACATGGCCCTGGTCAATCAGCAACTCGACTTTCTCAATGTAAAGTCTCCTGTAGACGGGCAACTGGGACTAATGGATGCAGAGATTGGACAAACTATCACCAGGAATCAACGGATTGGTCAAATCAATGTGCTGTCGTCTTTAAAGGTTGAAGTCGAGATTGACGAACACTT
>CAISOH010000368.1 GCA_903887005.1 uncultured Bacteroidota bacterium | reverse complement strand
TACTACTGCTGCTGCGATGATTGCTTTTGAGAAGTTTTTCATTTTGTTTTGTTTTTGAGTTAGTTAAGAATGTTTGTTTGTTTGAATAGTATATATCCATTGTTGTGCCAAAGTTTTAACTTGTTGATAATCAATAATTTGATAAGTTGTCATAGCAGCAATCATTCCGATTGGCGGAGTGGTATTCCAAATAATGGAAAATAAGTCCCATTCTTGACAGGAATAAATGTTATGGAGGATTAGCGAATAACCAATAGGCACCAGGAAAAACCAGGATTGGTATTGGGCTTACACAAATAAACTTAATATTATTTGGGGGTATGCTTTTTGTATAAGTAAGTGAATGTAATTTAATGAGTAATTTTTACACTATTATTAATTATAACAATTAAATAAAATTTATGAAAAAATTCGTCGCAGAATTTATCGGTACATTTTGGTTAGTATTGGGAGGCTGTGGAAGTGCGGTTTTAGCAGCTACATTTCCGGGCGTCGGGATTGGGTTATTGGGAGTTGCACTTGCCTTTGGTTTAACTGTTTTGACAATTGCCTATTCATTGGGGCATATCTCAGGTGCTCATTTAAATCCGGCAGTGTCAATCGGATTATGGATTGGCGGACGGATGGATACAAAAGACCTCCTGCCCTATATAATTGCTCAAATAGCAGGAGCTATTGCCGCTGCAGGTGTACTATATATTATTGCAACCGGGAACGGAAGCGCCATAGGAAATTTTGCAGCGAATGGCTATGGAGAACATTCTCCGGGACATTATAATTTATTGAGTGCATTTACATCTGAAGTTGTAATGACGTTTATGTTTTTAATTGTTATTCTTGGGGCGACCGATGAAAGGGCCCCAAAAGGATTCGCCGGTTTAGCCATTGGTTTGATGCTTACCTTAATTCACCTTGTAAGCATTCCTGTAACGAATACCTCAGTTAATCCGGCCAGAAGTATCAGCCAGGCATTATTTGCAGGTGGCTGGGCTATTGAACAATTATGGTTATTTATTTTAGCACCCATAGCCGGCGCTATCCTGGCAGGTGTTGTTTATAAATTTTTTAAAGCGGCGTCCAATTAGGGCTTGTGCAAGAATAACTCGTACATATTGACCTGTTCTTTTTCATTTTTTCGGCGTTGCAAAATCTTTAAATATTGCAACATATTCGCAGCTTTTGCGCCTTGAAAAAAAGAAAAATAACTATGCCACTATTGTACGACTTATTCTTGCACAAGCCCTTAACCGGGCTTATCTGCTCTGTATTACCGGATTTATTCTGGTAGCTATTAAACCGCTACCGCTAAGAATTAAATCCGGGTAGCGACGAAAGTGTCGGCATTATTGTTTCACAAACTTCCTCACTTCTGCTCCATTTATCTTAATGAAGTACACTCCTGCTGCAAAGCCTGAAACATCAACCTGAACTTTTTCAGCATTGCACTCATGGGTATATACCTTTTGCCCAATAAGGTTGGTAATCGTTACGTTGCCGATATTGTTGGGAGCGGTAATGGTCAGTTCTGTTTTAGCAGGGTTAGGATATATGCTCCACTCATTTTGAAGATGTTCATTGGTATTTATTACCAAAGTACAGTGGTTAATAGTTATTACTGTTGACGCTATGGCTGAACTGCAACTGTTAGTTACTGTATAATTGATCGTGTCAGATCCGGCGGTTACGCCAAGAACAACTCCTGTGCCGGAAATAGTGGCATTACCGTTAGTTGCCGACCATACTCCTGTGGTTGCAGCATCTGTGAGCAGGATACTGGCGCCAGTGCACACAACTGAAGGGCCTGTAATAGCACCGGCATTGGGTGGCAGGCTAACGGTTATGATTTTAGTTGTACTTGCAGTTCCGCAACTAAAAGAAACAGTATAAGTAATTACTGTTGTACCTGCAGAAATACCGGTTACTATTCCCGATGAAGCGCCTATAGTTGCTACTCCACCGCTGCCACTGCTCCATGCTCCACCTGTTACTACATCAGAAAGTGTAATTGAAGCGCCTGTGCATACATTTGATAAACCGGTTATTGTTCCTGCGGTTGGTGCAGCGCTCACAACAGCTACAACTGATGAAGCGCACCCACCTGACAAAGTGTAACTAATTAATGATGTTCCGGCAGAAAGGCCGGAAAGTAAGCCAGATGAAGCGCCGATAGAGGCCACACCCGGTGTGCCGCTCGTCCAGGTACCGCCGGATGGCGAACTGCTTAGTGTAGAGGATGTGCCGGTGCAGAGCGTTGTCACACCCGTTATTGGAGAAGGCGCAGGGTTGACGGTAACATTAACTGTTGTTGTGTCAGCTAAGGTACCATCGGAAACTATGACCTTAAACAGATCACTCCCTGTATAGCCTGGTGCAGGTGTATAAGATAAACCAGTTGGTGTGAGGGTCCCACCGGTGCTGGTAGTGGTATAGGCGGCAACTAATGTACCATGCGATGCACCTGTCCATACAGTCCAGTTTACGGTAGTGCCGGTATAGCTGTCATTAGCGGCTAATAATGTGTTAATCCGTAACTTGGAAAGGATTTACGTATTATAGTTTGATTTTCAGTTTGTCAATTAATTTTTTTGTTTCATTTGTAAATTCATTGAGATACCATTTGCCATCTATCCACACTTTTTTGACGTCGGTTAGTAGTTGGAT
>CAISOH010000367.1 GCA_903887005.1 uncultured Bacteroidota bacterium | reverse complement strand
GAACAGTCCATTTAAAATACCATTTTACGCGAGGGTATCAGTAATCTTTATTGGCATTTTTGCCTTTATAAGTATGCTTTATCTGGCGCAAAGTATTATAGTGCCAATTATTTATGCAACCATTATTGCTATTGTACTGAGTCCGGTTGTAAGTTTTCTTGTGAGAAAAAAATTGAACCGGATCATTGCCATAGCGATAACTATAGTTATTGTGATCATTGCCTTTATGTCAATTATTGCCTTACTAGCGTCCCAGGTAAGTATGTTCAGCGAATCATTTCCAAGGCTATCAATCAAATTCGATCAGCTACTTCAGCAAACAGAAGCCTGGGTATCAACCAAATTCAATATACCCATTTTCAAAATACAGGCATGGGTCAATGAAACAAATGCAGAGCTTATAAACAGCAGCCGTTCGCAGATTGGTAAAACACTGGTCAATATCGGAAGCCTGCTTGTAGTTTTGGTTTTGATACCAGTATATATTTTCATGATATTATTCTATCAACCCTTATTAATTGAATTTATCCATAAATTATTTAGTGCAAATAAGCTGGCAGCGGTAAATGAAATCCTTACTTCTACAAAAAGAATCATTCAAAGTTATCTTATAGGGCTTTTATTAGAAGCTTTAATTATAGCGATATTAAATTCCATCAGCTTATTAATTCTCGGTATTGAGTATGCCATTTTGCTTGGAATAATCGGTGCATTATTAAATGTCATTCCTTATCTAGGGGGAATCATCGCGGTTGCATTACCAATGATTATAGCCCTCGCAACAAAATCACCGGGTTATGCCTTTCTCGTATTGGCGGCCTACATTCTCATCCAGTTCATAGATAACCACTATATTATTCCTAATGTCGTTGCTTCAAAAGTAAAGATTAATGCACTTATATCTGTAATTGTTGTACTTGCCGGCGGAGCTTTATGGGGAATACCCGGGATGTTTCTTTCTATCCCGCTAACCGGAATTCTAAAAGTGATCTTTGACCATATTGATGAATTAAAACCATGGGGATTTCTATTAGGAAATATTGTCCCTACCACTCCCGGATTTTCTTTTTCCAGGAAGAAAAAAAATGAATCACCAGTCATGAGAAAGTAACTCTAAACAGGATATTGGTTTTCTGACAATTTGGTATATTACTCTGTTATATTTCACACCGGATAAAAATGTGCAAAAGAGGTTTCTCGCAAAGGCGCAAAGCCGCCAAGGATAATGAATTGATAATAAGTAAATTATAAAATCAAGACCGCAAAGTCCTGCGAATTAAACAATGCACAATTTTATGTGGCTACAAGTATAATAAAATAACTGATGCCGGGTTTTTTTCTGGCATTTTTCTTTGACAGAAACTATAAAATTGTTCATGCTGAGCGGCTTTTTTATTTAATAATTATGATTGAAGTTTCACACAATTCTATACTCAAATGCGTGCGAAAACGCATAAAAAAAGCTGACAATCATCATTGACCTGAAGTACTGCTGAAACTAATTTTGTGCTCTGATAATATGCCGCAAAAAGTGATTTTTTCAGTTCTTCACAACTTAAAACATTTTTATGATTTTTGCAAGTACCCAAAGGTATCATTCCTCTATTCCAAAAGAAGTTTTTATTGACCGGCTTACAGGCAATCATATTAAGATCCACAATCTGGATTTTGAGATTGTCGAAAATGGTAATTCCTTGCGTATTATACCACATGCAGAGCAGGTTGATGCAATAAAAACGCTACCTGTCACTTATGTAGAACTGGAAAAAACAGGAGACAAAACAGATGTAGTGATAACCTCTAAAATGCGTGAACTTGATTCGGGAGGGCCAATGTTAATTGTGATCTTTTGTTCATTCCTTTTTGTAGCTTCATTTATTCTCTTGTATGTTGGCGGGCAACCGCAGATAACTTATACGCTTTTGGCTATCAGCACGTTTATTTTCGTTGTATTTTATTTGCGGATGCAAATGGGTTATTTTGATTATGTACGTAAAATACGTGCTTATATAAAGAGCAAAACAGAGTTTTAAGTTTTTTTGCTTTTTAATTTTTCAGAACTGTACTGTAAACAACTCTGCAGTTTTTTAGTGAGCAATGCCTTTATATTTTCCCCGGAATAAAAAATACATAATTGGTGTTACATCATGAATTCTTAGTGCCAGCCAGGCTTATGGAATCCTTTGGTATTTACATAACCGCATCCTTTCCAATCACCGTCCAGTCATCCTTTCCATGGCCATTTTCTATCCACCGATCCATTTCTGCGGCTATGGCGGGTATTGCAGCCAGGGGCATACCACCGAGTTGCGCCTCTTCCATCATCAGCCTTGCATCTTTTCTAGCCATAGACAATTCCCAGTTGGGCTGGTCAAAGGTTCCGGAAGTTATCTTCTTTATCCTAGCCGGGATCATTCCTGCGGGATTCCATGATTCGAATAATTTGGTAATGTCATCAGCGCTAATGCCTAGAGCCTTGCCGAGAGCCAGTGAATCCGCCACACCTGCCGTCATAGCTATCAGGAACAGATTACCTATCAATTTCATCCCTGCGGCGGTATTATTCTTTGGGCCGAAATTCACAACCTTGCCTGTCATCTTAGCCAATTCAGGTTCTATGCTGCTAATTACTGCCTGGTCGCCTGATACCAGCATAGTACCGGTGCTTTCGAGCGCATTTTGCGGCCCCATGAAAACAGGCGCATGAACATAAGTATAACCCCTGCTTTTCCATAGTTTTGTTCTTTCATCCGCGCCATGTGCTGATGTGGTGGTATGGTCTGTGATGATTACACCCGGTTCAAATCCTGTTTTTGCCTGTTCCAGTATTTCATTTACGGTATCATCATCTTTAAGTGTAAGGTGTATCCTGCCCGCTCCTTTCACAGCGTCTGCGACATGATCAAATGCTTTAGCTCCAAATGCTTCCAATGCTTTAGCTTTCGGTGAACTTCTGTTCCACACATGCACTTCTTCGCCCTTTTTAAGCATTGCCTTAACAAAGTTGGATCCTAAATGTCCCATTCCTATAAATGCTATCATGTTCCTGATTTTTCGATAAAGGTATAATGTAAAAGGAAACAAAACTCAGAATTGGAATGGAAATGCTAACGGACAATAAATATGAATAAATAAATTTTTTAAAACAATCCGGTAAACTACCTTTGCACCTCCCAATTATAAAATGTAGGGAAGGCAATGGATTCAAGCCATATTAAAAAAGTCTCGGTCGCAGGGCTTTTAATTACATTAGGTATCATTTTTGGAGATATCGGAACATCCCCCTTATATACTTTCCAGACAATACTAAAAGAAGGAGGGGCTGCAACTGAAGAACTGGTGCTGGGGGCCATATCCTGTGTATTCTGGACGCTGACACTGCAAACAACTTTCAAGTATATTCTTATTACCCTACAGGCAGATAATAAGGGTGAAGGTGGTATTTTTTCATTGTATGCACTTGTGCGCAGGTATGGGAAAAAACTGATGTTTCCGGCTATGATCGGGGCAGGTACCTTGCTTGCCGATGGCATTATCACTCCTCCAATCTCTGTTACTTCAGCAATAGAAGGTTTGAATGGGGTAAAAGGGCTGGAAGGTATCATTGTTCCCGGCAATCACCTGGTGATGGGGCTTGTTATGGGTATTATTGTCCTGCTTTTTATTTTCCAGCGTTTTGGGACAAAAGTAGTGGGAGGGTCTTTCGGGCCTATTATGTTTCTCTGGTTTATGATGCTGGGCGGTTTGGGCCTTCACCAGATATTACATTACCCCCAGATTTTTAAAGGGTTAAACCCGATGTATGGTTTCCGTCTGTTAACTACACATCCGAAAGGTTTTTGGTTGCTTGGCGCTGTATTCCTGTGTACTACTGGTGCTGAAGCACTGTATTCCGACCTGGGACATTGCGGGCGATTGAATATACAGGTGAGCTGGATATTCGTAAAGATCACCCTTGTACTTAATTACCTTGGGCAGGGCGCCTGGGTATTGCTGCAACATCAGGAGAATATAGGAGACGTAAACCCGTTCTTTGCAATAGTGCCTCATGGTTATTTGCTACCTTCTATTATATTGGCTACCGCAGCGACTATAATTGCCAGCCAGGCTTTGATAAGCGGTTCGTTCACGCTCATCAGTGAAGCTATAAGCCTTAACTTCTGGCCGAAAGTGAATGTGAAGTTCCCAACTACTGTTCGCGGACAAATCTATATACCCAGCATCAACTGGATATTATGCGTCGGGTGTATTCTTGTAGTGCTATATTTCAAAACATCAGAAGCGATGACTGCGGCTTATGGTTTTTCCATTACTATAGCTATGCTGATGACAACCATACTGGTTTATTACTTCCTGCGGTATGTAAAGCATTTTCCACTATGGCTGGTGGTTTTGATACTTGTACTTTTCGTATCTGTAGAATTTTCTTTTTTCGTGGCCAATGCGGTAAAAATATTAAAACGCCTGTTCTTCCTGGTATTTGAGATAGGGCTCATTTTTACGATGTATGTATGGTACAGGGCGCGTAAGATCACCAACCGTTTCCTGACTTTTGTGAACATGAAGGAATATCTGCCTTTACTGGACGACCTGAGTAAGGATGAAACGGTTACTAAATTTGCATCTCATACTATATTCCTTACCAAGGCTAATAATGCTTTCCAGGTGGAAGAACGAATTATTCATTCTATATTCAGCCGCAAACCCAAGCGTGCTGATATATATTGGTTTGTGCATGTAGAGCGCACTGATGAGCCTTATACAATGGAATATACAGTAGAGGAACTTAAGAAGGATAAAGTTATAAGAGTGGAGTTCAGGCTGGGGTTCCGTGTACAGCCGCGAATAAACCTTATGATGAGAAAAGTGGTCAAGGAAATGGTGGACCATAAAGAACTGGATATAATCAGTCCATACCCATCATTGAGTAAACACAACCTGGCCGCAGATTTTATTTTTGTTATCCTTGAAACATTTCTTTCTACAGGCAATGAATTTCATTTTGGGGATGGGTTTATTCTGAACAGTTATTTTTTCCTGAAACACCTTTCTTTATCTGACGCCAAGTCTTTTGGGCTTGATACCAGCGAAACGCGCACGGAAAAGATACCAATGGTAGTATCCCCTTTCACAAAAATGGACCTGAAAAGGACTGATTTTAAGATTTATGAATAGGAATTGAATTGTTGTTTTGGGTTGAGTAATGGCAATAAATTGTATTGTGGTGCAACGATTGTTTATACGGCCGAAACGCAAACATTGCGTCTATATATGGGATAATCCGTTTTAATTTATTTAGGGCACCTCTAAAAACTAAAGTTAGTAATATTTAATATAAATTTAACAAT
>CAISOH010000366.1 GCA_903887005.1 uncultured Bacteroidota bacterium | reverse complement strand
TATATATTTATATTTGCAGTGGAAGTTATTTTGAAACTTTTCCTAATACAATACTAATGACAACAATTAGTCCATACAATGTGATTATAAATCGGAACGTTTCGTTCTTTACCAGCTTTTTAATTCTTTGTCTGGGTACTGATGTTTTCATTTCATTTTATATTGTTTAAAATTTTATTTTTTGTTAACTCCTGTTTTTATCGAACTAATGATTAGGCATAGCTACGCCTGCACAATGCTTTTGCCTTGATTTTATTAAATGTGATTAATATGTTAGAATTATTCTTTTCTTGCGAAACGATATCCTACGCCTGATTCGGTAACAATCAATTCAGGCCGGTTAGGGTCGTTCTCTATTTTTTTTCTTAGTTGTGCGATGAATACTCTTAAATATTGTGATTGATTAATGAAACCCGGCCCCCACACCTCCCTCAGCAGGTAATGATGGGTCAGTACTTTACCTTCATTTTTCACAAACAATGAAAGCAGGTGATATTCTGTTGCCGTCAGTTTTACCAGCTCATTTTTTTTCTTTACAGTTCTTGAAGCAAGGTCTATTTCAAGATCATCACAAATGATTACAGGAGTGGTTTCTTCAGTATTTGCAGTCCGCAAAGCTGACCGTATCCTCGCTAAAAGTTCTCCGGTCCGGAATGGCTTTACTAAATAATCGTTTGCTCCGTTATCCAATGCGCTTATTATATCTTCTTCACTACTTTGCACGGAAAGGATAATGACAGGATTAGTGTACCATTCTCTCAATTTTTTTAATACACTGTGCCCGTTCTCATCGGGTAAACCAAGGTCAAGTATGATCAAATCCGGCGGATGGTTGGCCGCTAAGATCATACCTTCTTTAGCAGTTGCAGCCTGCTTCACTATATAATCATTGCTTTCCAATGTAATTTCCAGCAGCTTTCTTATCTGCGCCTCATCATCTATTACCAGTATTTCCGCTTTATTCATTTTTCAGGTTTTTTAAGTAGGATGTTTTTGCGGGTATGTTTATGGTAAACCTTGCTCCTTTCGGGTTGATATTTTCCAGCCTTACAGTTCCTCCCATAGCTTCGGTATATCCTTTTACAATGGATAAACCTAAACCGGTACCCCCTGTTTTTGCACCTTTCAACCGATAAAATTTATCAAATACATTTTTGATCTCCTCCTCCGGAAAGCCATTGCCATTGTCTTCTATTATTATCTGCATAATATCTGCATAACACATTGCCATAATCTCTATCCTGCTTCCTTCAGGAGTATATTGAGCCGCGTTATTCAGCAGGTTATAAATGATCTGTTCCAGCATCCCTTTATCCAGTTTAAAAAGAGGAATATCCGGATTTATACTAATTCTGATCTTTTGATGGGTATTATTCTCTTCTATTATTTTAACCACATCATAAATTGTTTCACTGATATCACACCAGTCATTTTTAGGCTGGATAAACCCGGATTCAAGCCTGGACACGTTGAGCAGATTATCTACTTGTTGGTTTAAGCGAAAAGAAGCTTTTGATATCTCTGCAATCAGTTCATGCCTGTTTTGAAGTGTAAGTTTCGCACTGTTATTTTGTAGATTGTCAGTTGCGCCAATGATAGTAGATATAGGTGTGCGCAGCTCATGTGAAAGTGAATTAAGCAGTGTATTATAAAGTTTTACCGTATTGGCTTTTTCTTCTTTTTGTCTTGCCATTTTTTCGACCTGCCTTATTTTGTACGTAAGAACTGCATTAATCATTGCTATAACAAAATACATGAGCAGCATGATCATATCTTCAGTAGTGCCAACAAAAAAAGTAAAAGTGGGAGGTATGAAGAAATAGTCCCAGATTAAGGCAGTTAACACTGCTGTTAATAATACCGGTAAAATGTCAAAGACCATCGCAATCATGGATACAGTGAGCAGCAGTATAAATCCTAAAACCCGGTACCCTATGTATGTGGAAAGCCAAAAGCATATTGCAGAAATAGCACAAACGATCAATACGCTAAAAAGATATTGGCGGGGTTTGCTGATCCTGTTTATAAAAAAGTTTACCATTAGTAATTATTGCAGTGCAAAGGTACCCAGCATCTTATAAACAATGTATAAAAGGTTATAGTATCGGTATAAAGATTTTATAAAGAAGGTTTGGTTTATTTTTTATTTCCTCTTTTGCGATAACGTTAGAAGTTGCCGGACGTTAAATATTGATTTCGTACTTTTTGATGCAGAATAAATCATAATGTCCAATAATTTTTAAGTGGAAAGCTGCAATTAAAGAAAAAACCAGATGGGCGATATTTTAATTTTTTTATGCTGGATTCTGAAATTATCATTTTCCTCATTTATTATTTTCTACTATAATGTCAGGATATTTTTGCAAATAATTCAGGATTTTTAGAGTGCGTTTAATTCAAATGAGTTTTATCTTGTAGAAAATTAACCATTCACAGTTCAATGAATAATGGCCTCCTATTTAATAAGACCAGGATTGCACCTACGCCAAGTGGATTCGTGCATTTGGGCAATGTGCTTTCATTTGCTATTACTGCGGCACTGGCCGGAAAGACTAAAGCGCGCATCGTACTCAGAATTGATGATAATGAGAGGGACAAGATTAATAAATCACACGTTCAGGATATATTTGACACACTCAATTTCCTGGAGATTCCATGGGATGAAGGCCCTCAAAACTTATGGGAATATGAAAATGAATACTCACAATTGCACCGCATGGATATATACACGAAAACCCTAGCGCAATTGAAGGAACATGGCAATATATTTGCTTGTACCTGCTCGCGGTCACAGGTCATGGGACGTAATAAAGAAAGGGTCTATCCCGGAACCTGTCGCCATAGCAACATCCCTTATGATACGGCAAATGCCTGTTGGAGATTACTTACAAACAACACAAAAGAGCTTTCAGTCAAGACAATGGATGGTAAAGAAATAATCACAAGATTGCCTGCTGTCATGCAGGACTTTATTGTAAAAAAGAAAGATGGCTATCCTGCCTATCAACTCACTTCTGTACTGGACGATATCTATTTCGGGATAGACCTGGTAGTGCGTGGAGAAGACCTTTGGCCTTCTACTTTAGCACAACATTATCTGGCTTCAGTGCTTCAACAGGATGCATTCTCCGGTATCACTTTTTACCATCATCCTTTACTTATGGCCGGAGATGATAAACTATCCAAAACTGCAGGCGCTACTTCCGTGCAATATTATCGTAGCCAGCATAAAAAACCGGCAGATATTTATTCAATGATTGCCAGGATGCTGGGTATAGAAGCCACACCCGCAAACTGGCAGGAACTTACAACATTACTGGATATTAAAATGAATATGCAATAAGATAAATTTGGTAATCAGGGCAAATAGTTCTTTCTGTCAATTTGCATAATCACAGGCATAAGATTGTTGTTTAAGTGAAATGTATTTGTATAGAAAAGGTCTTTCATAATAAATAGAAATCATTTTCAAAGCTTATTATTATGTATATCTTGCAATAATAAATGATTCCAAATGGTAGTTGATATTGATTTTGAGCTATTAAAATCTAAAGATCCGAAAATTAAATATGGCTTTTCGAAAAAATTATTGCAATTGGCAAGGCTTGAGCCACAGATACTTTATCCCTATTTCGATCAATTTGTGGATTTGCTCAAAAATGAGAACAAAATTATAAAATGGACAGCCATTGACATTATTGGTTTACTGGCTGTAGTGGATAAGCAAAAAAAGGTGGATAAACAAGTTGATACACTCATTTCAATATTATCTTGTGGAAATCTTATTACCGTGAATCATGCCATATTCTCGTTAGGGAAAATTGCGGAGGTTAAACAACGGTTTTTGCCTTTAATTATTACGGAGTTACTGGCAATTGAAAACTACAATTTTGAGACAACAGAATGCAGGAATATTTCATTAGGTAAGGTAATTGAAACCTTAAGTAATTTCCTGGATGAAATCAAAAATGACAAAAGGGTAATAGATTTTACAGAAAGAGTTACTCATAATACCCGTAATGCAACAAAAAAGAAGGCTTTACTACTTTTGAAAAAGTTGGAAAAAGTGCGGGTTATTGGAAATTGACGTTGAAAATTATGTGGTTATATTTATTTTATATAATATGTAAATGCAATAGAATAATTTTATTAGCTTTAATTCATAATAAATCTATTAGATTCTAATCACACAACAATCAAAATACTTTTTTGAAATCATGTGTTTTAAAAAGACTATAAACCAAACAAAAATATGGCAATAGGTTTTACTCCAAAATCCATTGAGGACTTCCCCCTGAATGACTTGTCACAAGAGCAATTTCTTGTTATTGCAAATGAAACTGCAATAAAAATGAAATGGGATGTTAGCTATATAAGCGACAGCGGTTTAATTGCTTATACGAATAAGGGAATGTTTTCCTGGAATGCAGAGATCCGGATCAATATAGAAAATGGGATAGCCAACATAAAAAGTTCATCTACAGGAAGTGAAATGATAGACTGGGGCAAAAACAAAAAGAACATTGCAAATTTCATTTCTACATTTAATGAACTAAGATCAACTTTTACAGCAGAAGAACTTGCTGCAAAATACCTGAACTTAAAAGAAACGAACATTTCAAATGAAGAAGATGTTTTAAAATTACCACCTCCAACTACAACAGAACAAATTTCAGATTTTTTCTCCATATTCAAGCCAACCAAGGGTTATTTTATTACTCCTCTGCTTATTGATGCAAACATTCTTATTTTTATATTAATGGCAATTAGCGGTGTGAACATTTTGATGCCGGATAGTGAAAGTTTATTGAAGTGGGGTGCAAATTTCCGCCCGATGACATTGGAAGGGCAATGGTGGAGATTATTGACCAATTGCTTTTTGCACATCGGCATTTTCCATATTCTTATGAATATGTATGCTTTACTTTATATTGGTGTGCTATTAGAGCCTCATTTAGGTAAGACCAGGTTTATTTCGGCATACCTGCTGACAGGTATTGCAGCAAGCGTTACCAGTTTGTGGTGGCATGACCTGACTATCAGTGCAGGTGCATCCGGTGCTATTTTTGGCATGTATGGCGTTTTTCTTGCAATGCTTACCAGTAATCTCATTGAAAAAAAATCAAGAAAAGCATTGCTGGCGAGTATTGCATTTTTTGTTGGTTATAATTTACTTAATGGAATTAAGGGTGGGATTGACAATTCGGCGCATATTGGGGGTTTAGTTTGTGGGCTTATTATCGGTTATGCATTCATTCCGAGTTTAAAAAAACCGGAAATAAATAGTTTGAAATTTACGACTATTGCTTTATTGACAGTTTTAATTCTTGTATCTTCTTTTGCAGTTTACAAAAATATTCCAAATGACATTGGAACGTATGATACGAAAATGAAAGGATTTTTCTCCATGGAATCAATGGCTTTACAGGTTTTTAAATTACCTAAAGATGCACCAAAAGACAAATTAATTTATGGGCTAAAAGACGAAGGTATTTACTATTGGAATGAGAATATAAAACTCATTGATGAAGTGGAGAAATTGGAATTACCGGATGTAATACATGAAAGGAATAAAAAGCTAAAACAATATTGCCAGCTTCGCATAAATAGTTATGAATTGATTTGCAAAGGTATAGAAAAGGATACCGACGAATACAAAGACCAGATTGAAGATTATAACCAGCAAATTGAGAAGATTATTAATGAGATTAGTGGTGAGCAAAAAAGCAAATAGAAATACTACTACGCACCAACTCTCTTCCAGTTAATTTTTCGATAATCATTATTGTCAGCCAGAGCCTATATAAAAATGTATGTTTTGGCTGAGTATAATTCATTTACTTTATTCATCGGAATTGTGGAAACAGAAGCGGCTTAATCCGCCAGACCCGACAAGTCTAATCGGTATAACGCTACTGTTTTTAGTCTATTTAGCTAAGGATTTCCATTCTTTATTTAGCCTTTATGAACCTGGCTGTTTTTCTCAGAAAATTATTTTCATCGTATATCTTAATAAAGTACATGCCATCTGCAATATTACTTATGTCAATTACTTTAGCATTATCCTGCCTGATTAATATCTTACCATCTATACTTTGCAAAAGCACAGTTACTTTTACCGGGGCTCTTATTTGTAACTCTGTACTCGCCGGGTTCGGGTATATAATAAAATCCGGGCTTGCCCCAATACCTCGAATCAGCGTATTACAATCAAAAACAGACATCACAGTTATTTCATGGGTTGCTGAAGAGGAACCACACAAGTTGTTTACCGTATAGCTAGTAGTTACCGGGCCTGCGGTAATACCTGTTACAATACCTGTATTACTTATTGCCGCAACGGTACTATCTGACAAAGACCATAGGCCACCCGATACAGAATCTGTAAGAATTATGGTACTTCCCGGACAAACAAAGCCCGGGCCGGTAATTGTATCAGCATATGGTAGTGGATTAACGGTAAGAACTATAGTCGTTGATGCTGTATCGCATACATTTGAAACAGTATAACTTATTATAGCCGTACCTGCAGTTATTCCCATAACAATACCTGATGAACTGCCAATAATAGCAACAGTATTGCGGGATGATGACCAAATACCTCCGGTTATTGTATCTGTAATTGTTACAATACTCCCTTCACAAACATTGGTAAGTCCATTAATATTACCTGCATAAGCAAGCGGGTTAATAGTAATGGCTTTTGATGTAGTTGCTGTTCCACAGGAATTAATTACAGTATAAATAATTGTATCAATACCTGCTGAAATGCCATATACAACGCTTCCACTTGAAACAAAAGCCCTGCCATTACTTGCTGACCATATACCACCGGTTATTGTATCTGTAAGCGTGATAGTGGTACCCGGACAAACTGAGGATGTTCCTGTTATCGAACCTGAATAAGGTAGTGGGCTTATGATAATGATTTTGCTCGTTATGGCTGTGCCGCATAAGTTGGATACTGTGTAAATAATAGTATCAATGCCGGCAATTACACCCGAAACCAGTCCACTGACCACTGTTGCATTTCCATTGCTTGCATTCCAGGCACCACCTGATGCAGTATCACTTAAAATGATTCCGGAGCCCATGCATACAGATGATAAACCTGTAATAGTACCAGGATTTGGTAATGGATTAATGGTGATAAATTTAGATGCAGTCGCAGTTCCGCATGAATTGGTAATAATATAAATAATAGTGTCAATACCAGCCATAACACCATATACGGCCCCACTACTTGAAACAAAAGCTTTGGTATTGGTTGCAGACCATGTGCCACCGGAAATACCATCCGTAAAAGTCACTGTACTACCTGCACAAACAGAAGATGAACCAGTAATTGTTCCTGCATTTGGAAGCGGATTTACTGTGACAGTTGCCGTCGCCGAAGCACTGCCACAACTATTTGATACTGTATAGCTAATGGTCGCTGCGCCTGCTGTTAAACCTGTTATTATACCTGTGCTGCCAGCTGTCGCAACTGCAGTATTACTGCTTTTCCATGAGCCACCGGCTGTTGCATCACTCAATAGTGTAGTGTTGCCAACACAAAATGTTAGTATGCCGGTGATACCTGCCGGAATTGATGGTAATGGATTTACTGTCACAGTTGCCGTCGCCGAAGCACTGCCGCAACTATTTGATACTGTATAGCTAATGGTCGCTGTGCCTGCTGTTATACCGGTTACAATACCTGTGCTACCAACTGTCGCATCAGTAGTATTACTGCTTTTCCATGAGCCACCGGCTGTTGCATCACTCAATAGGGTACTGCTGCCAACACAAACTGTTGGAATGCCGGTAATGCCTGCCGGTATTGATGGTAACGGATTTACTGTTACAGTTGACGTCGCCGAAGCACTGCCGCAACTATTTGATACTGTATAGTTAATGATAACAGCGCCTGCAATTACACCTGTTATAATACCTGTGCTGCCTACAGTCGCAACTGCAGTATTACTACTTTTCCATGAGCCACCGGCAGTTGCATCACTCAATAGAGTAGTGCTGCCAACACAAACTGTTGGAATGCCGGTAATACTTGCCGGAGTTGATGGTAACGGATTTACGGTCATGGTTGTTGTTGCCGAAGCATTGCCGCAACTATTTGATATTGTATAGCTAATGGTCGCTGTGCCTGCTGTTATACCTGTTATTATACCTGTGCTGCCAGCTGTCGCAACTGCAGTATTACTGCTTTTCCATGAGCCACCGGCTGTTGCATCACTCAATAGGGTAGTGCCGCCAACACAAACTATTGGAATGCCGGTGATACCTGCCGGAGTTGATGGTAACGGATTTACGGTTAAGGTTGCTGTTGCAGAAGCGCTACCGCAAATATTTGATAATGTATAGCTAATGATAGCATTGCCTGCTATCACACCTGTTATTATACCTGTGCTGCCTGCCATTGCAACCGAAGTATTACTGCTTCCCCATGAGCCACCGGCTGTTCCATCACTCAACATGGTAGTCCTGCTTACACAAACTGTTGGAATACCGGTGATACCTGCCGGAGTTGATGGTAACGGATTTACGGTTAAGGTTGCCGTCGCCGAAGCACTGCCGCAACTATTGATGATTGTATAACTAATGGTTGAAGTGCCTGCCGATAAGCCCGTTACAATTCCTGTACTTCCTATTGTGACAATTGCCGTATTTGAAGATGACCATGTGCCACCTGAAGTTAAATCTGTAAGTGTTATTATGTTTCCTGCACATAAAGAGGGCGACCCCGTCACAGAGCCTGCATTAGGCAAAGGATTAACTGTGACAGCAGTAGTAAACAGGCTGCCGGATATTGTATAAGATATAGTTGCTGAGCCAGCGGCAATGCCTGCAATTATTCCGGTATTTGAGCCAATAACAGCTATTGCGGTATTACTGCTACTCCATGTTCCGCCTGGAGTAGAATCGGTTAGAGGTATGGTAGCACCAGGACAAACAGAAGAAGCTCCTGAAATAGTACCAACCGGATCTATACTTCCCCCGACAGACAATCCATTATTGCCGGTATCAGATGAGTAGAAACCCCAGCCACCTGTAGTTGTCTGGCCGCTGGCATAATACCGCAGATAAATGGTTTGGGTGGATGGTAGATGCTGAAGGGTGCCGATTCCCGAGAGATCAATAGTATTCATGGCAGAAGGTGTGCCTGTTAATGTAAAAAGTGTATCAATAAGGGTATATGAAGTTCCGTCAAGGCTATAAGCAAATTGTGCTGATACACCCGGAGATGCGCAAAAGGTCCCGGTGCCTGCATATGTGGCATCAATCGAGGATAGAGATAAGGTATATCCTGTTTTTGCTTTTAGTTTTACCTGGTAGTAGTCTGTATTTGTGGTTGAAATACCATTATTCTGAAATCCTGTTGTGCGGAATGAATTTGCCCCTGAGCTTGATGATGCACTTGTACCCCTGGTTATTATATATTTCCCGCCAAAGGTATCAAGGATACTATTTATTGTGGTTGCACCCCAGGCAGAAACATTATTTGCACCCGTAAAATCCCATCCTGCCAGTGTTGCCGGCCCTTTATCTGTGGTTGCTTCTATTACTTTCTGGATGGAAGTATCTACGTTCGAAAGGAAGTCGTAACCGGTTAATGCTTCAATACTGTCCACAGATACCCTGTAGTAATCCCACGAATGGCTATTTACTGTTTGTGTATTTGGCATGAGCACCGTTATTACACGGGTTGTGGTGGTTATTCGTGAAACATCATTGCTGTCCACCGGTAAAACAACTATTATCTTCCAGAAATAAGCGGGAACATTAATACTTCCGCCAGCAATGTTAAAGGTTGTGCCACCTCCACTACCGCTTCCGCCGCTTCCATACCCACCTGCAATAATATATAATTCCTTTCCCTGGTTGAGAAGGCTTCTGCAATAATCTTCAAGGTTTCCCCATGTCTGTTGATTTAAAACCGGTGCTTGCGGAGAAATATTTGACATTTTAAAAGTAGCTCTGTTATCGGAGTCGCTTCCGTCGCGGTCATCAGAAGGGCAAAGGTGCCCCCTGTCGAAACCTGTTCCTGTATAGTTGGAAGTGGATGCCCTGAAATAACCAGTTGGTAAAGTCGAATCCTGGGTGAAACAATTACAGCGGACTGCGGTGCCTTTCCATGCAGCACTCAAATGCCAGCTTACCCAATTAGCCATTCCTTTTGAATTATTGTAGGATAAGGCATATTGTGATTTAATCAACAGGTAATTGTTCGAGTCGGTAATTAATGATGTGGCTGAACTTGGGTTACCCAAAGCCATATTTTTATCGCGGGTAGGTATTTTTTGGGCAAAAACTGATAGTGTAAATACAATAAAAACTGAAGTTAATGCGAATGACCGCATTTTCTCACCTTTATTGTATTGAAAACTTACACCAGAGTCAATTTGCATGACAACTAATTTTTACGTTTGAACTTAGCTTACACATTTCACCTCTCAAAAATCACAAATCGGGTATATAGAAATACTTATTCGTAAGAAGTATTTTAAAGTATGAATCAGATGTTTGTATTAGTTTTTAGAATTAGGATTACCTAACGGTAATAGAATTTCATGTGTAAAGTTATTTAATGCCAATCAAATTTTATGAAATACTTGTTTGATTCATTTACTTCTTTACCACTCCTTTATACATCTGCTCTATTATTCTTACAACCTCCCTGCCTTCTTCGGCGCTTGTCATTACAGCCTGATTATGAAAAAGTACATCCACCACATTTTGTATCACTTTATCGTGGTTACTCATGGAGCCTTGATAAAGGCCATAATCATTTGCTTTGGCTGTAATGTTGATAGGTGGCAGGGTAGCGGCGCCCAATTTCTGGTATTCTATGGTATTCAGGTATTGTCCACCAATTTTTACTGTGCCTTTTTCAGCGAAAATAGTAATGGAACCTTCCATATTCCGTTCATAAGCGCAGGTAGTAAAGTTAAAGTTGATAATTGCGCCATTGGCGGCCTTAAGTACGAAACATCCGGTATCTTCTACTTCTGTATTATGCTGGTGGGCAAAGTTGCGTACAAGACCTTCCGCATTGGTAACAGGGCCATTCAGGTAATAGAGAATATCCACAAAATGGCTGAATTGAGTAAAAAGGCAACCGCCGTCTTTATCTTTCTTTCCACGCCAGTCGCTGCCTGCATAATAGGCTTCCCCACGGTTCCAGAAGCAGTTTACCTGCATCATATATATCTTGCCAAGTTCGTGTTTTGCCAACAGTTTTTTCACTTCCTGAACAGGTGGGTTGTAACGGTTTTGTTTTACCGCGAAAATGGTTTTACCTGTTTTTTCAGCAGCTATAATCATGCGGTCACATTCTGAAACGCTCAAGGCCATTGGTTTTTCTACCACAGTATGCATTCCGGCATTCAGCCCTGCAATGGTGTGTGGCTCATGCAGATAATTGGGTGTGCAAACGCAAAGCACATCAGCAGTGGTTTTTTCAAGCATTTCCTGAAGGCTGGTATAGAATGCCACGCCTGCGGGTATTTTGTTTTGCAAGGCAATATTTATATCGCATACCGCGACAAGCATAGTATTCAGATTATCTAATATATGCTCAGCATGGCGGTGGCCTATATTGCCAAAGCCCACTATACAAAAACGGATCTTATCAGACATTATTTTTCAAAAGTAAAAAACCATAACGGAAGATGAGTAGTTTATTATATAATAAGCTGTAAAAATATTAAATAGTAATTTCAGTCTTATGAGTTGTGCTGTTATATGTAGCCACATAAAATTGTGCATTGTCTGATATGCAGGACTTTGCGGTTTTGAAATTATTCTTCACTTATTATCAATTCATCATCATTTGCGTATTTGCGCATTTGCGAGAAACCTCTTATGCACATTTTTATCCGGTGTATAGTATAGTTCAATCTTTATTTCATCCTTATAAGAGTAACTACGCCTATTTTTCAAAGTACCCGGTATCGCTTTTTACTAATTTTTTATACACATGTTTTCCCATACTTGATAAAAGCAAAACCGGTAATAAGAACAAAAACAATGGATTTAGCTTCACCAGTCTCCGGTATGCCCGCATTTCGCCTTTTCGCATTTTCCAGGTATTTTCACTGATCCCCCCGGCTGATGTGAACTTTCTGAATATCTGGGTAAGCGGTATATCAATAAAATAAAGCTTGTACTTATAACCTATGCGCAGGCAAAAGTCATAATCTTCCGTATAGCGCATAGTCGGTTCAAAACGAAAGGAAGGAGCATTACGGACAATAATGCAGGAGGTGGCTATGCGGTTAGCCGGCAATAGCTTTATAAAAGGTAATTGGTAAATGACTATTTTCTCAGGCAGCGGCTTATTCATGATATTTGCCTGGGTAAAGGGATGGTAAAATAAAGTTATGCCCGGCTGGGATTGCAGAACAGAGTTAATCAGCATCAGCTTGTCTTTATGCCATATATCATCAGCGTCTATGAATGCTATATAATCACCGGTTGCAGCGTCCATTCCTGTATTTCTGGCAACGGAGCTCCCTGCGTTAAACAGTTTTTGAATGATGGTAATCTCCCCGGCATAGTTATTGGTCAATAGTTCAAAGGTCTTGTCCTTACTGGCATCGTCAACTACAATAATTTCATGAGGGCGATACGATTGCGCCAATACCGAATCTATAGCTCGTGATATGGTTTTCTCAGCGTTATATGCCGGGATGATAACGCTGAATTTTAGTCCTTTTTTTTGAACCGGCGAATAGTTATCCATCACAAAGTTTTTTATAAACAGCTAATAATGTTTTTTCTTCCTGCTG
Source organism: uncultured Bacteroidota bacterium (assembly GCA_903887005.1). Lineage (GTDB taxonomy): Bacteria > Bacteroidota > Bacteroidia > Chitinophagales > Chitinophagaceae > Nemorincola. Next base: position 3,846 of record CAISOH010000366.1, on the reverse strand, counting down.
CCAGCAATATTTTTCGCGGGCTTCGAGGCAATTGTCCTCTAGCTTTTTATAATAAACCTCATCATCCAGCAATTTGTTCAGTGCTGCTGCAATGCTTTGCGGGTTAGGGTCGGCAATTAATGATGCAATTTCATATTGTCCGTTTATTCGCTCATATTCCGGGTATTTTATACAAAGTTGCGGCACACCATAGTGCATATAGTCAAAAAAACGGTTAGCGAGCGATAAGCGGTTACTCAGGCTGGTATCTTCAAACAGGGTAATGCCTATGTATGCCTTTAGGGTATATTCACTCAACTGCGCCGGAGGTACATATCCTTTGAAGATTATTTTATCTTCCACGCCATAATGTTTCGCAAGCGCCAATGACTGCTCATAAAAATTACCTTCACCGCAAACGATTAATTTTGCATGTACAAATTGCATGGCAGGGATTAACTGTTCAAAACACCTGCCCACATTTACCCAACCCTGGTATAGAATAAAACGCTCCTTTTTCTCAGGAATCTGGAGGGGTTTCAAGACAGTAGCGCTGCGCACAATGCCATAATTTACCCCATACCTTTTTTTAAATTCCTCCGCATAACATTCGCCTATGGTATAGCCTGTTTGAAAGTGGGGTACCGTATGGTTGCCGATCCACGTCCACATTTTATGAACAGACGGGCGGGAGATCACTTCTTTCAGATCGGTGAATATTTCATGCGCATCATATACTCTTTGTTTGCCGCGCAGTTTAGAAACGTAATAAACAGGTAAAATAGTATCCAGGTCTATGGCGCAGATAATATCCACCTTCCTGAACAGGAGGAAAAAGAACAATTTGAACCAATAATGGGCATACATTAGCTTGCCTTGCTCCACAATTATAGGCAGTCGCACCTGCTTAAACGGTCTTTCTGCCAAAGGCTTGCTGGTCTTTCTTTCAAGCCCGACCAATGTTACGTCATAGCCTGCACTTGCCAGGCTGGTACATATACGTATCATACGCTGGTCGTAGTTCAGATCATTGGTAACGGTGCAGACAATTCTTTTAGCCTTCATTTATGGGTTGTAAAGATAGGGTGGTAAAGGATAAGTCAAAATTCAAAAAAACAAAATTCAAAATTCAAAATGTAGGATTAATATAAACGGATAACGCTATCCTTTTCCTTGTGGCCTCTTATAAGGGTATGATTTAAGGGCATGTATAGTTTTTGCCAGTAAAGGATATATTCCTTTACTGGAGCGGAATTCAGGAATAAATCAGGTGTGAATAAGTGGATAACTATTCAGTGTTTCGGGTATTTCAGCATGATTTTTGTGGTACATTCGATATAAAACCTGATAAAGGTGCGCCAACGATTTGAGCAACAAATAAGCATAGGCGGGATTGCCTGCTTCTTGTCACTACCGATTAATAGCAATTTATAGTTGACTAAAATAATAGAAAAGCAAAAAGACCCTGCACAGGTAATACCATTGGTGGATAGGATACAAGAGAACTTTCCTTCAAAAAGAATAAGAATTATATAAACATAGCAGACTTTTGCAATGGCTTAAGAAAAATCATCCCAAAAAGGAGAATTATTCTGCACCTGATTTTATGATTTACTTGCAGCCGGGAAGAGAAACTAATCAGAATTACTTATTTGCAACTGAAATACTATCGAAGGAAATGGATAACCAGCGTACAGATTACAACAGATATTGTTGATAAAACTGCAAGAAAAAAAAATCCCTTTACATCATTATTGCTAAGTTTCATTTTAATAGAGATTTAAGCGTATTTCATTACCAGATGCAATTTAGTTATTATTGTAAATATGTAAACTGATTATGGTCAGTGTCTTGTATTATTATACTTAGATTGAGTCAAATATGATTGACAAGCGAATTGTTTTATAATAACAGTTTCGAATAAAATATTGTCATCCTCATATGCCTGTAAGCCGGATAGTGTGGTGTTGGTAAGGATTTGGCCGGAACCTTTTTGTGCTTTGCTATACATCAGCTAATGTTAACCAGTAAATAAATATACCATGAGGCTAACTTTCGATAAGCTATACAATATATTGATAATGATTTAGTTGTTATGATTATTTTTCTATCTTTAGTGAGTCAACAAGGCTTATAAATGCATAAGCATCTTCTTTAGTTTTAAATGGTACAGAGATCCTATTGCAATAATAACCTAACCGTCCTTTTTAGCGAAGTTTATATTCGTGTCCGCTTTGTTTGCATCTATCTTTATACAATTATTATTAACTGATGAATATGCTTCCACTACCTGGCAATTCATTTTTACAAAGTGAACAAAACCAGGCCATTTGGATTATAACCACAGATTTTCAAATAATTATCAGTTTTATTAATAATTACCCTGTCAGATGGTTTAGCTCTTTGTATTAAGGTTTGCATTTTAGTTTTTAAATTGGTGGCCAGTGAGTAGGAAACTGTTGAAACGAGGATCATTACCACAAGCATTAGCAACTTTATTATTTTCATAAGCTTTCTATTTACTATGTATTCTTTATAAAGGTATAAAAGATGGAGTATTATTTCATAAGAGCATCTCCGAAAAATCAGAGGACGGTGGGGCGTGCGAATGTGAGGATTATTTGCTGGCATGATTTTTAAATTTATATTTTTATGATAACATTAGACCAGATACATAAACTACAAACAGAAATAAAAGAAAAGAATGGGGTATATCATAATATGCTCAGTGAATTACTAAACCAGACCCCTAAGAATCTTACTGAATTATTCAGACTGAAAAGAAATCTGGTTAACATTTCGCATGAAAAAACCAAACTGATTGAGGATTTCAAGCATCTGACATTATACTATCACTATCGCTTTTTCGTTTCTGAATAAAATTCAAAAATACTTAATACCTTTCTGGCTTTAAGGCTACACTCATTATCATTTCGTCCAAAAACACTAAGTTATTTTTGTTATCATCTGCCTAAAGGGCATTGTCATTAAATTTAGAAATGGAGAGCCCTTAAATATATTATTACATACAATGCCATCTGCATTGGCCCATTATTTATTACATTCTGCTATAAATATTTGACACATACAGGTCATCTTTCCTTAAGTTAATTGACATTGCCCTATATTGTAGAAAATAAAGAAAATAGAATACAGCGAAAAATTATTAAAAAAGAACTTATTGTTGTATGTTTGTATGTTAATAAATGAACTTATGTTTAAGTTTAAGAAATTATTTCAAAAATATCCATTTCTTTATATATTTTTTACATCGTTGATTGCGTATGTAATTTACTTTATTATTGTCAGCATTATAAAGATTTTGTAGATAGAAGTTAAGGCTTAAGGAGAAAGCGGGGAGATGTGGTTTACTGAGGCTGCGATTGCAGCATTTTTTATTATCCCTATTTTCTGTATTTTTATCTACAAAAGAACTGCAAAAACTTTTGGAATATATTCACACTAATATTTGCATCACGCATTATTTCGCTTGTGCTGTTATGGAAAATTATTAGTATAAGTGGTAAATTTTGGTCTAATGAATCAGTCCTCATTACGTTATATTATTTTATAATAGCACTAACATGCTGGTGTTGGGTAATTGTTATAAATAAGAGAATAATAAAAACCACATCCAACATTATACGCTACGGTAAGGATGGAAGGTGCGTTAGGTTTATAACGACCGTATAAACTTCTTATACTATTCCTATAATAGAGTTACCTGAAAACTGCTTATCCCCTTCGCTCCTTTTTGAAGAACGTAAGCTAAGCTAACATTCAGGGCTCGCAGAAGCAATTAGAGCGTAGATACTGCGGTGATTCGATGCTAAGCGTAGGCATAAAACAAACGTGAATAATTACCCC
>CAISOH010000365.1 GCA_903887005.1 uncultured Bacteroidota bacterium | reverse complement strand
CAATTACTTAGAAGTATTGACAGCAATTACAGTCCTATATTTTATTATATTAACAATAATGATGACAGGATTTCCTTTGAAAAATTGCTCGAATCTAATGCTGTTTTCGTGCACGATGAAATATATAGCCAGTTAAAAGAGTTGATGAAATGCAGGAATCCTTCTGTTAGATTGAAAGACAATGAGTACAGTGTATTGATAAAAGAACATATAGGAGATTGCCCGTTAGATGAGTATGGTGTTTGGGTGTACTATCCATGGGCTTGTAAAGTTGTCCACATTCTTAATAAAGAAGAGTTTATAGAATTAAGAACAAACAGGAACAAATATAAAATTACAGAAAGGGAGCAATCTTTTCTTGCAACTAAAACTATAGGTATCATTGGTTTATCCGTTGGGCAGTCTATTGCGCTTACCATTGCCATGGAGCGCGTATGCGGACAATTAAGACTGGCGGATTTTGATACTACCGATCTGAGTAATCTTAACCGTATGCGTACAGGGGTAAGCAGTATTGGTTTGAAAAAGACAATAATTGCCGCCAGGGAAATCCTGGAAATGGATCCTTTCCTTGACGTAAAATTATTCAACGAGGGTATTACCGATGAAAATATAAATGATTTTTTCACCAAAGACGGCAAGCTGGACCTGCTGGTGGAAGTATGCGACGGGCTTGATATAAAGGTACTATCCCGGTATAAAGCCAAAGAACTCGGTATCCCGGTTGTAATGGATACAAATGACCGGGGAATGCTGGATGTAGAGCGGTTCGACCTGGAGCCGGAAAGGCCCATTCTTCATGGGCTTGCAGAAGGGCTTGATCCCAAAAACATAAAAGGACTTACCAATGAAGACAAGGTGCCATATATACTCCGGATGGTAGGCGTAGATACCTTGTCCACACGATTGAAGGCTTCAATGCTGGAAGTGGAGCAGAGCATTAGCACCTGGCCTCAGTTAGCTTCATCGGTAGCGCTCGGCGGGGGATTAACTACCGATGTTTGCCGGAGGATATTACTTGGCCAGTTTCATGAGTCCGGCAGGTTTTATGTGGATTTTGATGAAATAATAAAAGATAAAAAAACCGTTATCGAGACAAAGCTTGAATTTGGCACTCCTCCTCCCGAACTTACACTGCCGGTAATGAAAGAAATTGCCGCGAAATACACCCCCGGGGTGGCCGCTCATTCAATTCCTGATGAGCAATTGAAGAAGGTATTAGACGCAGCCTGTTTGTCTCCTTCGGGCGGTAATGCACAGGCATGGAAATTTCTTCAGAAGGATAACTGTATTTTTATTTTTCATGATGCATTTTTTTCCTATTCATTGCTTGATTTTAACAACATCGGCTCTTATATAGGGTTTGGGGCAATGCTTGAAAATATTGATATCTGTACATCTTCATTAGGCTTATCCGTAAAAACAGATATATTTCCATTAAAGGAAAACCCTGAATTGATTGCCGTAGTTTCTTTCACTGGTAATGGTATTGCAGAGCACCCTTTAAATTATCTTGCGCCCGTGATCGGGACCCGGCTCACCAACAGAAATATCGGGGAGAGAAAGTTGCTGGATCAACAAGATAAAAATGAATTACTTTCAATTGCGGCAACCATTCCAGGGGCAAAATTGCACTTATTTGACGGGGATGATAGCATTTCCGGATTTGCCGACATATTAACAAGGTCGGAAATGCTCCGGTTTTTGCATCCCCAGGGACATTTCGATACCTTTGTAAATGAATTGAGATATACAAAGGAACAGATTGAATCTACTGCAGACGGGCTTGACATTCATACCCTCAATATGTCTGAATCTGATAAAGCGGCGCTTCGTATAGCGCAGGACCCTTCTGCCGTAAGTTTCCTTCATGAATTACAAAAAGGTACCGGCTTTACAAAATTATCCCGAAAGTCTATAATTACAGCATCGTCCATAGGCGTGATGAGTATGGATGGGCACGATGGTATCCATTTTTTACAAGGAGGGAAAGCTATTGAACGGGTGTGGCTGAAGGCAAGTTCACTTAATATTTCTTTTCAGCCCATCACACAGATAATTTTTATGATTGAGCGGTCTTTGTCCAGGGGCAGTCTTGATTTCAATCCATATGAAATTGAAGAATTGAGAAAAATAAACGATAATTTTACAAAACTTATTAAATTGGAGCAAGGCCGTTATCCGATATTTGTGTTCCGGTTGTTTTATGGAGACCAACCTTTGGTAAGGTCTTTAAGAAAGCCTCTTGAAAAAGTACTATTTGTAAATTAGAGATATGAAAATATTTTTTATGTAAAATTTCACACACCATGAAAATGAAAGCAGAACTGATTTCCTTAGTATAAAATTTAGATTGCGTATATATTGAAGTACGATGATTAGATTGAGGTTATATAGGGCAATTGACGATCCCGATTCATGCCATAAATTTATCCAGGGACATTTACATGTATTGGAGAATATTGGTATTACTAAATTAACCTCTTCTTCTTATGAATGGATGTATAATCCTGGTGTTTATGTAATAATTGTGGAGGACGAAGATGATGGCCGCGTGCTGGGAGGCGCAAGAGTTCACATTGCGAGTAAGGAATACCGCCTTCCTATTGAATCGGCTACTTCCTATATTGACGATAAAGTCGTAGCTTATATTGATTCTCATATTGATGAAGGTACGGGTGAAATATGTGGGCTCTGGAATTCAAGGGAAGTGGCAGGTTTGGGAATTGGCGCTATATTTTTGACACGGGCGGCTGTAACCATATCAACTCAGATCGGTTTGAGATCATTGTTTGCACTTTGTGCTCCTTATACAGTAAAAATGGCTGAAAATATAGGATATGAAATTGAAACAATGGTTGGAAATAATGGTACTTTTTATTATCCCAAACTAGATTTAGTTGCTACATTTATGATTTTGAGGGATGTGGATTTATTACCTAAGGCAGCAAAAGAGGAATATGATTCTGTAATGAGGCTAAGAAGGGAGCCAATATCAGATATTATTGAACAATACAGAGACAGAGAAGTACATTTACGATATCATTTAACACTAACGCCGCCGGAAAAAGGATAAAATAGATAGATGAAAATCATTTATTTTTCTCTTAACAGACTTAAGTATTTTTGAGAAACATTCATGAAAAAATTTTTATTCTTTTTACTTCAATTCATATTCGTTGCTATATACAGCAACTCACAGGTTATTTATAATACCGGAAATAAAGTCAGGGCGATTGGCAAATCAATGGATTATTTCATTGATACGTCGAGTGGATTTTCATTTAACGACATAAAAAATACTCCGAATCTTTTTAAGAGCAGCTCTGCCGACGTTCCTAATTTTGGACTTTTGAAGAATGCCACAATGTGGCTGCATTTACGCATAACTAATAAAAGCGATTTTGAAATGCTCATTTTAGAAATCGCACAGCCATTATTAAATGACATAGCATTTTATTATCCTGTTAATGGCACTTATAAAATGAGTCAAAGTGGCGAGGATTATCCTTTTAATTCAAGAATGATTAATCACCACAATTTTCTTTATGAATTAAACATATCAAAGGATTCCACCGTTGACTATTATTTCCGGCTAAAATCTGTAACCCAGATGGCGCTACCCATATTTTTAGGTAGTAAAAATGAAATAACAAGTAATAATCTTGCGAAAAATTTATTATATGGCATTTTCTTTGGGATAATTTTCGTAATGTTTTTTTATAATTTATTCATTTATTTTACGGTCAGGGATTCAATTTACCTTTATTATGTCGTCTATATTTTAATTGTTGGGTTAACCCAGGCATCTATTGAAGGATATGGATTTGAGTTTTTATGGCCAAACAATACCTACTTCGCCACAAAAGCATTTTTCCTTTTTACGGCTTTGGTCAATATCAGTGGATTAGAATTTGTCAGGAAATTTTTGCTTACAAAGCACTTTATGCCCAGAGCGGATAAATTCTCATTTTTTATATATTCAGTTTATTCCATTGCAATACTGTTGACTTTTTGGGGCCAGTATTTTATCTCCTATTCTATTCTGCAGAATTTTGCGGGTATAGTATCTTTTTACATGTTGGTATTATCTCTTGTTATTGCAAAAAGAGGGTACAGGCCGGCAAAATTTTTTGTTATAGCCTGGATACCGCTAATAGTAGGTATCATTATTTATGTATTGAAAGATTTGGGTAAACTGCCCTATAATGTAGTCACTAATTATAGCATTACTATTGGCTCCTCACTCGAAGTAATTTTACTATCGTTCGCACTGGCTGATAAAATAAATATTTTCAGAAAAGAAAAAGAAGAATCCCAGGCTCAGGCTTTGGTCGCATTGCAGGAAAATGAGCGCATAGTGCGGGAGCAAAATGTAATATTGGAAGGAAAGGTAAATGAACGTACTTTTGAATTGAAAGTTTCAAATGACGGATTAAGCAAAGCAATGATGGAACTGAAAGAAGCGCAGTCGCAGCTTGTGGATTCTGAAAAAATGGCGTCCCTTGGCCAGCTCACGGCAGGCATTGCACATGAAATTAATAACCCTATTAATTTTGTTACATCAAATGTAAAACCACTCAACAGGGATGTGCATATTCTGCTTGAAACTATTGAAAATATAGAAAAAATTGTTTCAGGGAACAATACTGTTGCCGAGAAACAAAAGCAAATAGAAGAATATAAAGAGGAAATTGATTTTGATTACCTGAAGATGGAAATAGATCAGCTGCTTAATGGTATCGGAGATGGTGCATCAAGAACCGCGGAAATCGTGAAAGGATTGCGAATTTTTTCACGGCTTGATGAAGACGACCTTAAAAAAGCCGATATTAATGAGGGCCTGGACTCAACTTTGGTAATTGCCAACAATCTTTTAAATAATACGATAAAGCTTGAAAAAAAATACGCAAATTTGCCTGTTGTAGAATGTTATCCGGGCAAGTTGAACCAGGTATTTTTGAATATCATTTCCAATGCCGTTTATGCTATCAGGAAAAGATTTGGGGAAATGAACGGAGGATTACTTACTATTACTACTTCAAATGACGAGCATCATATTTTTATTTCAATAGCTGATAATGGTACAGGTATGGATGAAAATACGAAGAAGAGATTATTTGAACCTTTCTTTACTACAAAGGATGTAGGAGAAGGAACGGGTTTGGGAATGTCAATTGCCTATAATACGATTAATAAGCATAATGGCCAGATAATAATAAATTCCGAAGTAGGAGTAGGCACTGAATTCATTATTAAATTACCTTTAACACAGGAATAACAAAATCGGGATTGGAGAAGCCAGAGAAAATAAAAGTCTTGTATATAGACGACGAACAGAATAACCTGAACGGGTTTAAAGCCACGTTCAGGTTTGATTATACTATTTATACTGCTCAGAATACGGAAAAAGCCTATGAAATGCTAAAAGCCCACAATGATATCAGGGTGATTTTATGCGATCAGAGGATGCCTGATAAGACCGGTGCGCAATTTTTTGAGGAAATTCATGGGGAATATCCCGACCCGGTGCGGATGCTGATAACGGGATATACAGATGTAGAATCAGTTATTGACGCTATTAACAAGGGCCATATTTTCCGGTATATTAAAAAGCCGTGGACGGATATTGATATCAAATCTGCAATTGAAGAAGGAAATAAGTTTTACACTTCTAACTCGTTGCTGGTTATTAAAAATAAAGAACTGCAGTCGGCTTATGATGAACTGGGTAAATTTGCCTACAGCATTACTCATGATATGAGAGGCCCTTTGTTAAGTATAGTTGGCGCACTGGATCTTGCAAAGGGCATGGAAAGTCTGACGGAAATAAGAGAGATCCTTTACATGATGGATGATGCCGTAAAAAAACTGGACGAATTTATTAAAAATACCCACGAATATTATAATCTTAAAAGAGGTAAGTTAACATTTGAAAATATAGATTTCAATAATGTTGTAAAGGATGTAGAGGCGCTTTTCAGGATCACCGGAAGAATGGATAAGGTGCGATTTACAGCAAACGTAGTTCAGAATGAAATTTTTTTGTCGGATGAAATTTCTATAAAGATCATTTTGAGCAACCTGTTTTCAAATGCATTTAAATACCAGAGAAGAAATGCTGATGATAAATTTGTGGACGTGAACATTGAAGTAAATAATAATAAAGCAGTGATTTTTGTAAAAGATAATGGCATTGGCATACATGAAAGCCACATAAATAATATCTTTAGGATGTTTTACAGGGCTACATCCGAGGAATCAGGATCCGGGTTCGGTTTGTATAATGTAAATGATGCGCTAACTAAACTAAATGGAACAATAGAGGTAACTTCAGTGGTAAATGAAGGGACTGTTTTTAAAGTAACAATACCAGGTAAGACAAATGACGATAAATAAGAAACTCCATTTTATAGTTATTGATGATAGCAAGCTGGATTGCTTTATCGCTGAGAAAATCATTAAAAACACTGGTAAAAGTGAGTCCATAAGGTCTTTTCTGCAGGCGCAGGAGGCAATAGATTATATTGCATCAGCTCCTCCTGCGGATGATGATTCGCATACTATTATTTTAGTGGATATCCAGATGCCCATAATGAATGGGTTTGAATTTGTTGAGGCTTTTGAAAATCTGCCGCGGAAGGCTACAGCTAACTATACTATTTATGTTATTTCATCGTCAATAAACGAAAATGATATTTACAAGTTGAGAAACTATCCTTCCGTGCGCCAGTTCTTAAATAAACCACTAACCAGCAACAACCTCGCTATTTTATTGGGGTAGTTCCAGTTGACAGTTAAATTGTAAACTGTAAATTGCAAACTGCAAACTGCCAACTGTAAATTGTAAACTGAATTCTGGATGCCAACTGTCAATAGCCAACTGCCAACTGCCAACTGCCAACTGATAGAATGCCCGCGCGATGCAATGCAGGGCTGGAAGCACTTTATACCTACTTTGGATAAAGTGAATTATCTGAATGCTCTTCTGAAGGTAGGTTTTGACGTGCTCGACTTTGGTTCATTTGTTTCCGCTAATGCGATTCCTCAATTGGCAGATACAAAGGATGTGATACGCGGGCTTGATATGAGCAATACGCTTACTAAACTGCTGGCAATTATCGCTAATACACGTGGCGCTGAAGATGCAGTACAGTATGATGAGATCACTTATTTAGGATTCCCGTTCTCTGTTTCTGAGACTTTTCAATTGCGCAATACAAATAAAACCATTGCCCAATCGCTGGTGCAGGTGGAAGAAATGCAAAACCTGTGTGTGCGTAAAAATAAGGAGTTGGTCATTTACATATCAATGGGATTTGGTAATCCTTATGGGGATGATTACAATGCAGACATTGCAATTAACTGGGTGAGAAAGCTTACGCAGATTGGCATTAAAACAATTGCAATGTCTGATACTGTTGGTGTAGCCCAACCCGGTAATATAACCAGGATATTCAACCAGCTTATTCCCGAATTTAAGGATATAAATATTGGCGCCCATTTTCATTCCACACCTGATAAATGGGAAGAGAAAATACAGGCGGCATACAATGCCGGTTGCCTGAGATTCGACAGCGCTATGAAGGGCATAGGTGGTTGCCCTATGGCGGAAGATGAATTGGTAGGTAACATTGCTACTGAAAATCTGGTCGGTTGGTGCGCTTTGAATAATATACCGCTCAGACTGAATAAAGAAGCTTTTGCCAATGCCCTGCAAATGGCCGGTAGCATATTTAACACCCAGGCAACCACCCCAAACCCCTGAAGGGGCTTCCCCTTATTAACTGTCAATGAACTTTTTTCAAAACTTTTTTAGGTTTTTGATGGAACCCCCTCAGTGGTTTGGGGTTTTTAATATTACTTTTACAGCTCAAAAAAAACTGATTAAAGGTCAGCTTCTAAAACCATTAGATAAAATGGGGAAGCCCCTTTAGGGGTTTGGGGTGGTATTTTATGGCAGGAGAAATCAAGCGTGTAACCACGCATACGTTACAATGGATGAAGCAGCATGGCGAAAAGATAAGTATGCTTACTGCTTACGACTTTTCTATGGCGCGCATACTTGATGACGCTGGTATAGATGTGATATTGGTAGGCGATTCCGCCTCGAATGTGATGGCCGGTCACGAAACCACCTTGCCCATTACACTCGACCAGATGATCTATCACGCACAGAGCGTAATACGCGCCTGCCAGCGTTGTCTCGTTATCGTTGACCTTCCGTTTGGTTCTTACCAGGGCAACAGCAAGGAAGCCCTCATATCCGCTATACGTATTATGAAGGAGGCGGGCGCCCATGGTATTAAATTAGAGGGTGGGGAAGAAGTGTGTGAATCTATCAAGCGTATTACCGGCGCCGGAGTGCCGGTCATGGGGCATCTCGGACTGACGCCGCAATCCATTTATAAATTTGGTACTTATACAGTACGCGCAACAGATGAGGAAGAAGCGGAAATACTGTTGCACAATGCGAGCCTGTTGCAGGCAGCAGGCTGTTTCGCATTAGTGCTGGAAAAAATTCCCGCAAAACTTGGTGGTGATGTAGCCGCCCAGTTAAAAATACCGGTTATTGGCATTGGTGCGGGGGGGCATGTGGACGGACAGGTGCTGGTGATGCATGACATGCTGGGTATCACCAAAAATTTTTCTCCGCGGTTTCTCCGCCGCTATATGAACCTGTATGAAGATATTACAGAGGCCACTAAAAAGTATATTAAAGACATAAAGGATAAGGATTTCCCAAATGAGCAGGAACAATATTAAATACAATGGTTAACACGGATACATGGGAGACGCTGCAAGAGGAGTTATCAAAAAAAAATATTACCCTTGTCGCTGTATCTAAAACAAAGCCGGTAAGCGATATTCTGGAATTATACAATTTAGGGCAAAGGGAGTTTGGAGAAAATTATGTGCAGGAACTGGTAGAAAAACAACCCCAACTGCCCTCTGACATCCATTGGCATTATATCGGCCACTTACAGGGAAACAAGGTGAAGTATATAGCGCCATTCGTACATCTTATTCATGCGGTGGATAGCTTTAAATTATTAGTGGAGATCAATAAACAGGCTCTGAAAAATAACCGTATCATAGATGTGCTGCTGCAAATGCATATAGCAAACGAAGAAACCAAATTCGGCCTTGATGAAAAGGAAATCATACAATTGCTTGATTATTACGAAGCGCAAAAAGAAGCGTTGAAGAATATTCGTATTTGCGGATTAATGGGCATGGCAACCAATACGGAAAATGAAACGCAGATTCACTCAGAGTATTTCCGGCTGCATAATTTCTTTAAGTTCGTATCTGATACCTCTTTTTTTAATAAACCTTTTTTCTCCATCTGCTCTATGGGTATGAGTGCAGATTATAAAATTGCTGTGGAAGAAGGCAGCAGTATGGTCCGCATCGGTAGTATCTTATTCGGCAACAGATAGTATTTCACTTGTTTTTGTATTTTGGGTATCTATGGCCGGCTTTTTCAAAAACAGATGGTTCTTATTTTTAGTGTTGACGGTATTTATTATCTGCAAAATACCACACTTATATTATCCTTATTATTGGGATGAAAGCTGGCCATATGCTGTAGCTGTAAAGGATATGTACAAACATGGCATCAGCTTAATGCCCTCAGCTGTTGATCCTGAATTATCCCGCGGACACCCATTGTTTTTTCATGCTGTTGCTGCTACCTGGATGAATGTTTTCGGCTCCTCTCCTCTTGCCATGCATTCTTTCGCACTTACAATTTCCATTCTTTTTCTTATTTCCATTTATGAGGCCGGTCTTAAACTGTTTAATCAAAGAGTGGCTATGATCAGCCTGGTACTTATAGCTGCACAGGTCGTGTTTTTCGTCCAGTCTTCATTTGTTTTATTTGAGGTGCTCATCGCTTTTTTGAGCTTTTTAAGTTTATATTTTTATGTCAGGGATAAGTATTTTCTGACAGCATTATGCCTTACCATGCTTTTCTATACAAAAGAAAGCGGTTTGATAGTTGGCTTTATTTTAGGATTAGATGCCCTGGTTGGAATATTCAATACAAAAAACCATTTCAGGATACGTATTTTCAGATTGCTCTCCATTTTCATTCCCTGCGTTTTGATCGCGGTATTTTTTCTTATTCAAAAGCATTTAAGGGGGTGGTATGTATTTCCGCTCTATTCAGAAATAATTGAACATAGCTGGAAGGCCTTCTGGTATAAATTCAGGATGGCCTGTGTTCGTGATGCATTTTATGAAAACCACAAATTTTATTATTTCCTTTTATTGGTGGTTCTTTCTGTAGTCGCTGCAATAAAAAACAAAAGCTTAAAGTACCTGGCTATTTTCCTGCCGGCCATCATTATTTATTATTTTGTTGATGATATGCGCGCCGGCAGAATATTGCCCTCCATTCCTTTTTTCATACTCTTTGTTTTGTCTGTTTTTTATTTCCTCTATGTTTTTAGCGGTTCTGTTTTTTTTGCGTTTAGTAACCAGCGGAGATTTATTGTATTGACAGGTTTGTTCATTTTATGTTTTTTATGTTTTTCTACAATGAATTATTTCACATACAGGTATTTGCTGGCCGCTTTAATCCCACTATTGTTCCTTACTGCTGCGTTTTTTGATTTACTCATAACACATACATTCAAAGTGCTGTTTTATCCGGTTTTAATAATGATTTTATTGATCAGCTATTTTTCATTTAAGTATGATGACGCCCATGGGGATGCAAACCTTGGCGCGTTTGATGCAATGGATGTGCAACAAAGTGTGGTCAATTATTTTGAACATCACAAATACTATGATAAGCAAATTGGCTGCGGTTCTTTTTTGGAACTGCAGCATTTAAAAGATCACGCCACTGGCTTCTTACATTCCGCCCGTTTTTTTAATAATGTTAAATGGGAAATAAACAACACAACAGACTACGCCATATTCGATAATATAGAGCCGGACAAACGGTACAAGGAAATAAAAAATGATACCGCTTTTCAATCGGAATACAGAACTGAAAAGGGCAAAGTTTGGGCCGAAGTTTTTAGCAGGAAATAAATAAAGCAAACTGCAAATTGCTGACTACTTCGCGGTATGTATATTGTCACTATACGTTCGGCGACGGGCTACTTTAGCGGGAAACTGGGTAATTTGTAGCGCACACTGAAGAGGCTTGGTTCGAATGTAATCGAGGGAAGAGACTATGCAATCGGTCAACTTTTTTCAGTACAGGACGGTGTCAACTTTTTTTGGTAGCCAACATGAACTTATGGGAATCGAGTAGTAAATTAAGTATATGAGAATAATTAATAAAATAGGAGATGTGTTTGAAGTAAAGATAACTGAAAATACAAAGAAGTATTTTCAGTATATAGCTACTGATATGACCATGCTTAATAGTTCAGTTATCAGGGCATTTAAGAAAACATATGCAATTATCGACAATCCCAATGTAGAGTCAATTATTAATGATGAAGTTGATTTTTATGTGCATGTTGTACTTCGCTGGGGTATACAAATGGGTTTCTGGCAAAAAATTGGAAAGAATATGAATATTGGTACAATAGAAAATATTCTTTTTAGGCGATGTAAAGATTATGGAGTAAAACAAGGGGAAGAGCCTATTAGAATATCACATCAATGGTGTGTATGGAGAATCAATGATGATACATTTACTTACGTGGGTGAGTTGGAAGGAGAGAATCGAAAGGCTGAAATAGGTATTGTTATTGATGCACCAAGTATTGTTCATAGAATGAAAACAGGAGAATATGATGGGGCTTATCCAGGCTTTGCATAAAAATGAAAAAAAGAATAGTAACAAAGATAGGAGATGTCTTTTCTTTTCAGATAAACAATAGCTACAAAAAATACTTTCAATTGGTTGCTTTTGATTTAGCACAGCTGAACAGCGATGTGATAAGAGCTTTTAAGAAAGAATATCCAATCAACACTAATCCTGATTTATCAGATATTGTAAAAGATAAAGTTGAGTTCTATGCACATTGCGTTACAAAATTAGGTTTAATAATGAACCCCGTTGCCCACAATCTTCCAAAAGTAAAAAAAATATTAATTTAATAGTTGGGCGTAGAATTTTTCTACGTCCTTTCAGGCGGCCATTCTCTGAATGGCGAGACTTTGGGAGGCTGTTTAGAATGTCAAAAAATTGCACACTATCTATTTGTTATCGGTTTTACCTTCGCGCTTATAGCGTACCCTTTTTAGGTTTCTTTCAATTATAAAAATTCTTTAATTCTACAAATTTTGGTTCAGAAAGCAGCCCATTTTCAGACTTGCTGCCGGGTCATATCACTTCTAATATATACCACACAATCCCTCAAACTATTATCGCCAGAAAAAGATTTATGATATACGCAATGGTGTATATCATAGAACTAAAAGTGTATTATCATTAAAGTTCAATTTGCCAAATCCAAAATCTTATCTGACCTTTGTTCCCAAAGAAAAAATACCCCCAATGCCAGGAAAACTCGCCGCGTTCATTGTGGGGTATTTGCCTGCAAAAGGCAAGAGCGTAGCTTATCTGAAAATGGGTACCGAAGGCAGGGTGATTTGGTTTAATTCGGCTGGGGTGGTCGGACGGCTGGGGCTGATTTCCATGCAAGAGTATTAGGAAACTATAATAATAGGACGATGCAAACGTGGCGACAATGTAACAACAATGTGATAATGATGTGACAATGAAAAATTACAAAAATCTGAAAATCAATCACTTATTTTTCACATTGCCATATTTTATTTTTTTCAGGAAAGTGTGAAATTAGTTTTAATCATAATTAAATAAGCAGATATACAAAATAACATTAACATAGCACACTTTTAGGTTTTGACTTTTTCCTTTTGACTTAAAACGTGATAATGATGTGATAATGAAAAATTACAAACGACTGAAAACCAATAACTTATTTTTCACATCACTACATTTTATTTTTTTTCAGGAAAATGTGAAATTAATTTTAATCTCAATATTACACATAGTTTATAATGATGCAGAAAACAGATTCCCAATTACCAACGCCCATCCCCAATTCCATTTATAAAAAATGAATAACGTTTATCTGTTATTAGGCAGCAATGAAGGAAACCGCATGGATTGGTTCCAAAAAGCAATCGAACAGATTGAAGCATGTTGCGGCATGATAGTGAAAAAATCATCTGTTTATGAAACAAAGGCATGGGGTATCACCACACAGCCCGATTTTCTGAATATGGTAATCCAGCTGGAAACTGAAATATCCCCGGAAGAGCTCCTTGCCGCGTTAATTAATATCGAAATCTCCCTTGGCAGGAAACGGGATATTAAATGGGGGCCCCGGTTAATTGACATTGACATTTTATTATTTAACAATGAGGTAATTGATACACCAAGGCTAATTGTACCACATCCCTTTCTCCACCTGAGGCGGTTTACTCTCGCACCTTTGGCAGAGATTGCTCCCTATTATATTCACCCTGTTCTTCATAAAACAATCGCTCAATTACTCACTGTAAGCCCCGATAATCTGGAAGTACATTTGAAAATTGGCAGTTGACAATGGCAATTGACAACCTGTATTTGCTGTAAATTATAAACAAAGTAAATTCAAAGTTCATGATCAACTGCAAACTGCCAACTGTCAACTGTCAACTGTAAACTGCCAATTGAACTTACCTATTACCTATTAATAAATTTATTTTATAACAAAATACTTGCATCTTAATTGAATTTTGTTTACCTTAACTGTCGTAAATTCGCAAACATTTAAAAAATCAAACCTTAGTTGAAAATGATTTGTGGACTTTGGTTATAACTTTTGGTTAATAAAAATAAGTATGGAAGCTGTAAGTAATAAATATAATATCAAAAAAGAACTGCAAAAATATTTTGGTTTCGACACTTTTAAAGGTGAGCAGGAAAAGATTATCAAAAGCATTCTTGATGGCAGGGATACATTTGTAATAATGCCTACAGGTGGTGGTAAATCTTTATGTTATCAATTGCCTGCATTACTGAGCGATGGGGTGGCCATCATTGTTTCGCCGCTTATCGCGCTTATGAAAAATCAGGTGGACCTGATACGTGGGTATAGTACCCGCGATAATATCGCCCATTTTTTGAATTCTACTTTAAGTAAGGCCCAGCAGAAAAAGGTAAAGTCTGATCTTACAGAAGGCCGTACCAAGATGTTGTATGTAGCGCCTGAAACACTTACCAAGCAGGAAAACATCGCCTTTTTCGCAGACCTTCCTATATCATTTATCGCTGTTGACGAGGCGCATTGTATTTCAGAATGGGGACATGATTTCCGTCCGGAATACCGCAAGCTGAGGGACATGATCAATATGATAAATCCTGCCTTGCCTATCATAGCCCTCACCGCAACAGCTACGCCAAAGGTGCAGGACGATATAGTAAAAAACCTGAATCTCCAGAACGCAAATATTTTTATTGATTCGTTCAACCGTCCCAACCTGTATTATGAGATCATTCCAAAGGGCACTAAGGAACAGACGCTCAAAAACATGGTGAAGTTCATCACCGGCATGAAGGGGAAAAGCGGTATTATTTACACGCTTAACCGGAAAACGACAGAAGAACTTGCCAATACATTACAGGCCAATGGCATCACTGCCGTGGCATACCATGCAGGGCTTGAAGGGCCGCTAAGGTCGCAGCGCCAGGATCAGTTCCTGAATGAAAAAGTGGATGTGATAGTGGCGACGATTGCGTTTGGTATGGGAATAGACAAACCGGATGTACGCTTTGTGATCCACTATAATATTCCAAAATCATTAGAGAATTATTACCAGGAAACCGGGCGTGCAGGCCGTGATGGCATGGAAGGTAAGTGTATTCTGTATTACTCCATTAAGGATGTGCAGAAGCTGGAACACCTGATGCGCGACAAGCCATTAAGCGAGCGCGAAATGGGCGGGCAACTGATATCTGAAACGCTGGCTTATGTGGAAAGCGGTGTCTGCCGGCGTAAACTATTGCTCCATTATTTCGGGGAGTCATACAAACAGGAAAATTGCGGGCATTGCGATAATTGCAATAACCCTAAAGAAAAACTGGAAGTTAAGGATAGTATAAAAATCACATTGGACGCAGTCAATGAACTGGATGAGCGCTTTGGAATAGATTATGTTGTAAATATTATACTTGGCAAATCTAACCCGCAGATACAAACATTCCGGCATGATAAGCTCAAGTCATTTGGCAAAGGGCTGGTGATGAAAATGGATTCTAATTTCTGGAATTCACTTATCAGGCAGATGATGCTGGAAGGTATGATCCGGAAAGATATTGAAGAATATGGTCTTTTGAAAATAACTGAGAAAGGTCAAAAATTCCTGAAAAAACCTTACTCCATAATGGTGTCGCTAAATCATCAATATGAGGAAGCGGCAGGTGGCGATGATGAAGAATTAAGCGGCAGCGGCCCTGCAACCACGGATCCTGAATTGTTCGAAATTCTGAAAGATTTACGCAAGCAGGTAGCTAAGGAAAAGAATCTTCCTCCTTTTGTTATTTTCCTGGAAAACTCTCTTCAGGATATGGCTACCAATTATCCTACCACACTTGAAGAGCTGGAGAAGATACAGGGTGTAAGTAAAGGAAAAGCAATACGTTATGGCAGAAAATTTGTTGACCTCATTGCTAAATATGTAGAGGAAAATGAAATTGAAAAACCAGACGATTTTGTAATGAAAAGTGTGGTTAATAAAAGCGGTATGAAAGTATTTATCATACAGAATATTGATAAAAAGATACCGCTGGAAACCATTGCTAAAAACAAGGGGCTCTCTATAGCCGACCTGCTCGTGGAAATGGAAACCATAGTAGCCAGTGGTACCCGTCTGAATCTTGATTACTGCCTGGAGCAGGAACTGGATGAAGATGAACAGGATGACATTTTCGATTACTTCCGCAGCAGCCACGATGACGATATGGACCATGCCTTCGAAGAATTTAAGGACAGGGACGTAAGCATCGAGCATCTCAAAATGATGCGTATAAAGTTCATGAGCGAATACGCCAATTAATATTCAGCAGCCGTTTATTCCGGTGCAAACGATAAAAACTAAAACCGGAACGTTCTGTTCCGGTTTTGGTTTTATTGAAATTTCTGCCTAGGATTACCACTTTAAAAGCACTCACTACTCACTTGCTTTCTCCTCAGCCGGTGGCTTCGGTGGTCTGTTTTGAGACTGGTTATCTGGCCTTCTTGGTTGGTTTTGCTTTTGCTGTGGCCTGTTACCTTGCTGCGGCCTGTTGCCCTGGGGCGGTTTGTTGCCTTGCTGCGGTTTTGGGCTATCAGATGCCGCTGCGCCTTCACCTGTTGGGGCTTGGGGCTGTGGTGGCCTGTTCTGAGGCTTGTTTGGCCGCTTAGGTTGTTGTTTGTCACCGCCTGCATTAAGAGCAGATGGTTTCGGTTGTTGATTGGGGTTCTTGTTTGGCTGTTGTTTGTTTCCCTGGGGTTGGCCGCCTGGCTGGGGAGTTCCTTTGGGTTTCTGAGGCTGGCCTCCTGCCGGAGCTGCACCCTTGTTTCCCTGTGGTTGCTGTGGTTGGCCTGCGCCACCACCCTTACCGCTGCCATGCTTCTTCTTTTTATTCTTATGTTCCAGGTTTTTCAGCGTTATCTGGCCCACATCATTCACATAACCCATATCTGGTTTTATGCCGGCCTTGCTGTCCCTTGTTTCCAGTTCCACAGGCTGAAGTTCATCAGCTTTCTGGCCCAGTTTATTTATTTTCTGTATCTCTTTTACTCTTTCTATGCTTAAAGGATATTGTTTGTTGTTATCTGAATAGCTATACCACATCAGATTTTTGAAAATATCTCTTTTCTGCAGGTGGGCTACTCCTTTTACCGTTTCCAGGTTATCCGCATGGTCCGGGAATACGGACAAGGCGTCCATATAAGTATCCAGTTCATAGTTCAGGCAGCATTTCAGCCTGCCGCATTGTCCTGACAGCTTGGTTTGATTGATGGAGAGATTCTGGTAACGGGCAGCAGTGGTATTTACAGATTTAAAATCAGTGAGCCAGGTACTGCAGCAAAGTTCGCGGCCGCATGAACCAATGCCACCCACTTTTCCGCTTTCCTGCCGGGCGCCTATCTGCTTCATCTCCACCTTCATCTTGAAATCCCCGGCAAACAGCTTTATCAGTTCTCGGAAATCCACGCGCTGATCGGCGGTATAGAAGAAAGTGCCTTTTTTACTATCAGCCTGGATCTCTACTTCACAAATTTTCATTTCCAGTTTCAGGCTGCGCGCTATTGCACGGGAACGCACCAGCATTTCAGCTTCACGATCTTTTTGTTTATTGCTCTGTTCCAGTTCCTCATCAGTAGCAGGGTGCAGCACACGCTTACTGACCTCAACCTCCCGTACTCCGTATTTTTTCAATTGAAGTTTCACGAGTTCACCCGTCAGGCTGACCTGCCCGATATCATAGCCGCCAACGCCTTCTACGGCAAACCAGTCGCCCTTTTCGAGTATATGGTGCGTATTGTTGCGGAAAAATTCCTTCCGGCTTCCTTTGTTGAAAGACACCTCAATAACCGGGTACGGTTTAGCGCCATCATGCAGCGGCAGGTCTGCCAGCCAGTCGTAAACGTTAAGGCGGTTACATCCGCCGGTGCTACATCCACCATTGCCTTTGCAGCCGCCCGGTTTGCCACTGGCGCCCGAGCTACAATTGCCACATCCCATTTAAATATGTTTATATAGAGCGCCTTTCCAGAACCGTATCCAAAAAAATAAAAAAAGACACCCAACTATCGTTGTCGCCACCCTGCACCGGTTATTGTACTAAACTGCTAATTGTTAAAAAATAAATACTATTGAACACAAACTTACGCAAAAAGACGGAACTTTTAATGGAATTGGGAATAAGGAATTTGTAATTTGGATTGCCATCTGTTGTTTGGTTATTAAGATTACATTTTAGTCTAAATCCATTTTCTTCTAAAGTCAATGATAACTAAAGGAATTTACAATTCCTGAACTATCTTGATTTCTCATTATCAATGGAATACCTACATATAGAAAACGTCCTTATTGAGAGGAAGTTTTCTAAAAAATTAAATATTCAAAAAAGGTTACTCCTCAATCATCAATTTCCCGCAATAATAAATATAATCTGATTTAATAGTGATCATATAAACACCTTCATTCAAACCATTGACATTAACCTGGACCTGTCCCGATGATGCATTCATATTAATAACAGACTTGTAAAGCTTCCGGCCAATTATATCAGTTATCTCTAAATCTGCATTTCCAATTTTCTGGTTTGTCCATTGAATATTCAGTTCACCGGATGTTGGGTTAGGGAAAATGATAAGTTCCTTATTTGAAGATATTGGTGTTATACCATTGGGAAACTTATAAGGTTTAATGATTTTTGATGTGAGATATTGCCTGAAGTCAACGCTGTTTAAAGCCGGTTTAGCATCGTTTATTGTACATGGGGCATAGGTGGTTTTGTAATCATAGTCTTCGGGATAGATAAGGTAATCGCCATAAGCCACGTTGCCGAAAGAATAGGCACCTGTCCCATCGGTATAGGTATGGCTTAGAATATTAAATGCCGCATCTTCCAGTAAAATGAGCATTCCACCCATAGGAGCGTCTGCCGTTGTTCCTTTTCCGGCACCCGAATACACATAGCCGCCAATGAAACCCGGTCCTGCCGGTACAGTTCCATAAACCATAGTGATATGCAGTGAATCTGATCCACCGGCATGAGTTACCGTTGCCCCGGAATCCCAATGCGAGGTGGACAAGCTATAGGTAGGCACATAACCGCTGCTGCCCGGCGGATTGCCAAAGAGCAGTTTTGCTTTCACCATATAGTTGCCTGAAGGTTTACCATCAAACTCATAATAGGTCATGCTGTCAAAAACACAGGTTAGGGTAGAGTCAACTGCTTTTATAGAACTGTCCGCCGGATTGTATTGAATGAGCCATACCTTCATATCCAAAGTATCAGGAGTAGGCCCGCCAAAAGTAATATGCCCGAATATCTTGTCGCCATTCACAGTAATGGTGGATTTGCTTTTACATGTCCCCAATGCTGTTAAGGTATAGGTAGTGGTAACGGGTGGGCTGGCAAGTGTGGTTGCAGTAAGAGGACTGGAAAGTCCTGTAGAGGGAGACCAGATGTACAATGGACCGCCACCGCTTGCAACAAGCGAATCCACATTACTGCACGACGAATAAGATGTTATGGTTATTGTGGGTATTGGAAGTACAGTAAAGGTTGTGAATGCAAAACAACCACCGGCCAGTGAATAAGTAATATTTGCAGTGCCGGCAGATACCGTGGTTACCAAACCAACAGAAGTTCCAATGGTGGCTACCGCAGTATTGCTGCTGCTCCAACTGCCACCTGTCGCGGCATCAGTTAATACAGTAGTCAGTCCGATGCATACCGATGTACTTCCGGTTATTGCCGGAAGCACAGTATAAGAGGAGACCTTTATTGTATCCGTTATTGAACAACCTGTGGCATCAGTTACTGTAACAGCGTACTTTGTTGTTCCGGTAGGTGGGGTCATAGTAACCGTATCGCAGGTTGAGCAACTCAAACCCAAAGCAGGTGTCCAGGAATAAGTGATCGGTTTATGAATTCCTGCCGCTCCTGCTTTTAATGATATAGTTGTTCCGGAACATATGGCTGTATCATGACTTTGATTTGTAAAGAGTGAAGCTATTAAAGTTGTATATAAGGTGTCAGGGCAGCCAAAGCCAACAGCAGGCATAACTATTACGGCATAAGTTGTGGCTACAGTGGGTACTGTCAGCACAGCTGTTCGGGTAGTGCCGTATAAATGTGTAAATGTTGCGGAATCATACCATTGATAGGATGAGTACCCGGGAGGCGCCGTAAGTGTGTCTGTGGTCGCATGGCAGGCAGCGTATGAAGTTCTTATAAGCCCATAGCTGTATCCCGTATCAAAATCCAGATAAGCATATCCCCAATGAGAAGCTGGTACACATCCGGCAACTTTAAAATTTGCAATAACTGTTTTTCCGCTCATTTTGTCAAGGTTCGCGTATGCGGTAGTCCAATTCTTATAATATACATCATAACCTGTTCCTGTTCTTGAAGGAAGAGAGGATATCGAAAAACCCGGCAATGCACCTGCAACGAAAGTAGCGGAACTGCAAGTCATGATTGTCCCTGTAGCCGAATCGGAAAAGGTTACCAGGAATCTTGGCTGCTGGGTACTTGAATGTCCAGGATCCTCCATCACAACGGCATAACGATAAGTAAGTTCAAAATTTCCCGTTGCCGGAACGTGTATATGATATTCGGCCCCGTCTGCGTTACCACCTGCACTGTCTTTGCCTATTTTCAATGAATACAGGCCAGCTCCAACGACAGGGAATCCTCCGTAATAATCGGTGTCAGGAAGTGCAGTAACAGTATGCAAGGTAGGTACCGGAGTGCACGTTGTAAGGCTCCATACCGGCCCTGTAAGGATCTTTCCCTTATAACAGGTCCAGCCCGATGTGATGCCTGTCTCAAAATTCAGGTTTGGAGGATAAGGGCCTTGCGCATTTGAAGTTAAATATGTTCCCCAAAATAACAGGGAAAACAAGAATGCATTTCTGAGTTTCATAAGGTGAAAATTTAGTGTGTTTATTATAAGTCATAACAACGGGTTTTGGTATGGAGCGGAGGTGTCCCACATCTTAAAGATGTGGGACACCTGTGAGCACTTCGACCTTTTTGGCCCATGATCATTTTGTTGATTTAGTTAAGTATCATTTCTGTATCATCAATTTCCCGCAATAATAAATATAATCTGATTTAATAGTGATCATATAAACACCTTCATTCAAACCATTGACATTAACCTGGACCTGTCCCGATGATGCATTCATGCTTATAACTGACTTGTAAAGCTTGCGGCCAATTACATCTGTTATCTCTAAATCTGCATTCCGGGTTTGCTGGTTTGTCCATTGAATATTCAGTTCACCGGAAGTTGGGTTAGGGTATATTTTAAGGTCGCCATTGGAAGATATTGTTTTGATGTCGGTACGATCAGTATAAGGTATTATGATTTTTGAGGTAAGATATTGCCTGAAATCAACGCCGTTGGCTGATATATTAGCATCATTTAAAGTAATAGCTGCATAAGTAGTTTTGTAGCCATAGTCTTCCGGATAAATGAGATAATCTCCAAGAGCGAGATTACTGAATGAATAAGCGCCTGTGCCGTCGGTATAAGTATGGCTTAACACATGCGATGCAGCATCTTCAAGGAATATCAGTATCCCTCTGACAGGTGCATCTCCGGTTGTTCTTTTTCCTGCACCCGAATACACATAACCACCAATGAAGCCGGGCCCTGCAGGAACTGTTCCATATACCATAGTAATATGCATAGAATCTGACCCGCCTGAATGCGAAACTGTAGCTGCCGAATCCCAATGCGGGCTTGACAGGCTGTAAGTTGGCACATATCCGCTGGCGCCCGGAGGATTTCCAAACAAAAGCATTCCTTTCACCATATAGTACCCTGCTGGTTCATGATCAAATTCATAATAATTAATGCCCCCGGTGACGCATGTCATAGTTGAATCAAGTGCAGTAATAGAACTGTCTGTGGGATTAAATTGGATCAGCCATACATTCATATCTAAAGTATCAGGGAGTGTTCCGCTAAAAGTTATATGCCCGAAAATACGGTCGCCATTGACGGTAATGGTTGCAATATCTGAGCATCCGAATGAATTTGTACCCGTAACAGTATAGGTAGTTGTAGCCGATGGGTTGACCGTTGTAATTTTGCACGTAGTACAGGAAAGACCAGTGGATGGCGACCAGGAATAGGTTGCACCTCCGCTGGCAGAAAGGGTATCATTGTCGCTACAGATAGATGATAATGAAGCGCTGCTTGCTGGTAATGGATTGACGGTTATCCATGTGCTTACAGAGCAAACACCAAAAGTATAGAATATAAACACTGTCCCGGCTGATATGCCGGATAATATGCCGGTCGTAGCGCCAATTGTAGCAATGGAAGTGCTGCCTGTGCCCCACACCCCGCCGCTTACAGCATCACTTAAAGTTTTAGTGTCACCTGCGCAAATACCGGTGACTCCGGTTATTGGGCCGGGGGAGGTACTGATCGTTACCGCAGTATAAATGATACAGCCTCCGATTGCATAGGTAATACTTGTTGTGCCCGCGCTGATGCCGGTAACAATACCTGAAGTAAGGCCAATAGCGGCTACTGAGGTAAGGCTGCTTGTCCATGAGCCGCCGCTGACCGCATCGCTTAAAGTTGCCGTTGCGCCTGTGCAGATGCCGCTATACCCTGTGAAAGGTACGGGCGCGGGATCGACTGATAAAGTGGCATAAACCTCGCATGAACCGATTGTGTATGTTATCACCGAACTGCCTGTACTTAACCCGGTAGCAATGCCTGTTGATGAACCTATAGTGGCTACGGCCATATTACCGCTTGTCCATAAACCGCCGCTGACGGCATCCGTATAGGTTGTGGAAGCGCCTGAGCAAATATTGGGAATTCCGGTAATGGGGCCGGGCATAGTGCAAACGGTGACAGTAGTTAAGCTGCTGCAACCTGCAATTGAATAAGTTATGGCAGCAGTCCCGCTGATTAATCCCGTAACTGTCCCGGTCAATGAACCAACCGTGGCAATTGCTGTATTACTGCTTGTCCATGATCCGCCACCAATGCCATCACTCAAAGTAATTGCAGATCCGGTGCATATAACAGCAGCCCCAACGACCGGGCCCGGACTTGCGTGAACTGTTACCGTAGTGGTAACCATACAGCTACCTCCAATTGAATAAGTGATTACCGAAGTGCCGGCACTCAATGGAGTAACGACACCTGTTGACAGTCCGATAGTTGCGGCAACCGTGTTACTGCTTGTCCATGAACCGCCGCTGACTGAATTACTTAGTGTGCTTGTTGTGGATGTGCAAAGACTCTTTGTCCCAGTAATCGCGCTCAGCAATGAAACAGCATAGACCTTAATTGTATCTGTTGTGTAACAGCCCAGCGAATTATTGACAGTAACTAAATAATTTGTCTTTCCGGCAGGAGGAGTTGCCGTAACAGTGCTACAGGTAGTACAACTTAACCCGGTTGATGGCGACCAGGAATAAGTAAATGGAGCATAAATTCCTGTTGCTACGTCTGCTAATGATATACTTGTTCCTGTACATATAGTAGTATCATGACTTTTATTTGTGGCAAAGCCGGGCCGTATGGTCGTGAACAAGGTATCGGGGCACCCATACGCCGCATAAGGTGTTGCTATTAAGGCATAGGTAGTAGTTACGGTCGGGGAGGGGATCACTAAAGTTTGCGATGTGCCGTAAGTAGCGGTAAATGTAGCAGAGTCCGTCCAGTAATATAATGAATCACCGGTCGGGCCTGCCAGTGTATCCGTAACAGCATGACAAGGTGGAGTAGTAATACCTGAAACACCCGTATTCATATCAACATATGCATATCCAAAGTGGCCTTTTGCAGTGCAACCACCAACTTTAAACGAAATGATAACTGTTTTACCCGGCATGCCACTAAGGTCAATTATGCCCCGCGACCATGGCTTGTACGATATACCTGTTTTGGTGGAAGTTAAAAAACCAGGTGCGCCAACAATCATAGTGTAAGAATTACAAGGTATGGAAAGGCCAGAGCTGGAATCTGTAACGTTGATTTCAAATCGTGGTTGCATGCTGGGCGGATGCCCGGGATCTTCCATTACAAGCGCATACCAGTAAGTAACCTTGAAAGTGCCGCCTGTTACAGGTACATGAATATTATAGCTTGCCGCGTCAGCATTCAAGTACGCGGAATCTTTTCCTAATTTAAGAGAATAAAAACCATCGCCAACAACAGGGATCAATGCAAGTTTGTCAGGCGGCATGGAAGTATTGGTTATTGTATGAAGCGTGGGTACAGGAGCACACGTGACTAGGGTCCAAACCGGACTTCCGGGCATAAATGGTGTTGTGTTTGTGCCGCTATAGTAAATCCAGTTGGCTGTAGTGCCCATCTCAAAATCCAAATTAGGAGCAAAAATGCTTTGAGCTTTTGATGTGAAAAAGGTTCCCAAAAATAAAAAGGAAAGCAAGAGGGTATTTTTTAGTTTCATAAGGATGTATTTTTTTGAAAGAGCGAGGTGATGCATATAAAATATACAATTATTATATTGTAAAATGCAAGTTAATTATTTTTATTCAGATTATAATAGATTAATTATATTTTTTT
>CAISOH010000364.1 GCA_903887005.1 uncultured Bacteroidota bacterium | reverse complement strand
CATAGATTATTTTAATAATTTTTTTTAATATATATAAGGTTCATGCAATTAAAAAACCCCGGCCTTTTTCAGGGCCGGGGTCAGCGTTTGAAAACTATGTCAGTAAACTGCTGCTATTTCGCTATCCTCAGTTTCCCGCTATAATTAATGTTATCAGACTTAATGGTAATCATGTAAATACCCTCATTCAAAGCACTTACATTTATTTGCGACTGACCTGATGTTTCATTTATTTCCAGAGCGGATCTTAATAATTCACGCCCTGTAACATCTGAAATTACCACATTCGCATTATCTGTTTCTAAGTTTTCCCATTTGATACTTAACAGGGATTTTGCAGGGTTAGGGAAAAGATTAATAGTTCCGGTGCCGTTAGTATTTATGGCGCCCAGTGTCGATGTAACTGTAATAACAGTATAGGTATCGCATAAACCGCCTCCGGCTGCATAGAATATAGTGTCACTTCCGGTAGCGACCCCTGTAACAACTCCTGATGGAGAAACTGTGGCAATTGTAGTTGTGCTGCTGCTCCAGGTACCACCTGTTATAGCATCGGTGAGGCTAATAGTATGGCTGACCCCTACTGTCGTAGAACCGGTAATTGGAGGAGTTGTCATTGATGGAAGAAGTGTTGTGTACATGGTATCTGTTGATCCGTGGCCCGCATAAGGCGTCATTATTATCGCATAGGTTTGCGGGGTGGACGCAGTTATGGTTTGTGTAGTGCCATAAGAAGTGCCGAATGTTAAGGAATCCTTCCAGCTATAGGAAGCATATCCAATGGGCGCCTCAAGTGTCGTACTTGTTGCCTTGCAAGGTAGCAGAGCACCTCTTGAAAAAATACAATTCATATCAATATACCCATACCCAAAATGCCCGCCTGTGCCGCAGTCGCCGGCAATAAATTTGATCATAACTGTATGGCCACCATATCCTGCAAGACTAATACTTCCGGTTGTCCAGGGTTTGTAATATACATCACTGGGAGCAGGAGGAGGTGCAGTTGAATGAATAAAGCCTGGCACTGTGGAAGTCATGATCGTAATTGAACCGGAAGGTAATGCGGTCCCGGTTGCAGAGTCTGTGGCATTAATTTCGAGTCTCGGCTGATTGGAAGGGGTGTGCCCTGCATCTTCGAGTACGGCAGCATAATGGTAAACAAGATTATACACACCTGTAGCTGGTACATGAATGTTATAACTTGCGGCCTCTGCGCAATACAATACAGTATCTTTTCCTAATTTAAAAGAATACGAACCATCACAAACAACAGGGAACCCACCGTAAACATCCGTACCGGTACCCGAAGTAAGTGTGAGCCTGGGCGGTCCAGGCAGAGAAGTTGGGAGCGTAAATACCGGGCCGGTGGCAACAGTACCTTTATAATAGGTCCAGTCAGCCGTGGTGCCCAATTCAAAATCCATATTTGGCGGGCAAAGCTGGGCATTGGATGTCAGACAGGTTCCCATGGATAAAAGGGAAAACAGGAATACATTTTTCGGTTTCATAAGAGTCAATTTTTAGTGGTTTTTAAGATGAGAGATTTGATTAAAAAGTTTTTATTGTTTGTTAATGATAAGTTTGTCGTAATAATTAATACTTTCAGATTTTATAATAATCGTATAAATGCCCTCATCCAACTCATTTAATTTAATTTGAGTTTGCCCGGTTGTGGTATTCATATTAATAACAGACTTGAATAGCTTATGGCCTAACACATCATTTATTTCAATACCAGCATTTCCAATTAATTGGTTTGTCCATTGAATATTCAGGTTGCCGGTAGTGGGGTTAGGAAATATTGAAAAATCCTTGTTAGAAGATATTGGTGTAATATTGTTAGGATAAGTATAAGGTATAATGATTCTTGAAGTAAGATATTGCCTGAAATCAACGCTTTTTGCAGATGGATTTGCATCGTTCAGTATAATTGAGGCATAATTGGTTTTATAATCATAATCTTCAGGATAAATGAGGTAGTCGCCGTAAGCCAGGTTAGTGAAGGAGTATGCTCCTGTAACATCAGTATAGGTGTGGATTAAGACATGAGATGAGGCATTTTCAAGGAATATTAGCATGCCGCTCACAGGGGCGTCTGAAGTTCCCTTCCCTGCACCGGAATATACATATCCCCCAATAAATCCAGGTCCGGTTGGTACAGTGCCATATACCATGGTTATATGCAAAGAATCAGATCCGCCCGTGTGAGTGATGGTAGCAGCAGTATCCCAATGCGGCGTTGATAAGCTGTAAGTAGGCACATAACCACTGCTGCCGGGCGGATTGCCAAAGAGCAGTTTTGCTTTCACCATGTAATTCCCGGATGGTTCAGTATCAAATTCATAATAAGTGATACTACCAGCAACACAAGTCAAAGTGGAATCCAATGCCTTGATTGAACTATCAAGCGGATTATATTGTATCAGCCATACTTTCGTGTCTAAAGTATCAGGTGTTAGTCCGCCAAAGGTAATGTGTCCGAATATGCGGTCGCCATTTACTGTAACGGTTGCGGTATTGGGGCAACCCCACAATGTCGTTCCGGTAACTGTATAGGTAGTCGTTGTTAATGGGCTGACAGTTGTTACTGAACATGTAGAACAGGAAAGCCCTGTTGACGGAGCCCATGAATAAGCAGAACCACCGGTGGCTGTTAAGGTATACAGGTCACCGCATGTTGTTGATGAAGCCGCACTAACGGCAGTGACGGTTACCGTAATAAATGACATACAACCTGCCGGAATTGCATATGAAATAGTTACTATGCCAGTTGATATTCCGGTCACTATACCTGTCCCAGAGCCAACTGTAGCAATTGTCGGTGCACTACTACTCCATGTGCCGCCAGAAATAGCATCACTTAATGTGGTGGTAGAACCTACACAGACATGTGGAGTGCCTGTGATAGTTGGAGTGTAAGGGAGAACAGTTACTGTTGCATATACCGAACACCCGGAAGAAAGCGTATAGGTTATGGTAGCAGTCCCTGAAGAAATACCACTGACAACTCCGGAATACACGCCAACTGTTGCAATCAACGTACTACTGCTTGTCCATGTACCCCAACCTGTATCAGATAGTATTGTAATTGATCCAATACATGTAATTGTTTTCCCTGTAATAGCGGGCGGTAAAGGATTGACTCTGATATTTACCGAAGAATAACAACCTGAAATGAGTGTATATAAAATAGTTGCTATACCTGCAGAAGTGCCGGAAACAATCCCCGAAGTTGAACCAATCGTAGCAATCGCAGTATTTGCACTGGTCCATAGTCCACCAATTGTAGCATCACTTAAGACAGTTGTTCCTCCAACGCAAATAGTGGTAATACCGGTTGGAGGTGCCGGGGACAGATTAACAGTTACTATTTTTAATGCAGTACAACTTAAGCCAATGGTATAAGAAATAGTTGCTGTGCCTGCGGATATGCCGGTAACATAGCCTGAAGTGGAGCCAACAGCGGCAATCATAGTGTTACTGCTGCTCCATACTCCTCCACTAACCGAATCACTTAATAAAATTCCATACCCTGTACAGATTGTTGAAGCGCCGGTAATAGCAGATGGTGTCGGATATACAGTAGAAGTAGTAGTAACTGAACAACCAAGAGTATAAGTAATGGTTGCTGTTCCCCCTGTTATTCCTTTAATTATTCCGGAAGAAGTACCAATTGTTGCAACCGGGGTACATGCGCTGGTCCACGTACCGCCTGTTGATGCGTCACTAAATGTTGTTGTGGAACCTGTACATATGGTTTTTGTACCGGTTATAGCCGGGATTGCAGGATCTACTGTAATATTGATTGTATCGGTTACGGAACAGCCTAAAGTGTCTGAGACAGTTATCATGTATTTTGTAATGCCGAGCGGAGGGCTTGCTATGGTTGTATCGCAGGTCGTGCAACTAAGTCCTGTTGATGGCGTCCAACTATAGGTCAATGGCAAAAGATCAATTGCTGCCGGAGTGAGGGAAATACTGGTACCTAAACATATTGCAGTATCGCGACTTGGGTGAGTTAAAATAGGTGGCAGAATTGTTGTGTACAAAGTATCAGTGATGCCATGACCTGTAAAAGGTGTAAGAATTACCGCGTATGTGGTTGTCACTGTTGGCGCAGTAACGGTAACTGTTTGGGTTGTGCCATAAGATTTAGTGAATGTCAGGGAATCAGTCCATTGATAGGCAGAATAACCGGATGGAGCAATTAGTGTCGCGGAGGTATCATTGCATAACAATTGTAAACCGCTTAAAAAACAACTGCTCACATCCATGTATGCGTAACCAAAATGTCCACTGGCAGAGCATCCGGCACCAATAAATTTAAGAATCACTGTGTGTCCTCCATATCCGGCCATGTTTAAACTTCCGGTAGTCCAGGTTTTATAAAGCACGGTTGGTGATTTTGTTGAAATTATAAACCCTGGCATTGTAGGTATCAGGCTAAATAAACTAAGCGGTAAAATTATTCCGGTGGCTGAGTCAACAGCACTTACTTCAAACCTCGGTTGCTGACTTATTGAGTGGCCGGGATTTTCCAGCACAGCCGCATAATGGTAAATAACACTATAAGTTCCTCCCGTAGGAATGTGAATATTATAACTTGCCGCATCGGTGTTATTCAGACTTGAATCCTTTCCTATCTTCAGGGAATAAAGGCCATTACCAACAATCGAAAATCCGCCATAAATATCAACACCAGATCCTGAAGTAATTGTATGAAGACCTGGAATTGGAGGTGTTAGACTCAATGAATATACCGGCCCGTGAGCAACTGTTCCCTTATAATACAGCCAGTCAGCAGTAGTGCCCAGCTCAAAATCTAAATTGGGAGGAGTAAAACTCTGGGCTTTTGATGTGAAACAGGTACCCAAAAATAAGAAGCAAAAGAGTAGGGTATATTTAAGTTTCATAAGGTCAGGAATTTATTTTATGCACTTAATAATTTACACAAAACAGGATTCTTCAAATTATCAAATGCAAGTTATTCATTTTTTTGGTTCCATAAAATAATAATTCAGTTTTTTTTATAGTTTTTTCCAAACAAAAAAGCTCCGGCAAAATGCAGGAGCTTTTATAAAATATTATATGAATTGTGTTTATTCGCCAGCCAGGTTATTCTCCATAAAATGAAGACGCGCCTTTATCAGCATATTGCTTTGCATAATAACTCTGGTAATCTCCGGAGGTAACGTGATTAAGCCATTCTTCATTTGCCAGGTACCAGTCAATAGTTTTGCTCAGGCCCTCTTCAAATGTTACGGAAGGGTACCAGCCCAGTTCTTTATTTATTTTGTTGGCGTCAATAGCATAGCGGCGGTCGTGTCCGGGGCGGTCTTTTATATAGGAAATGAGTTTTTCGGATTCACCGGGAGTACGGCCCAGTTTTTCGTCCATTTCTTTGCACAGCAGCTTTACCAGTTCAATATTCTGCCATTCGTTAAAACCGCCGATATTATATGTTTCCCCGTTTCTGCCACCATGATAAACCATGTCAATAGCCCGTGCATGGTCCACAACATACAGCCAGTCGCGGGTGTATTTTCCGTCACCATATACGGGCAGCGGTTTATTGTTGCAAATGTTATTAATAAAAAGAGGGATAAGCTTTTCAGGGAAGTGATTTGGCCCGTAATTGTTAGAGCAATTGGTGATTACAAAGGGTAGTCCGTAAGTATTGCCATAAGCCCTTACAAAATGGTCGGAGGCGGCTTTTGATGCGGAATAGGGTGATTGCGGGTCATAAGGGGTAGTCTCCAGGAAAAAACCTTCAGCGCCTAATGAGCCATATACTTCATCGGTTGAAACATGGTAAAAACGCTTGCCTTCAAAATTCCCTTTCCAAGCCAGGCGCGCGGCATTTAGCAGGTTTGCAGTGCCCATTACATTTGTTTGTATAAATGCGTTGGGATCAGTTATAGAGCGGTCCACATGGCTTTCGGCGGCAAGATGGATAACGCCGTCAAAATTAAATTGCTTAAATATTGCATAGATATCCTCTGCATTGGTAATGTCGGCCTTTACAAAAACATAATTCGGCGCATTTTCAATATCCTTCAGGTTTTCAAGATTACCGGCATAAGTAAGCGCGTCAAGATTCACAATCTTGTAATCAGGATATTTCTCAACAAATAACCGTACTACATGTGAGCCAATGAATCCTGCCCCACCTGTTATCAGCAATGTTTTTTTCATGGCACGAAAATAGTGTTTTTTTTATAGTCAAAAGTTAAAAGTATGAAGTACAGAGCCGTTAGTAGTTAGTATTTTGTAATTTGTTATGGAGGGTTTTGTTTTGACCGGCTTAAAATGATGATTTACCGAAAAAATCGCTTTAGCAAATCAATCCGGAGTAGTTTTGCACCCGGTTGAAATCTTTGTTTTCAGGTTTCAATTTTTTGACTTTTGACTTTTGACTTTTGAATTTGCAACATGGCCCGACCAAGAGACAATACCAGAGATACAAATAAAGAAGAATCACCCAAAGTGAAAATAAGCAGGCAATCCGTACAGGAGGCACTGGAGATACTGAAATACCTGCGTCCTTACAAAGGTCATTTTATAACGGGGCTTATATTTATCGCGCTTTCCAGTGGCACTACCATGCTGTTCCCGATGTTGCTCAAAAGGCTCATTGACAGCGCCAATGGCACTATTACCGGTCCATTTTCTTATGGGCCAGGTACCATAGCCCTTGTAATGATTGGGTTACTGCTGATTCAAATGGTAATTTCTTTTTGCCGCATATATTTTTTCACATCTGTAGGGGAGCATGCTGTTGCTGATATGCGAAAAGATATATACCGGCGTATGATTATGATGCCAATGGATTTCTTTGCGCAGCGAAGGGTAGGGGAACTGTCAAGCAGGATAACCGCCGATGTATCGCAGATACAGGATGCGGTTACTACAGTTTTTGCTGAAATATTGAGGGGGTTGTTAACCCTCATTATTGGTGTGGCATTTATATTGTATATCAGCCCGAAAATGACTTTGCTGATGCTTTCTGTAGTGCCGGTTATTATTGTAATCGCCCTGGTATTCAGTAAATTTATCAGGAAACTATCGCGGGAGGCGCAAGATCAGTTAGCGGAATCAGGCACAGTAGTACAGGAAACTTTACAGGGTATTGCTAATGTGAAATCTTTTTCTAATGAATGGTATGAGATAAACCGTTATAATAAAAGCATAAGTAACCTGGTAAAACTGGCAATCAGGAACGGACGATTCAGAGGGTTGTTTATTTCATCTATGCTGTTTAGTGTATTTGGCGCCATAGTTCTGGTGGTTTGGTATGGCGCCGGATTGATGCAGCATGGCCGGTTATCGTTCGGAGACCTTACTGCTTTTGTAATATGTACGGCATTTGTCGGGGGGACTTTGGCAGGTTTTGCTGAGTTATATGCCCAGCTTCAAAAGACACTCGGCGCTACCCAAAGGGTACGGGAGTTACTGAAGGAAGTAAGCGAAGATGTATCTGTTGTAAACAGCCAGTTGCAGAAAGAGTTTAAGTTGTCAGGCAATGTTTCTATACAGGGAATTAAATTCAGTTATCCTTCCCGGAAGGATATTGAGGTGATAAAGGATATCAGTATTGAGGTGAAGAGCGGGCAGGAAATAGCAATAGTAGGACAGAGCGGGGCGGGGAAGAGTACGCTGATTTCCCTGTTGCTCCGGTTTTATGAACCGGATAAAGGGAAGATTCTATTTGACGGAAGGGATGCAGCTTCCATTCCATTAACCCAGCTCCGCAAACAAGTGGCCCTTGTGCCGCAGGATATTCTTTTATTCGGAGGAAACATATTTGAAAATATCGCTTACGGAAAACCGGAGGCAACACTTGATGAAGTAAAATCAGCGGCAAAAAAAGCAAATGCCCATGATTTTATAACCAGCTTCCCGGAAGGGTATTATACTATGGTTGGTGAGCGGGGCATACAACTTTCGGGAGGGCAACGGCAGAGGGTAGCGATCGCAAGGGCAATTTTGAAAGATCCCGTTATATTATTGCTGGACGAAGCAACCAGTTCGCTGGATTCGGAATCTGAATCGCTGGTGCAGGAAGCGCTTCAAAACCTGATGCAAAACCGCACTTCTTTTGTAATAGCGCATCGCCTCTCTACCATACGTAAAGCAGACCAGATAATAGTGCTCGAGGACGGCAAAGTAAAAGAACGCGGCACTCATAAGGAATTGATTACTATAGAAGAAGGGCTGTACCGGAACTTGAATAAGCTGCAATTATTTGAAGGATAACAGACACAGAACAACAAAAAAAATGCCCGGTAGAAACCGGGCTTTTATGCTTATTGCATGAAAAATGTACACGCAAATATAAACTGAAAATTAATAAACAACAAAAAATTATTGTAGTCTCATTTATTCTTTGCGATGCTGCTATCAATAGTTACCAGACTTCAATCTTTTCCCGGTACGTCATTTCTGCCGTCTTGATTTTGACAATATAGGTGCCTTTAGCAAGGTTATTTAAGTTGAATGAATTTATTGCAGAGGAGGTCTCCCTTGTCTCAACTGTTTTGCCATAGATGTCCATTATAGTTATGGTTGCATTTGCTTCGTGTAGTTCTATAGTAAATAAGCCTGAGGTTGGATTTGGGTAGATTTTCAACGGGGAATTTTCTTCAACGGTATGTACGAATGCAGAGCATTCAGCATGAGACAGTACGGTAAACAGATATTTAGCAACAGAGGTACCACAGGAATTGGTAGTTGTATAACTAATATAAACTGCACCCTGCGATATCCCCTTTGCAATACCTGAAACTGAAACTGTGGCAATTGAATTATTACTGCTTTTCCAGGTACCGCCTGCCACATAATTTGAAAGAACTTCCGTAAACCCCGGGCAGGTGTGATTAATTCCAATAATAGTACCTGGGTTAGGCTGCGGATTAATGGTAATGGGGTAGGTGGAAATTGCATATCCGCAGGTGTTGCTGATTGTATAAGTAATCGTATCCAGCCCCCCAAACATGCCGGTAACTATACCTCCGGAAACAGTAGCATTGTGATTCGTGCTGCCCCATACCCCTCCTGTTGTTGTTTCATATAATGTAATAGATGTACCGGCGCAAAATACACTTACTGAACCGGTAATAGGGTTAGTATGTGGTACTGTAATGGTCATAGTAACGGTATGGTAAGAATTTGCAGTACCACAGGTATTTGAAACGCTGTAAACTATTGAATCAACGCCAATAGCCAGGCCGGTAACTATTCCGGAAAGAACTTTGGCATTGGAATTAATGCAGCTCCATACGCCTCCGCTAATGGAATCTGACAAGACAATGGCGCCGCCAACACATACAGTGGAAAGTCCCTTAATGATACCGGCATATGGAAAAGTATCTATTGTGATTAATTTAGAAACTTTAATTGTTCCGCATGTATTTGTAACGGAATAAATAATAGTGTCTTTTCCTGAAAATAAGCCTGTCACCATCCCTGCCGGGGATACTGAAGCCCTTCCGTTACTGCTGCTCCATACGCCCCCGGCAGTATCATCTGTTAATGGGGTCGAGGAACCGATACACAAACCTGAAAGGCCTGTTATGGGATCCGGATTAGGTAAAGGTTTAATGGTTACAACTATTGTAGTTGAATCTATGGAGATCCGGTCATCAGCTTTTACTTTGAATGTATCATTACCGAAAAATCCGAAGGTTGGTGTGTAGGTCAAACCTGAAGTTATGATAGTGTCGCCTGTAGAACCAGTAGTATAGGATACTGCTGCTGTACCGTGTTTAGGGCTTTTTAAAAGCGCCCATGTTTCAGTTTGCCCGATATCTGAATCCTGTATAGCTAATAAAGAATCAATGGGTACGGATATTGCATTCTGACAAATAATAAGGGGCTGAATAAGCCCCCCGGTAAAGGCAGGGATATGATTGTTGATGTTGATCTTACGGATCCGGTTATTGCCAAAATCGGAAATATAAACATTGCCGTTTGCATCGAGCGCCACACCAGACGGCCCATTTAAGAGAGCTGTTGTTGCAGGGAAGCCATCGCCGCCAAAACCTGCGGTTCCGGTTCCTGCTGCATTAGTTACAATGCCTGTAGAGAGGTTTACTGTCCGTACCCTGTTGTTTGAATAATCAGCAATATACAGGCTGCCCGCGTTAGCTACTATTCCATCCGGTTCATCAAACAGGGCGGCAATGGCAGGCCCGCCATCACCGGTGCCGCCGGCAATTCCTGTGCCTGCAACGGTAGTAATAATACCTGATAAATCAACTTTGCGGAGGCGATAATTATGTTCATCTGAAATATACAAATTGCCGGAAAAATCCAGCGACACACTATAAGGATTGTTTAACATGGCAGAAACGGCAGGCCCGCCATCGCCTAATGCAAACCCTCCGCCCGCAATTGTAGAAATGATACCGGAAGTATTTACTTTCCGGATACGGTTATTTCCCCAGTCGGCAATATAAATATTACCTGAATTATCAACCGCAACGCCCGAAGGCTGGTTTAAATTTGCGAGAATTGCAGAACCGCCATCGCCGCTGAAACCGGGTGTGCCTGTGCCTGCAACTGTGGAAATGATACCCGCTGTGTTTACTTTCCGGATGCGGCAACCGCCGCTGCTGGCCATCTCCGCTATATAAAGGTTGCCGGCCCCATCAACTATTATGCCGTTTGGCTGGTGCAACATTGCTGAGATCGCAGGTATCCCATCGCCACCCGCGCCGCCGCCCGCAACAGTGGTAATAATTCCGGCCGGGTCAACTTTCCTGATACGGGCGTTTCCCATATCAGCAATGAATACATTTCCCGCCGCGTCAACAGCAATGGTTGTTGGTGTATTCAGTTTTCCCGTAGTAGCCGGGCCGCCATCCCCTAAACCAGCCAAACCGCCACCGGCAATAGTGGTAATGGTCTGCGCCTGTAATAAGACAGTATCAATTAACCCGGAAATAAAGGCAACTAAAAACAGTAAAGACCGTAGGGGATTTCTCATAAAATAGTTCAGCTATTAATTACTTCACTGCAAATAATTCCGGATTTTATTCTTTCCTTACCATTGATCTTAGCCGCACATTTCCATTTGAATCTTTTATCGCAAGTATGTAAATACCCGAAGATAAATTGCCGGTAGAAATTGTATTTACAGATTGCCCGTTAGTTACCTGTTTTTGTAAAATGCTTCTGCCAAAAACATCATAAATAGTGAGGTAGTCGCCCAGGCGCAGACCGCTAATATTTATTTCGTCTTTTGCCGGATTCGGATAAATGACTATGTTAGTTGCCTTGTCAATGTTTACTATTTGCAATGTTGAATGGGCGACTGTATCAATGTGCAATACGGTATCTAATATCCCGCCTTTAAAGGAATAGCCATAGTCAATGGTTATACTATCACCGGGGCCAACTCCGGCAAACCTGAATATCAGTCCCATGCCGCCGTCTTCAGTTAATGTGTCGGATGCTCCGTATTTATAATTAACAGTATCGCCATAATAAATAGAAGCGAATGTTCCTGATGGTGGTAATGCGGCATTCCTGATAATAAAGCCACGTGCCCTGAGGTCTTTGGTGCCAAGTGCAATGTAAGCGGTTGTATCCACAGTTCCTGATGCGGAAACAACCGTAAGGTTACTTACATTTGGCAATTGATGCTCAATTTTATTCAGGGTATTGTAAATCCCCGATATTGTTTCATCGCTATGGGCATTTACCGTTCTTAAATAAAAGAAGCTGTCAATCACGCTGCTTCCCAGGTTGTAAAACCGGATATGCTGCAACAGGTAAAGGTTTGCGGTATCTATGGTAGTGGTCTGCACAATGGAAAGGGTGTCTGTGGTCAGTGAACCAGCCCAAACGCCTGTTTTAACGCTGCCTGATACCGAATAGGAAGTATTGGCGCCGGTCACAGGGCCTGAAAATCCGGATGCGCCTGTTGTATGATAGTAGGACGCGTATGCGAACCCGGTCCCTGAATTGTCGGATATGCCCCATCCTTCATGAGGGTTATGAGGCATGATGAAATCCCCGTAATAAGCAGCCCATCCTGTCTTTGATGGGTCAGCCACAAATCCAAGTCCCAAGGGTACGCTGAATGACAGGGTGCAGGGGTTATACATGGTATCATACACATTGGCATGATAACCGGTAGGCGCATTGACACTGGTGCCGAAAGCGCCGTTATTATTTATACCTAATTCCAGGTAATTTCCCTGCATGAAAATATTGCAGTTTATCAGCTGGGCATTTACATCGCCTGTAAAAATAACTATGGAGATACAAGCGGCAAGTTTGGATAGAAATGAATGTTTCATAAAAATAACTTTAGTTGTTATTTAAGAACAATAAACAAAAGATAATAAATCAGGTAGGAGACTTAAATGTAAAGTTAATAATAAAAATTAATAACTTTTCATTGTTTATCACTTATAAATATTTGCCTTATATTTCTATGTGTTTTTTGTTGCAAAGAATCGGGAGGCGACATTTACAAATACTCATTTTAAATTAGTCTAAACTCATTTGCCGATAAGCCCCGACCCTAAAAGGGAGGTATTATCAATGACCCGCATTTTTTTGGACTAATTTACCGCGGGTATTGGTATGACATTATGATTAAAATCAATTTCACATTTTCCAAAAATCCTCCTACGCTGAAAAGCTACGGCGGATAAGAAAATAAAATGAGATAATGTGAAAAATAAGTAGTTGATTTTCAGTTGTTTGTAATTTTTCATTGTCACATCATTATCACATTGTTATCACATTCTGTTTGCCACATTTATTGGAATTTGGATTGCTCCCTTCGGTAAACTTATGATGACTTTTTGCTCATCGACTGATCGGTGATTAGGTATAATATTATGATTAAAACAAATTTTACATTTTCCGAAAATCCTCCTACGCTGAAAAAGCTACGGCGGATAAGAAAATAAAGTGTGACAATGTGAAAAATAAGTAGTTGATTATCAATTGTTTGTAATTTTTCTATATCACATGAATATCACATCATTTGCACATTGTTGCCACGTTTTTTTCTGCTTACACCTGCGCTGTGAAATTTTATAGCATTAAAAATAATTATAATAATATTGAAATTTATGGACAAAAATAGACATAATTATTGACATTTCCAAATTTTTTGTATAATTTATTTTTTTGGAATATGGTTTAATGAAGGGTTGCCGGTTGTATAAATTTATTGTGGGAATTACCGACATTTTTTGAAATCAGCGTGAATTGAGATGAAACCGGATACAGAGAACGGTATTTTCAACTGAATTTCTTTGAATACCGGTCGCACCGGATAGACGGGATTTGCAACAGACCGGGTGAATTAGCAGGTACGAGTGATCCTCCGGAACACCCGCGCCAGACGGAAATTTCCGGAAGCGGACGCTTCCACATAAATGGACGAAGCGGACGCTTGCGACCAGTGATATGCTTTTTTATTTTTGTAAATAACCCTGGACCAGTGGGCACTATTAATAGTTATATCTTTATTTAATATACCTGTTCATATTATCCGGAGACGCAAGCATTGCGTCTCTACCGTGAAATTGGGAATTCACCGGATATTTCGGGTATTGTATTTTGAATATGCTTAATGAAGGGTTACCCGTCGTATTTGTATTTTTGGAATTACCTGTATTTTTCTAATCAGCGGGAATTTGGCCTATTAAGCCATTGAGCAATTATTTAACCACCACCCGCTCTACCCATCTCCCGCTCTCGGTTATTACCCCTATGAAATAAACGCCCGGTGGGCCGTTCAGTTGTAGCTCCTCTGGCCTATTGGTGAGGGTTGTTATTTCTTTTACTTTTTGGCCCATTGCATTGGTAATGATGATGCGCGCTTCTTCCTCTGTACCAGAAGAGACATTAACCGTAAACAGCCCATTATTAGGGATTAGGATAGACTGTCATTGTAAGCTTGCCGAACGGGGGAGCGACGTGAGCACCAGTACTGAAAAACAGCAATCCCAAACCCACGTTTGCGGGGAATATATATAATAAGAAAAGAGATAAATATTTTTTCATAAAAT
>CAISOH010000363.1 GCA_903887005.1 uncultured Bacteroidota bacterium | reverse complement strand
TTGTATTTTTTGACCGGCAGTCCCCACTAAAAAAGGCAAAGACAGCAGGTATTTTTTTACTACAATATTTATTACTACTGAAATAAAGGCCCAAAAACTAAAATTGATTTTTTGTTTAAGTTTTAATTGCGGTAAAAATATAATTATTAATATAATGAAAGGGAATTGTACAATGTATCTTTCATGCGTATATATGCCTAAATTTGCAAATGCAATACTCCAAAGGATTTCTTTTCGGGAATTTGTATCATTATTTTTCACAATTGCCTTCATTATAAAAAACAAGGACAA
The DNA here is from genome assembly GCA_903887005.1 of uncultured Bacteroidota bacterium. Classification (GTDB taxonomy): domain Bacteria; phylum Bacteroidota; class Bacteroidia; order Chitinophagales; family Chitinophagaceae; genus Nemorincola. The sequence continues at coordinate 14,520 of CAISOH010000363.1, read as the reverse complement.
GAGGAAAAACGCCAATGCCAAACCCTCTAATGCGCCACCGTTAAATAATTGGGTAATACTAAAAAATGCGAATCTTGACTGGCCTATTATTAAACTAAACAACAGAGAGAAGATAGGGGAATTTAAAAATAAATTGAGCAATTTTGCAAAAATAAAAGTATTGATTACCTGAATAAATATATTGAAGCAATAATAATAAGTCAAATTTTTTCCGAATGTAATAACCAGTAATTTCCAGGTTATGCTATGTACAGGCCGGAATTTCCCTAAAGATATCCCCAAATCCGTTTTTGGCAAAAAGTCATTAGAAGTAAAATGAAATTTAAAGAATCCAAGGTCATCGCCATAGGCTGTATTTGTTTTCCATTTTAGAAAAATAAAAAATATTGATAATATTGATAGGAAGGAAAGCCAATAAAATATTTTCTTTCTTCTTTTTTTATTATTCTCTATATCATGTAAATAAAGGAGTAGATTTTGTCTTTTTTCCAGTATTTTTTTTTTATGCGAGCGCCAAATACTTGCAAATACAATGAGGATGCCTAATAAACTCAGCAAACCACCTTTCATCATAAACCGAAGTTTGTAAAAGAGTTCTACATGATGTTTGCCTTTATACATAAAAACACCCATCATGCCGCCATTAACCACAAAAGGCCTTACTTCGGTAACATCAACATCAAGCTGCCATCCATCATCATAGGGGATTGGGAAATAGATCAACTTGTCTTCAGTCAGGTTGACGTAGCCGGAAAATCGGGTGTCATCAAAGTTTGTCAGAGCCAGTGTATCTTTTTTCAAGGCATCCAGTTCATTTATGAAGGCATCCAGGCCAAGTGCGCCGGTAAGGGTGTCGCTTAATTGAAATTCCTTCAGTCTTGCTACCTTAGCAACATCTTTGTCTTTTATTACAAATGCCCGGAGCGTGATAAATTTCTTTTGTGCGGCTGAAGCAAGATTGAAATTGCTTTCTTTTATGTAATGGTTGTAACCGAACCCGAAAGGAAGCACATACTTATTCTTATATATCGTAACCCTGATATCCCCTTCGCCTTTTGTGCCAATAGAATCCCACATACCCTCCCAGACAGGGCGCTTTCCCTGAAAACTTAAAAAATACTTTACATTATTTTCTGATTCTAATATTGGATTATCTAACAAGCCAATTGCCCATCTCGATTCTTCTTCTTTGTTTTTATCAACTACCCCCATTAATTGCAGATACCTGATATAGTAAAGCTGATTGAATGAGTTGTAGGCAGAAGTACTATTGTAGCCCTGTACCTGGCTAAAGTTCAGGCCAGCGAACCGGGCACTGGATGGATAAAAATTTTTATCTATCCGGTAAAAAGAACCATCAATTTGTTGCAGATGTTTTACAGCATCAAGTGAATAATCATTATAAACAGCTTTTGCGTTCAGTAACCATTCCATGCCAAAGCTATCACGCTTATTATCAGTAACCCAGCCAGAATAACCTGCTTCTGTTAAAATAATAATAATAAAAACATATTTCAGAAAGCGGAATTTTTTAAATTGGTTCATTAACACTAAAACAATACTATAAGAAATAAGCATTATAGTTACAAACCGCTGAATTGTTTTATCTATAATGTTTTTGTCAATTAGTATAGGGTGATAAAGGATAGCTAACAATATTGCCAACGTAATTGCCAGGACAACTATATTTAATTTTTGTTTTTGGATTATAAATTCCAAAGCATGAATGGAATAGTAGATGAGCATAAAAGCAACAAATACCGAATAGTCTCTATAATAATCACCAGTAAACAACCAAAAAGCCAATCTGAAAAATGGAAAAATTATAGGAAGCAACCAAAGAGTGATAGATATAATAAATAATATGCGAACTCTTTTGGATAAAAACTGGAATACCTGTGGTAACAATAACAAGCAGGATAGTCCGCAATAAAATAACCCGGCGCCTAAAATAGTATCCCAGCCTTTATAATAACTACTGCTTCCTAAAATATCGTTCGAAAAGAAACGCATGATAGAACTGCCAATTTGTAAGTTGTCGCTAATTTTAAAAACAGGGAGTGAAAAGATGTTATTTTTAATAAAATTTGGATCTGACCCTCTTGGGCTCTGTAATAAAGACCAGGCATTTTGCATTAAGAGCGGCCCTGCAAGCAACATGCCGACTATAGCAATCCCGAGCAATCGGATCAATAAATTTCTGAGTTTTATGAAATTGAATTTTCCGGATTGAAGGTGGCGGAAAACGGCATAAAATGCCATGAATATTCCATAAACCGAGAGATTGAAAGGTATGGAAATACAAAACAGGAAAACACCAAAAGAAAGCAGGAACCATTTTTTCTTTGTGAAAAATAATTCAAAACCATATAAAAGGATTGCAAAGTTGAATGCCTGGAAAGAAAACATAAACCAGGCGTTTGCTTCTGTAATGAAACCGCAAAATGCAAATAACAAACTGCCAATGACTGCTACATAATCTGATATATTCAGCAGTTTTAAGTATTTATAAAAAATCAACCCTGTAAGTATGATCTTTAATACCTCTACATAAGCAGTTAATGGAACAATATTGTTTTTGCCGGCTATATAAAAAATTATATCAAAAGGGTCGTGGAAAACAGTTGGGAAAATATTCTGCCCCATTCCTACTTTAAATGACCAGCTTGGAATACCCTGATTAGCAATGCAATCTGCTGCATTATAGATACCCGGATAAATTCCATAGTACCCATCGCTGCAAATATCATAAAAGAAGTAAGCTTTTTTTAATAAAAGATAATCTTTAAAAATTATAAAGCACAAAATGGCTAATAGCCCGAATAATATCCAGAATGCTTTATTATTTTTCATATACTGATTCATGAAACTTTATAAAAATAAACAAAAATCAATAGGCAGGCTTATTTTATTAGTTATTAACGTGAGTTTGGAGGTCTAATCACTGAAAACCAATAAGTTGCAACTATCTATAACCTGTGTTTTATGTCACCCTTCCAGGGTTTTGCCATTTATCATTTTCATTTTCTATAATAATGTCATCCCTATCGGGATTTTAATCTACTATTGGTTGAATTTCAAACAATAAACCGTCGAACTGACGTTTTTTAGGCATCTCTTTTTAATTGAAAATCTGTGCATTCTATGCTCAGGTTAGGATTATAAAAAGGGTCATTATCTATCCATTGCTGCCACTTGCTTCTGAAAATGCCAAAATCATGTTCATGTTGCGCCCATGATTCCTTACTCTGAAATGGGTGGCCCCTGGTAGCGGATTCATAATGATATAATTCTACAGTAGGAATATAAACATTAAAATAGCCATGTTTTAAAAATTTCAGGCAAAGGTCAACATCATTGTATTCTACTTCAAGCTGTTCATCCATTCCGCCAACTTCGTTATAGACGTTTTTTCTGCACATAAGGCAGGCAGCAGTTACAGCCGAATAATTATTGATTGATTGTATATAGTTGAAATAACCGCGGTCATTCCTGCCCATATTTACAAATACGTGGCCTGCAGCGCCCCCTAGCCCTAACACCACTCCCGCATGTTGCACCGTATTATCCTGGTATAATAGCTTTACGCCAACAGCCCCGGTTTTTTCACGTTGTGCAAATGATACCATTTGGGTCATCCAATCATTATTCAGAACTTCCACATCATTATTGCACATCAGAATAAACTCACCCTTACTTTCGGATACGCCTAAATTTATAAGTTTTGCAAAGTTGAATGGAAAAGAAGCCTCAACACAACGGATTTTATCAGCATATTTTTCTTCGTATTCCATCATTAATGCAAAAAAATCTTTTGAAATACTATTATTATTCAGCACAATAATTTCATAATCCGGATAGTCTGTTTTTTGTAAAATAGAATCAATTGCAATCTTCAATAACTTAGCATGGTCCTTTGTAGGAATAATAACGCTTACTTTTCCAAAGGATTTTATTTTATAATTTATGCGGTAACCTCCCAGTATGCCAGGAATATCTTCGACTATAGCAGGGGTGCCTCTTCGTACCATTGCTTCTTCCAAAGCTCTTTTAGCGGCGATATAAGCATAGGGTTTAGCATCAGTATTATTTGCAACAGACAGATTGTGGATACGCCAGTGGTATAATACTTTAGGAATATGGCCTATGTGGTTGGTAAGTTCTGTTGCACGAAGCAAAAGGTCATGGTCCTGGCTGCCTTCAAAGCCTTCCCTGAAGCCATTTACCTGGTCCATCAGATCTTTTTTAATCACGATTACATGACCCATGTAATTTCTGGATGAAAGATTATCAGGCGCCCAGTCAGGTTTAAAATGTGGAAAAGAATAAGTACCGGAATCATCAATTTTATCTTCATCCGAATAAATGAGCTGATCTGAAGGATTGGCATTGATATGCTTTATAAACTCAAAAAGGCAGTCTGGAGTAAGCAGATCATCATGGTCCATGAATAATAAATAATCTCCTGTAGCCAATGATAAAGCAGAATTAGAATTGGCGGAAATATGCCCGTTCTTCTCCCTGAAAATTACTTTAATGCGTTCGTCTTGTTTCCTGAATTCATCAAGCGATATTTTTATTTGAGGATTGGGGGAACAGTCATCAGAAATGCATAATTCCCAGTTTGTGTAAGACTGCCCAATGACTGAGTTTATAGCAGATTTAAGATATTCGACTTGCGGATTATAAACAGGTATTATAATGCTTATCTTTGGTTTGATTTTCAGATAATTGTAAGTGCTATCGAACTCCTTTTTCAGGATAACAGGATCTAATTTAGCTGTTATCCATTCATTATACCCGGTATGAATTTCTTTTCTTAATCCGGTTTTAATTAATATTTTTTTTACTACTTTCTTTAATAGTTCATAGCCTGGCTTTGTTAATACAAATGAGGCCAGGTTCAATAAACTTTTAAATTTACTTTGGCCAGGGCTTGAAACCTTAGCGAAATTTTTCTTCATTTTTATTGTAATGTAGTATTGAATAACATTTTACGGTAAATAAAATGTATGAAAAGTAACTGAAATTAACTTAGAATAATTGTTTGTAATTAGTGCCTATTTCCTCGGCGCTCCCGGAATGTGTAAGGCATCCATTCTCTAATAAAATGGCCGTATCACAAATTTTCAGAACATCTTCCGGGAAGTGGGAAACAAAAAGTATTGTCTTTCCTTCGGCTTTTATATTGTATATTTTTTCCATGCATTTGGCCTGGAAACCCTGATCACCCACAGCGAGCACTTCGTCAATAATGAGAATATCTGCGTCATTAGCTAATGATATAGAAAATGCAAGACGGGCAACCATTCCTGATGAATACCGTTTCACAGGCATACTAAGCACTTCGTCGCTTAGTTCGGAGAAATCTTTTATTTCTTCTATTGAATTTACATTTTTCCTGGCAGTTCCGTACAAAGACAATAGTAAGGAGATGTTTTCATAGCCGCTAAGTTCCATTTCCAATCCTGCGCCAATAGCAAGTATCGGAGCAAAAGAGCCATTAACGGTTATTGTTCCTTCCTGAGGTTTAATAAGCCCTGCAATAGTACGTAGTAATGTGCTTTTTCCTGATCCGTTTCTGCCAAGAATTCCCATGCTCTCACCTTTTTTCACTTCAAAGGAGATATTTTTAAGGATAGGTTTGTTTTTAAAAGGGTTTTTCCGCTTAGTTACCAGGTCTTTAATGGAATGAATACCGAGATTGTTCTGCCAGAAGCTAACAGAAACATTTTCAAGTTTAATGAGAATTTCAGGATTCATTCCGGGCAATTAAATAGTTGAAATAAATTGATTTTTGAGTTTGTTAAAAACTAAAGCGCCAATAATATACATAATAACTGCTATTATCGCACAGTGTAACCACTGTGCGGCAGGTGGTGCAACAGGGTCATAAAAAATACTTCTGCCAAGTTTAATAAAATAATAAACGGGATTACATTTTATTATTAGCTTGTATTTTTCGGGTATCAGGCCCTCGGGGTATGCAATCGGGGTCATGTAAAAAATAGCAGGTTGGATGGTACCCCACATAATACCTACATCCCTGAAAAATACATTCAAAGAAGAAAGAAAAAGAATAATACCGAGGCAAAAGATACTGAATAGCAAAGTACATGGTATAATAAGCAACATTCTGAGATTATAAGAGATGCCAAACCAATACATCACTATCAGAAAAACAACCAGTGTTAATAAAAAGTTGAATAGCTCACTGACTATTTCGGAAAGCGGGTAAAGAAGGATAGGAATATTTAATGATTTTATTAAGCCGGAGGAACCTACAATACTACCTATAGCCTGGTTGGTAACATTGGAAAAGAAAAACCAAAAAATAAGTCCGGCACTGATAAAAATAATATAATCATTAATAGAAGGGAAGTATTTTGATTGTAAAAAAGCTGCACTGAATATCATAATAAAAATGAGCAGATACAATAAAGGCTTGAAAAACCCCCAAAAAAAGCCAACCAATGAACTTTTGTATCTTAATATTACATTTCGCTTACTCAGCGCATATATACGCGTGATGTTTTGCACGTTGTGGATTTTGTTGATATTTTGCATCCGGAAGTAAATCTTCCGGTTAAATCATAAATGAAAATAGTTGTAAACGCCCGTTTTCTGACGCAACCCCTTTCGGGTGTGCAAAGGTATGCAATTGAATGCAGTCGGCAAATAAAAAAAATATATCCCGAAACTATTTTTCTTTGTCCGGAAAATATTTTATTTAATGATATAGCGGAGGAACTTGACGTTCAAATAATTGGACGCAATAAAGGGCACTTATGGGAGCAGTTTGATTTGCCTATGTATTTGGCCAAACAAAAATACCCACCACTTTTAAATCTTGCCAATACCGCGCCATTGCTCTATAGTAACAACTTCATTACTATTCATGATCTCGCGTTTTACCATCATCCTGAATGGAATTCAAAGCTATTTTCGATGTGGTATAATATACTCATTCCGCGCCTCGCTAAAAGGTGCCGGCATATTTTTACAGTTAGCCAGACAATGAGAGGTGAAATAATAAAATATTACAATGTATCTCCTGTTAAAATATCTGTAACATACAATGGCATATCCCAAAGCATGTTGGATAGAAAGTTAATTAATCAGGTAAAAAAGGAGAAAATTATTTTGTCCGTTGGTTCATTTAATATCCGGAAAAATCATCAGAATTTAGTTTCAGCTTTTATACATAGCGAAATAAATGATGAATATCAATTGGTGATTATTGGGGATAAAAATAAGGTTTTCAGGGAAAGCAATCTTGATGAGAGCACCTTGACTGATAACAATATTAAAATTTACCAGGGATTTTCAGAACAGGAGTTAATTAACATGTATCAAAAAGCGGAAATAGTGGCTTCATTATCTGTTTACGAAGGTTTTGGCATTCCTTTGCTGGAAGGGCTCTTTTACGGGTGTAAAATAATATGCTCCGATATTCCGGTTTATCGGGAACTTTATGATAAGTATGCTTGTTTTTGCAACCCAACGGATATTAAAAGCGTTAGCGAAACACTAAACAGCACAGCAGGAAACGACCTGAAATTACCGGATTTGGAACCGTTGTTGGAAAAATATAATTATGCCGCCTCTGCACAAACTATAATAGAGAGAATAAATAGGGAACCAGGATAAGTATTTTAGTAAATAACTTGTTTCCTTTTAAAATTATTCAGCCAATAGTAAACTGTCAACTACATTACTTAGCCGCCGCCAGTTCTTTCACTTTTGCCCATACCTCTGCTTCGCCACCTTCTTCATAGCCGGTGTGAGTAAAGGCGACTTTACCATTTTTATCAATAATTATAGTAAATGGAACGGATTGAAAGCTAAGCGAGCGTTTAAGATCTGAATTAGCATCAATATAATAAGGGAAAGTCCATCCCTGTGAAATAGCATAAGTGCGTACAAGGCCTTCTGCGCGGGCTTCGTCGATGGATATGGTCATGTAATTAAAATCAGCTTCTTTCTTCCATTCCGGGAGCTTCAGCGATATATTTTTAATCTCTTTTTTGCAGGGTACGCACCATGTAGCCCAAAAGCTGATGAGTGTAACCTTCCCTTTTTCAAAGGTTTGATTAAAAGAAACTTTCTTCCCGGAGTTTACATCTTTTATTTGTGTCTCAGGAAGCTCCTGTGCATGTAAGGCTGTTGCTAAAAATAAACTTATAACTGCTACCAGTATTTTTTTCATGATTACTTGTTTTTAAAATAAATAAGCGAAAACTTTGCCAAATTTGATTTAAGCGACTAATTTCGGAAAAACTTTAACAATATACACTTCTAAATGAAAAAATCGGCTATTTTATTTTTGTTGCTAATAATCTCAGGCAGAATTTTAGCACAAGGTACGTTTTCTGGTGATTTGATGATGAACCTTAATTCTTTTCAACGGGATACTAATATCAAGGCATCAGGGAATCCTTTGTATGATAACTACCTCAGCGGAAGCGATGGCTGGCTGGATTTGAGATACAACATTAAAGGGTTCACTTTTTTTGTGCGCGCTGATGCATTCAATAATTCTAATCTCAAAAATCCAACTAATGCCAGTACTGACTTTGGGGTTGGGGCATGGAGTGTTACTAAAGATATGAAAGACCTTAGTATCACTGTAGGCTCTATTTACGACCAGGTAGGGAGTGGTATTCTTTTCCGCGCCTATGAGGATAGGGGCTTGCTTATTGATAATGCGTTGGTAGGTATTGAATTAAAGTATAAACTTACTGATAAGATACAATTGAAGGGTTTTACAGGGCAGCAAAAAAACAATAATGCAGTTAATAATCTCCGATATGGGCCCGTACTCAAAGGATTTAATGCTGAGGGTGATTTCAATGCCGGTAAGTTGCATATTATTCCGGGCATCGGATTTCTCAACCGTACACTGGATGCTAATTCGATGAACCAGGTAGCAGCCTCTATCAATTCCCAGGATCTTTCAACCCGCTTTGAGCCCATGTACAATATGTATGCATTCAGTGCCTATAATACACTTACTTACAAAAACCTGTCGTGGTATGCAGAAGGTGATTATAAAACACATGAGGCTGTTGTTGAAAATAACTTACTTGTTGATAAACCGGGAAATGTAGAATACACTTCAATCAATTATGGAAAGAAAGGTATTGCCCTCAGCCTTACCGGTAAGCGTACACAGGATTTTGTAATGCGCACTTCGCCTAATGAAATACTATTGAATGGAATGGTCAATTGGCAGCCTGTGGTAGCTGTTCTTCGCCCGGAACGACTTATATCACGCTATACCCCTGCGTCGCAGGATATTTCGGAGGTTGCCGGTGGTGCAAACCTGCTTCTGTCGCCAAATGATGTTACCAATTTTACGGTATCATATACCCATATTAATACCCTTGATAATCAAGAGTTGTTCCGTGAAGGATTTGTTGAAGGTTATTACCAGGGTTTTAAGTCATGGATTTTTCAGTTAGGAGCTCAATACCTCGAATACAATATTGCGTTGTATCAGAATAAGCCTATACCGGACCCGATATTATATGCCATAACCCCGTTCGCTGAGATTACTTATCGTATAAATGAAAAGAAATCTATCCGTGCGGAGTTGCAGTATATGGATGCCAAACAGGATTATGGTTCATGGGCTTTTGCTTTGCTGGAATATGACCTGGCTCCAAAGTGGTCCATCTCCGTATCTGATATGTATAATATCACGCCTGATAAAGGCCCGGATAATCCTAATTATACGGGTCCCGGATTTTCACCAAAATCAAATCATTATTACAACATCTTTGCTGCTTACACCAAGGGGGCTAATCGTTTTTCATTAGCTTATGTGAAACAGGTAGATGGCATTAACTGTACTGGCGGCGTATGCCGTTATGAGCCTGCATTTAGCGGGGTTAAAGCTACAATTACCTCCAGCTTTTAATCAATAAAAGAAAGTAATGGAATTTTTGAATGGAAAATCAAATGCGCATTACATCAATCCAGATTCCTAATTACTAATTCCTTTACGTGCCACAGTGTTTCAGATATTTGCTACTTCTATTTGCACTTATAGTATTTAAGCCACTTGCTTTTGCCCAGTGTATTAAAAGAACATTAAAAACCGGTGTGGCGGATGAGAAAATTACAATAGACGGTAAACTTACAGAACCTGCCTGGCAAAAAACTGAAAAAGCAACGGGCTTTATTCAATATAAACCTATACCCGGACAAGCCTCTTCACAGCGCACAGAAGTAAGCATTTTGTATGATAATGATGCTGTTTACATTGGTGCAATGCTTTATGACAGCAGTCCCGACAGCATATTGAAGCAATTATCAGCAAGGGATGATGACGGTGGAAATACTGATGAATTCGGAGTGTTTTTTGATACTTATTCTGATAATCAGAACGCAACTGAATTCGCTGTAACCGCGGCAGGTGTGCAGGTTGATGCGATTATAAAATTCGGAAGCGGAAATGCTGCATGGAATGCAGCCTGGTATTCCAAGGTAACCGTAAATGATAAAGGGTGGTGTGTGGAAATGAAGATACCTTATTCCGCATTGCGTTTTCCCAAAAAAAGTGTACAAAGCTGGGGCGTTAATTTCTTCAGGAATATCAGGAGGTACAGGGAAACGTCTTATTGGAACACAGTAAAGCCAACTGAATCGAATAGTATCTGCCAGGCAGGTATTCTGGATGGGATTCATGATATCAAATCACCTTTACGGTTGTCATTGCTGCCATATGTATCTGCTTACGCACAAAATTATGCCGGGGCTAATACTAATACTGTTGACGGTGGTATGGATATTAAATACGGTTTCAATGAAAGTTTTACGCTCGACATGACACTTGTTCCTGATTTCGGACAAACCATATTTGATAACAAAGTTTTGAACCTGTCTCCAATAGAAGTAAGATATGATGATCGAAGATATTTTTTTACTGAGGGATTAGCTCTCTTCAACAAAAACGATTTGTTTTATTCGAGAAGGGTAGGTGGTGCACCAGTCAAATCCGGGGCAATATCAGGGTATCTTGATTCCAATGAAATTGTAACACAAAACCCTTCTGCTACAAAACTCTATAATGCTACAAAAATTTCAGGAAGAACAAAGCATAATTTAGGGATAGGCTTCTTTAATGCTGTATCGGCGCCTGCTTATGCTACTTTAGAAGATACTGTTACTTTAAAAACAAGACAATTTCAAACGGCCCCTCTTACTAATTACAATGTTATTGTGCTCGATCAGGCGCTTAAGAACAATTCTTACGTCAGTTTTGTAAATACGAATGTATCCAGAAAAGAAAACAGCTATAATGCTGATGTAACGGCAATGCTGTTTAAGTTCGCTAATAAATCAAACACTTATGGTATTGACGGTTCCGGCGACGTCAGCCAGTTATACTATACTTCAAAGCCCGATGTTGGTTACCGTTATTATTTCGACTTTGCAAAATTAAGTGGTAATAATACATGGGACATTAAAACAAGTTCAATAAGCGACAGATTCAATCCCAATGACCTTGGTTATTTGGGCAGGAATAACATTACCTATTATATGCTTGACGAATACTATAGTGTTTACAAACCTTTTGGGATATTTAACTCGGCTTATAATCACATAGGCGCAGATATTTACCGGGTATTTAACCCCAATGTTTTTATGCAATCAGATATTTTCGGCTCGCATAGCGGTGTTTTAAAAAACTATCTCACATTGGGTTTTTATTGGGTTGGTCAGCCGATGCAAATCAATGATTATTATGAACCGCGTACCGCAGGCAGGTATTACATACGGCCTCAGAATTATACATTAGGGGGGACTTTCTCTTCTGATTACAGGAAAAAATTCGCACTTGATGGAGAAATAAACAACAAGTGGTTCTCAGAAAGCAATCATAATGCATTTTATTGGTCGCTCACGCCACATTATAGATTCAATGACAAGTTCTCTATGCAATATGCCTTTGCATGGCAAAAACAACAAGGTGATGTGGGTTTCGTAGCTAACGTAACTGATTCTGTTTATTTGGGGATACGGGATATAAATACCATTACCAACACCCTTGATGCAGCCTACATTTTCACAAGTAAAATGTCACTCAAATTAGATGCGAGGCATTATTGGTCGCAGGCTGATTATTCGCGATTTGCTTTTTTAAGCATGGACGGCAAACTGACCCCTACGAACTACAATGTAAATCACAATATCAACTTTAATACATTCAATGTTTATATGAGTTATGTCTGGCAGTTCAAACCGGGCAGTGAAATCAGCATTGTATATCAAAACAGTATTTATGCTTCAGGACAAAACATTGTAAATAATTATTTTAATGACCTGAATAATACAATACAAAACCCTCAAAATAACAGTCTGTCTGTTAAAATAATTTACTACCTTGATTATCTTGATTTAAAGAATGTTTTCAGGAAAGATATTTAATTTATCAGGAAGTTCTTAAGGATTAATTAGTGATTTATTCATTTTAATGCTTTGCGTATTATGCGCATCAATAATTTTTACCCAGCCATTTTTTTCATAAGTATGTATAGCCTGATGGTTATTGGCAAAAACACTTAAATACATAGATTTAATGCCTTTTTCTTTTGAAATCAGTTCAATTTTATTTAGCAGCTGTGTGCCTATACCTTTTCCCTGATATTTACCATCAACGCCTATCACTATTAAACCGAATTGGGGGTATTCTTTTCCATTATTATTTTTATGAGAAATTGCAGACTTTTTATTGAATCCCAACTTCATTTTTATATTTTTAAAAATTACCGGGTAGCTATTTTTTAAAGCCGTATGAAAAATTATCCAGGGTTTTGAAATAACACCAATAATTGCTTCCTTAAATGTATATTGTAAAATGGTACTGATAGAACCCATTTTAAGGTTGCCGTCATTTATCATTCCTCCGCAATAACCAATGCAGGCGCCATTTTCTTCTATGTGAATTAAAATGGTGTGTTCAGAAGTGACATACCATTCAAACATTTTCATTAAATACTTATTACCCAATGCGGTAAATAAGGATTTAGGAAATGCTTTTTTTTGACATAAACTAATCTTATATAAATCGGATAAGTTGCTATCTAATATTTTGTATTCCAATTATTTTAATTTATTAGTGCAGCCCAAAGGCCTACCATTAATATACGCAATTAAATTGTCGTAAATATAGTTAATAAAATGGGTTTATTATAAGCTTGGGTTCTCCAATGAAGAAATAAAATCAAAAGTCAACTTTGATATTTTGCTGATTTCCGGCCCTAAGTCTTTAACATTTGGTCCCTTTGTCATTACAGTTAGCAGGTAGGGTTTATCATGATAATAAACAATCCCTGATTCACTCAAAACATGTATATGTAGTTTATTATTGCCCCATTCACCGAATTTATGTGCAACTGCAATATTTGAGGGCAATTCTTTTACCATACCTTCTTTAAAATCGCATTCGCTCAATAATCCCAAAGCATATTCTGATGAGCTTCTGGAAAGATAGGATGCATTATACAATACAATCAGGAAACGGGAATAACGTTTTGCTGTAATCTGGTAATTCCAGTCACGAATATCAGGGTCAGGAATATTCAGGTCTGTAAACGCATTTTTAAAAAGGGTTATGTCAACATTTTGATTCAATAAATTGGTAGCGTTATTATCTGAATATGCAATCATGGAATGTAATAATTCCCTTACAGTATAGGTATGCCCCGGATTAATGGCATGTGTTTCAAATGTCTGAGTTGGAATATAACCAAAATTTTCGCATAATATTTTTTTATTTAAAATTCTAGGATCCTTTTCAGCCATTTTTAAATATGCAATCAGCATGGGTACTTTAATAAGAGAGCCGGGATTATAAGATTCATTGGGGTTAATATAAGTCCATTCTCCATCTGAAAAATTATAAAGAAAAACAGAGGCGGAAGTTAGAATATTCTGACGCACATCGTTTTCTACCAGGTTAATGATTTGAGATTTTAGGCCGGAATATGCCTGAGATTCCTTTGCCGGCTTTGCCCAAAGCATCGGTTTGATTAATTTATAACCCTTTTGCGTGCCTATATTAAAATTATTATTTAATATGCTATTAATAGATGTGTTCTGTAGATTATCAGCGCTGACGTGCGAATTACCTTCCTCCGTGCTTCCCTGTGTATCCTTCTGGTAATAATCCAGTGTTCCGCCTGTGGCGCTGTTTTGCTGGCCAACAGAAGTGATATTTTGTGTTCCCTGCGCTGAATTATTATTTTCGTTACGCGAACTGTTTTCCTGTCCGGAACTTTTCTGGAATATTTGCATAGAACTGTTCTGAGCTCCATTTGCAATTGAAATTATATTGTTGTTAATCAGAAATGAAGTGGTAATTGCACCTAAAAAAGTTGACGAAATTGCTGTGTATATCAGGATTTTTTTGGTTACCATGTATGAGTTTTTAAGTAAAAAATCAATTTTTCAAAAATATTCAATTAAATTGATAATTCAGTAGGTATATCTACCCATTTTATTTATTCAGCG
>CAISOH010000362.1 GCA_903887005.1 uncultured Bacteroidota bacterium | reverse complement strand
TTGCCTTTTTTAAATCTGATATACGATAGAAATTTTCATTTATTTCAATATTATGGAGTTCTATGAGAATTACTTTACAATATTTGAGGGAAATCGTATCTTCAATTAAAAAAAAGGCTTCAGCGCCTTCAATGTCGGAAATTAAAAAAAAATCGCCTAAAGCATATTTCTCAATTAAATTATGCAATGGTGTGCAGGCTGAAGATGCATTATCTATGTCTTTTATTACTTTCCCAACGGTATTATCAGAACCAATATGAAAATAAAACCCTTTTTTCCCAATTACAGACTGTTCTATTATATAATGTCTGGAACGATTTGCTTCCAGATTTGTATGAATTAGTGGAATGAGCCTTGTATCAGCTTCTATATGAATGGAGTTTAAACCTTTCTTTTTATACTTGTTTATCAGGCAGGAAATCGCGCCTATGCTTGCCCCAAGCTCCAGTACAGGAAGATTGTTGGCAGGAAGATATTTTTTAATCATGCGGGCCTCTGCACTTTCATATAAACCCCAGAATAAATAGGCTTTTATTTTTCCAACAATTAATGGAGAATTTACATTTATTCGAAGCTGATTCCATTTGATGTTTTGATTTTGTATCCGGCCAACCAGATTGCCAAACCATGAGGCAGATATTAACCGGGCAATCAAATATTTCAGCTGTAACATTAAAACCTGTAAATTGTATTTAATATGTAAAATGAGTTATTTATGTTATTCATTGTTAAATGCCATGAGATAATAGGAAAGTATAGGTGAGCCATTCCAATTGATTTTAAGCTTTTAATCGCTTCTCTATAGTTTCACACATTTCACCAACATTTTTCCAATTTTGAATTTCTGCTGTAGTAAACCTTATTTTAAATCGCTTTTCAATAGCTACAACAAGTTCTATATGGCTGAGTGAACTCCATTCTTCTACATCATTCGCAGTTGTGGTTGGCCCCAGCTTTATTTTATTATCGTCCAGGACATTTATAAATATTTCGTTTACTATGTTTATTATTTGGCTAAAATCCACGATGTATTTTTATTGGCTATGAATATATTTTTATTTATATAATCGTTTACATGAATAATCCATTTATCATTGTCTTGTTCAAAACCCAGGCTTTGGTATAAGTCTTTTACTATAGCATTCTTTTTTGTAGGTATGTATTCGGCTGTAATTTTCTCAAAATTATGAATAGAAGCCAGTTCCACAATAGCATTCAAAGTAAATTGTTCCATGCCGCGTTTTAAAACTCTGCAACTCATGATCCATGAATCTATAAACAGGGTTTTGTCATTTACTTTTTTTAAGATAATAATGCAAACAAGGCCATGATCTCCAAAACGGTCTTCCAATGATAATGAAATGGTATGATAATCAGGGTTTGTGCTGATAAGTTTAATATCTTCTTCCGTATATCTTACTGTTCTCAGGTTAAACTGGTTGGAGCGTTGTGTCAGCTGTGCTACCCGTGGTATTGAAAATTTATCAAAGGCTTTAACCTCAGATTGCATTTTCAGGCTTTCAAGGAAATCGTTTTCATTTTCAAAACTCTGTTGCAAAATATTTCGCAGGGCTTCTTCCTGGTATTGTTTTGTTCTCAGTTCATCTTCTTCTGTAAACGAGGCCGTTTCAAACAGGTTCAGGCTTCTTAAAAAAGGCAGATATTCAGCAGGATCTTCCGGCAAATCCGGGACAGCGATACCTGGTATCCCTGATTTTACCATTTCCCGTTCAAAGGGGTTGTCATCAACAAAAACCATGGAATCGAAGCCAATATTGAGTATGGATTGGATATACCGTATGTTATCAACTTTGGTTTCCCAATTGGCAACAAACACTGCAATATCTTCTATTTTCAATACCATGTCAGCATGGCTGATAAATGGTTCCCTGGCAATTTCTTCTGTATTCTTGCTGCAAACGGCTAAGATGATCCCTCTTTGTTTTAATTGCTTTGCCCATAACTGCAGTTCAGTAAATACTTTGCCGGTACCCAAATGACCAATCTGGATACCTTCCATCCCGTCATCGCCTATAATACCACCCCAGGTTGTATTGTCAAGGTCCAGGATCAGGCATTTTTTAAAACTGCCGGTAATGCTTTGTATAATATCCGTTAAGTTTTTCGCTATGTATGGCAGAAAGTCTAAACTATATACCATATCCGGATTTATATACATTTTTGGGTCAAATGTAAAATGATAACCCAAATCAGACTGCAGGCTTGCCAGATCGCATATAAACAAATCGTTCTTTTGCCGGCACAGGTCCATTAATAAAACATTTGTTTTTCTTACCTGGTAAATAAAAGACGAATTGATCTTGGCGGCAAAATTCCCAAATACACTATCGTTTATTTCAGGAAACGTATTTATGATCACTTTGGACCTTAGCTTGGCTGTAATGGTATCGTAATATTTATTAGTTGTTTGTAATACATGCTCCGAAAACTGCCCCTGCTCATGCGGATTTTTTTTGTAGAAATCTTTTAATAGCTTTTCAGTAGATCTGTTAATAAAGATGAAGTCGGGCTTGAAAACATATAATTCGGATGACTGGTCATATATCTGCAGGTCAATCTGATTATATGCTGCCTCGTATATTTCAAAATCCAGCTGGACCTCATAACCATAGCCCTTAACAGCATTATTTAAGAGTTGTGAAGCGCTATCAGAAAGTAATGCTATTTTTATTTTTTTAAAGCCTGAACTGTCTTTCTTTAAATTTTTTTTCAGGTAGTTAAATGAATACATTTTTATAGCATGTTTAATGGGCAAAATTATAGTATTAATGTACCATAAAGAACTAAAAAGACTTTTTTGTTTGAGACTGCATCAGAGACAAAAAATTATATATAAAATTCATTTGCACTCATAATACAGAGATCCTTTTATCGTTTCGTCTGTCCCGTTGCGGCTTATGTGGATGTCTTCAATGACTATTTTAATTTTCTTATCAGTACTCTTCCAGGTATCCTTCCAGTTTTTTATGGAGTCTTTATTACGTGCTGTTAACTCTGCGCCATTTGTCTTAAAGGGGCCAAACAGGTCCCGGCCCGGAGGAATGAACGTAATGGTAAATTGTGTCACGGCACAGCCCGGCATATCACAAACCAGTTTGGAATTTGCAAGTAATTCATCATAAGTGATTTTGCCCGTTTGCCCGCTATGTCCGTTGTATATGGTATGGGTCGTCCTGATGTTGCCCAGCCGGATAGTGTGTATGAATTGATTATTCTGGCAATAGGAAAATTCAGGATGAAGGGACAATACCATGATCAAAAATAGCAGGATTGGCTTCATAATTGTCGTTTGCAGATATTACTTAGTAATATGAAGGTACAAAAAAAGGACACACACTGTGTATCCTTTTTTCAATGGCTTTAGAATATACCTTATGGCCTTGCTGTAGTATGTATTTGTTTCTTTTCCTTAATACGTGCAGACTTGCCCTGGCGCTCGCGGAGATAGAACAATTTGGCACGGCGAACACGGCCTGACTTGTTCAGAACTATTGAATCAATGTTTGGGGAGAACAGCGGGAATAAACGCTCCACGCCCACGCCGTCAGACATTTTACGAACGGTAAAAGTTTGTGTAAACCCTTGTCCCTGGCGCTTCAACACATCGCCCTTGAATGACTGGATACGCTCTTTATTACCTTCTGTAATTTTATAATTAACGGTGATATTATCCCCGGCCTTAAACTTGGGATATTCTTTCTTACCGGTAAGTTGCTCGTGTATAAATGCTACTGCTTGCATTGGTTAAGTTTTTTTTCGGACTGCAAAGGTAACATAAAATTTATGTTTTACACAAAAAAAATATCTTTTATTGAAAGAAAAGGCGCTTTCTTCAATATTCAGGCTTGCAATTCTATGATAACTATAAAAAATTAATCTATGGATAAAATTTCTTCAATTTGAGTTATGAAATCAATTGCAGGTTTTAATAAAGAAACAACTTCCTGTTGCTCAAAAATAATATAATCGTCATAATCGCCGGTATGCCTCATGTCAAAAATAAGTGTAAAAAAATCGCCTGATTCTTTGCTAATAATGCCGGTCTTAACAAAATGCAAACCGAACATTTGTTTTGTTCCTGCGTGTGATTTAGCTTGAATATTCCTTTCTATGAATAAAGCGCTTACTGCATAAAAAGAAGCATAATAAAGCCTGTTTACTGCGTTATTTAGGAATTTGTTTTGAATCAGCACTTCAACTTCACTGAAAGTATCTTTCGCCTTTCCAATTCTGTATTTTACCAATTCCTTCTTTTCGCTGGCGTTCATAATACAATTCCCTCCCTAATCACATTTTCGTAGAAAGGCGTTATTTTATGCGTTGCCCATGCTTTTTTGGAAGATAAAAAAGGACTGATAATTATTCCCGTTTCCAATTCTATACTGTATAATGAGGATGATATCCTTTTACGGTCATCCATTGTGACTTTATCTTTGTCTATAAGCACCAGAACATCTATATCTGAATCGGCACTGAAATCCCCACGCGCATAGGAGCCATATAAAATCAACGTTGCGCCAGGGTCGGTGACTGACACTGATTTTTTTATTAATTGCAATATGTAATTTTTTTGCTCCACCGAACAAAATTACAATTTTCAGATGGAAAATTATGCTGTAATAAAATACATTAAATCAATTTTACTCTAAAATCTTACATTTGTATATACTTAAAACCTGTTTTTATGAAAAAAGGGATGTTGTTTATTGTTTTGTTGTGGGGCATATTTATTAGCAACAGCTCCGATGCTCAGAGCTGGCAATGGGGAAAAGAACCATCTTCAACTGGAGATGAAGGCTATTTATGCGCTACAGATAAATTTGGACACGTCTATGGTGTGGCGAGCAATTTTGTTACCAGATATGATACAGCCGGCAACTTTCAATGGTTAAGGTCAATTCCCAGTGAATTTTTGATGGCAATTACTACCGACAATTCCGGCAATTTATATGAATTAGGTTATTATCGAAATCCAAGCATCACCATAGGTAGTTATACACTAACAAATACACATAAGCCATATACTCAGTTTTTTATAGCTAAATATAATTTATCAGGAAGTATTGTGTGGGCAAATAATATTGGAAATGTTGTGTCAATAGGAGATATGGGTACTTATTCCTCATTCAGTTATTATTCTGGTATTGCTACTGATAATCAAGGAAATATCTACGTTGCTTGTCCTTTTACCAATAATCCCACTTTAGGTTCATTTTCTTTTACAAACAATGACCCAACTGATAGTTCAAATGATATATTAGTAGCGAAAATGGATTCAAATGGAAGTGTATTATGGGCAAAAAGTTATGGCGGTATGAAAAATGATATTCCCGGTGGAATTTTTGTAACAAACTCAAATGATATTTATCTGGATGGCATTTTTTCTTCAGATACGCTTGTATTTGGAAGTAGCATCCTTACTGATACCGCATCTTCCCTTGATAAGACTCATATTTTCCTTGCTAAACTAAACAATTCCGGAATTCCTTTATGGGCTGTCGAAGAAGGAGGAACATGCAATAATATATGGGTTACAGGTCCTGTATCGGATGACAGTGATAATGCTTATATTGCTGGAGTTTTTGTGCTGGGAACAGTAACCTTTGACACTTTTTCATTCTTATCACCAGTGGCTTCTTATGAAAATAATGGTTTTCTCACAAAATATGATACAAATGGAAATGTAGTATGGGCGAAGGAAACGAATAGCTGTGTTCCTGCTAATATAGCCATAGACCAATGTAACAATATTTGGATAAACGGATGGATGAATTTAGGGAATGATACTATTGACGGGCATATTATTAGCAGTCCACCTCATAGTGGTTTTGAGCCAATGTTTATTGCTGGGTGGGCTTCCTCTGGAACGTTTATTGAGGCAACGGGTTTAGCTTCCGGAGGAGATGATCAAAGCCAAATAGCATTTGATTGCAAAGGTGATTTATACGTTTGTGGTGACTATGCGATTGATACATTCTATGTAGGACCTGATACATTGTACCGCGGTATCATGAGTGAATATGCGTTTATCGAGAAATACGCTACTGGCACCAACTGTAATCGTTGCAACACCGAAATTTTAGTTCAAAAAGATATTCCACTAACACAAGAAATCACCCTCTTCCCCAACCCCGCCTACTCCGAATGTACCATCAGCTATACCGGCTCCATATATGTAGGCGCTAAAGTAGCCATCTACGACATCACCGGCAGGCTCATATATACTTATCCTTTAACAGGCAGTAATACAACCATATCCATAACAGACCTGCTACCAGGCATGTACCAATGCAGGATAGATGTGGATGGCGTGGGGGCTGTGACAAGGAAACTGGTGGTGATGAGGTAGGGATTGTCTGAATCGCGGATTAAACGGATTCAGAGATTACACGGATTTTTTCCATGTTTTTATTTTTCTTTGGTTTACTGTTTTTATTTTTCTTTTGTAAAATATGAAAAGTATATTTGAGTAATGTTACTTTCAATCTGCGAAATTTTTGAATCCGTTTAATCCGCGATTCAGACAATAATTATGGAAGAGCTAAAACATAAAGACATTACTGAAAAAATAATCGGAGCTTCATTTGAGGTGCATAAATTTCTTGGAAACGGTTTTCAGGAAGTGATTTATCAAAGGGCATTGAGCTATGAATTTAAAAAAGCAGGTCTTGATTTTGCCCGTGAAGTTGAACAGGATATTTTTTATAAAGACCTTGAAGAACCAATTGGGACCAGGCGGGCAGATTTTATTGTAGCCGGAAAAATATTAGTAGAACTAAAGGCTTTGATAAAATTAGAAGATGTGCATCTTGCCCAAACACTAAATTATCTCAGGGCCTATAAACTTGAAGTGGGCCTTCTGATAAATTTCGGTTCAAAAAGCATGGAATTTAAGCGGCTTGTATTAAAATTACGGAATTGATATAGTGATTTATAGATAAAAATCCGCGGAATCTCTGAATCCGTTTAATCCGCGATTCCGACAATCAATCTTTCATCAATCCCGGCCTGCGTTCTTCCGTGCGTTTCATTGATTGTTCGTGCCGCCAGTCATCTATCTTTTTTGGGTCGCCGCAAAGGAGCACATCGGGCACTGCCCACCCCCTGAAGTCTGCAGGGCGTGTATAGACAGGTGGGGCCAGCATCCCGTCCTGGAAGGAATCGAAGAGGGCGGAGGTTTCATCATTGAGCACTCCTGGTAACAGTCTGCCAATGGCGTCCACTACCACAGCCGCGGCCAGCTCACCACCACTCAATACATAGTCCCCAATAGAAATTTCCATCGTTACAAAATGCTCCCTGATACGCTCGTCAATACCCTTGTAGTGGCCGCAAATGATGATGATATTTTCTTTTAAGGAGAGATTGTTGGCGGTTTTCTGGTCAAACAAGGGGCCATCGGGCGTCATATAAATGACCTCATCATAGCTGCGCTCTTTCTGCAATAGTTCTATAACTATGGCTAGCGGTTCCGGCATCATTACCATGCCCGCTCCGCCGCCAAACTGGTAGTCGTCCACCTGCCCCTGTTTGTAAGGAGTATGGTCGCGGAGGTTGTGGGTATGCACTTCCAGCAGGCCTTTTTCCCTAGCCCTTTTCATTATGGAATGGTTAAAAGGGCTTTCGAGTAATTCAGGCAGTACGGTGATGATATCTATGCGCATGTGTTTAATTCAAAATTCAAAAGCCAAAATTCAAAATTATTAGTAGATAGTAGTTAGTCGTTAGTAGATAGTCATAAGTACAAGGGAAAAAGTCATTAGCCTTGGTTAGTCAAAAGTAGCAAGTCATTGTAGCGACCGAATTATTAATGGTTAAAGGTACGCAAGGTTAACAAAATTTACAGATGAATCATTCATCTTTGCCAGTGGCAAAGAGCGGGACATCGGCATGGACTGAAAGCAAATTGATTATTAAATTTCTAATGATCATTTTATTTCCGGCGTCACACACTTTTTGTTTTTCACTTTTCACCTTTGACTTAAATTAAGCATCTAAATAAACCTCCAGCAGTCCTTCCGGGAGGTTTACGTATAAAGTTTTTGATTTTAAATCTAATTTTTCAATGGTTTGATCTATAAGTGGTATCAGCACCTCCGTATTTTTGTAGGTAAGCCTGGCAAGCCATTGGTTTCCGGTTTGCATCACATCATCAATAGTCCCTAAAGCCCCGTTTTTCTTATCGGTTACATTAAATCCTATCCACAGCAGGGGAGATTGTTTCGCATAATCAGCCAAAATAGATTCATCAACATATACATGTTTTGTTACCAGTTTTTTAGCCGATTCTACCTTATCTATATTTTCGATATTAATTAAGTACTCTTTTGGGTTATTTGCCTTGCATTGAGATATGAAATATGGAATATAACTACCTTTCTGCATTTCTACATGCAGCACATGTTCTTTCTTCAGCCATTGGGAATTACCTACCACATGGGTGAGGATCAATGAACCGTTCAGTCCATGGGTAGCTACAATTTTTCCTATTCGTATCATTCAGGCAAAGGTAACTAAAAACCCCTGTCCAACCCCTGACCCCTCCCGATAGAAAAATCGGGACAAGTTCCGGGGGACCTGCTATATAGCTTTGGCAAGTTTGTTTTGCACTACCATTCTATTTATACTTCACACCGGATATAAATGTGCAAAATAGGTTTCTCGCAAAGGCGCAAAGCCGCCAAGACTAATGAATTGATAATAAGTAAATTATAAAATCAAGGCCGCAAAGTCTGCATATTAAACAATGAACAATTTTATGCGGCTGCAAGTATAACATCAGTTCGATGGTTTATTGTTGGAAATTCAACCAATAAAATGGTAAAATCCCGATAGGGATGGCATTATTATAGAAAATGAAAATCAAAAATTGCAAAACCCTCCTATGTTTGCAAGTGTAAGAATAAAGGTATAAAACCTCCATGTTTGTTGG
>CAISOH010000361.1 GCA_903887005.1 uncultured Bacteroidota bacterium | reverse complement strand
GCATATTTGAAACTGTCAAAATGCCTGTAATACTATTTAAGACAGGAGAATTTTATCTAATGGTTGGTATATTTTAAAGAATTTGTTAAAACAGGATGGGAGGTAAACAGGATTACTGTATTTTACAATAATATATTTGATAACCCCGAATTTACCGGGGTTATCAAATCTGGAATAAGAAAATAATAAAATGAATTATCGTAGTGTATGGTTATATTCTAATATGTAAAAGGGGCCTGGGCTGTTTTTTTAAATCCCGCCCATACATCTTCAACAATATCACGGGCCGGTACTATTTCTTTGATCATGCTGCTTACCTGGCCTATTTCCAGTTCTCCTTCTTCCAGATTTCCTTCAAACATGCCTCTTTTGGCGCGCGCCCGGCCAAGCAGATGTTCCAGTTCAGAAACAGGTGCACAGTTATTTTCAGCTTCCTGCACTTGCTGGCAGAATTGATTTTTTATCATCCTTACCGGCGTTAATTTTTTTAGCGTCAGTACAGTATCGCCTTC
This sequence comes from uncultured Bacteroidota bacterium, assembly GCA_903887005.1. Lineage (GTDB taxonomy): Bacteria > Bacteroidota > Bacteroidia > Chitinophagales > Chitinophagaceae > Nemorincola. The sequence continues at coordinate 19,243 of CAISOH010000361.1, read as the reverse complement.
ATTGGCGGAAACTACAGCGGCTTTAAACGCGCTATGACTTGATGCTTCATTGGTGCATACAAACCTGCTGCCCATTTGCACCCCTTCGGCGCCCAGCGCCATCATTGCATACATGGCCCTGCCGGTGCCAATACCTCCCGCAGCTATTAAAGGTATGTGGATGGCTTCCCTTACTGCCGGTATGAGGCATAGCGTGGTTGTTTCTTCCCGGCCGTTGTGGCCACCGGCTTCAAAACCTTCTGCTACCACCGCATCCACGCCTGCATCCTCGCATTTCTTAGCGAACTTAGCGCTTGATACCACATGAGTCACAATAATACCATGTTCTTTCAGTTTGGCAGTCCATGTTTTCGGGTTACCGGCAGATGTGAATACGATTGGTACTTTTTCAGCTATGATGTGGGCTATATGTTCCTCAATGGAAGGGTACAACAGCGGCAGGTTCACCGCAAAAGGGTTATCAGTAGCCTTTTTACATTTTTGTATATGTTCCAGCAGCACATCAGGGTACATGCTACCCGCGCCTATAATGCCAAGTCCGCCGGCATTGCTCACCGCCGAAGCCAGCCGCCAGCCGGAGGCCCAAAGCATACCTGCCTGAATAATAGGGTAGCGGATACCAAATAATCTTGTAATACGGTTATCAAAACCGTCATCAGAAAATTTTCCTTCAAAAAGCATTAACTGTTGTTTTTAAAATGAAGGAATAATATTACCGCCTTTTTTTGAAAAGTTCAGAATTTTATAGATAAAATGAGAAGAGCACATTTTTCACATTAACAGCCACATTTTTCATATTTCCCACATTGTCACATTGCATTAAGCCATTAAGCCATTAAGCAATTGAGCCATTATTTACTCTCCAATCTCACCACCGGTATTATCATTTCTTCAAGCGACACACCGCCATGCTGGAAGGTATTTTTATAATAGTTCACAAAATGGTTGTAGTTATTTGGATAGCAAAGGAATACATCTCCTTTAGCAAAAATGAAGGTAGAACTGACATTTGGTCTTGGTAATCCGGCGAACTTAGGATCGCGGAACGCCAATACGTCTTTTTCTTCATATTGCAGGTTGCGGCCATGTTTGTAGCGGAGGTTGGTAGTAGTGGCGCGGTCTCCTACACATTTACTGGGCGTTTTTACACGCACGCTGCCATGGTCTGTTGTAAGCAAAACCTGTATGTTTTTATCGGCTATTTTGCGCAAAGCCCGGTGGAGCGGAGAATGTTCAAACCAGCTTACTGCAAGCGAGCGGTACGATACTTCATCTCCCGCCAGTTCTTTAAGCACTTCCATCTCGGTACGTGCGTGGGAGAGCATGTCCACGAAGTTGTAAACAATTACCGTAAGGTCGTTGGAAAGGCAGTTATGAATATTGTCCTCCATGGTTTTGGCGTCATCATTGTTGGTGATCTTTATATATTGCCATTTCAGATTATCCAGCTTCAGATGTTTCAACTGGTTGGCGAGGAAGGCTTGTTCATACAGGTTTTTGCCGCCTTCTTCATCATCGTTTTTCCATTCCAGCGGGAAGTGGGCTTCAATATCTATGGGCAACATTCCGGCGAAAATCGCATTGCGGCAATATTGTGTAGCGGTAGGCAAAATGCTGTAAAACAGATCGTCTTCGACTATTTTGAAAGACTCGGTAATAATAGATTGAAAAGCCTTCCAGTGATCGAGACGAAGATTATCTATCACTACTAAGAATGTTGGCTTGCCTTGTTTCAGATGCGGAGCTATTTTTTTCTCAAATACCCTGTGCGATAATAACGGACCTGTTTTCCCATTATCCTTTATCCAGTTGGCGTAGTTTTTGGAGATATACTTAAAGAATTCCGTGTTAGCTTCCGTTTTCTGTGATTGCAGCACTTCCATCATTTCTTCACTGCCGCTCTTAACCATTTCCAGTTCCCAAAACACCAGTTTTTTATACAGTTCCTTCCATTCTTCATGATCCGGGTTAGAACTTAACGCCATAAACAGGTTGCGGAAATCCTGCTGGTAGGCGGTAGTTGTTTTTTCAGATACCAATCGCTTGCCGTCCATTATTTTTTTCAGCGACAGCAGCACCTGGTTAGGGTTAACGGGCTTAATAAGATAATCAGTAATCTGCGATCCCAGGGCGTCCTCCATTATATTTTCCGCCTCATTTTTGGTGATCATGACCACTGGCAACTGCGGCAGCATTTCTTTTATTTTAGCCAGTGTTTCCAGCCCTGTTAGGCCGGGCATACTTTCATCGAGCAGCACCACATCCACTGTTTTTTCTTTCAGCAGTTCCAGTGCGTCATACCCATTGGTAAGCGGCGTAACTTCATAGCCTTTACTTTTTAAAAATATTATCTGCGATTTTAGTGAATCTATTTCATCGTCCACCCATAATATTTCGCCTTGTGTGTTCATGTTTAGTTGCTATTGTTTTTAGAATCAGATAAATATATTACAAATTGGGTACACTATATATGCCGGAGGTTAGTTTAACGCAACTTTGACATGCTGACATATTTGGAATAACGTGAGTAAGCCATTAGTATTGCACTATAAGAATACATTAACATCATGCCAACCATAAAAATCAGAAAAGCGGCTGCAGAAGATTGCGCCCGTATATTGGAACTGGTAAATGAATTAGCGGTATATGAACGCGCACCAGACGAAGTGACTGTTACATTGGAACACTTTATAGAAAGCGGCTTTGGGGCCAACCCTGTCTGGTGGGCATTTGTAGCGGTAGAAGATGGGGTTATCAATGGCTTTGCCCTTTATTATATACGCTACTCAACATGGAAGGGGCAAAAAATGTATCTCGAAGATATCCTCGTTACAGAAGCAGCAAGGGGAAAGGGTATCGGGGGGCTACTGATGAATGCATTAATAAACGAGGCTAAGGAAAGAAAGCTTCAGGGCATCACCTGGCAGGTGCTTAACTGGAATGAACCGGCCCTTAACTTTTATAAAAAATACAATGTCCGCTTTGATGATGAATGGGTGAACGGGATACTGGATTTACCCCTGAACCCCTCCCGCTGATTTAGCGGGACAAGTGCCTGGACTATTTTTTAAAAAGTGAAAGCATTGATAGGCTTGCCTTTCAGGGCTTTTTTCTTTTATAGGGGACGGCACAGGGGACGGTTTAAAATTTGATAAATGCAAATATTTATTTTAAATCTTAAATAAATCCTTTTGCGAAAATAGCTAAAGAATTAAACTAAGGCAAAAAAATGTCTTTTGAATAATAACAGAATAAAACCAGATAATTAAACCTTGAGCACATATAGTGACTTAAATAAATTGCACTATATGTGATTTTCAGTTTTTATATACTCTTTACCAACTGCAGGGCATCTCGCTTCATATCCTGCCCCAGGGCAGTTCATAATACAGCGCCATTTTTTTGAAATTTTTCCGCTTCGCGGATATTCTTTTTAAATAGCTAAATAGTTAAATTATTAAAAAGCCCGGACAGCACGCACGTAGTGTGTGTTGGCCTTGTCGTTGTAGTTCTGGGCGCCACTGGCGAAGTACTGGTACCACGCGTTGCTGTAGTAGTTCTCACTCGAACTCCAATAGTAGGCACTGGCAAAACCACCTATTGCAATTCTATTAATGTATAATTTATTTAATTCATCTCTACTGGGCAAATACCAATCAGTAAAGCCGCCACCAGAATAACTTTTGCAGACAGCCGATGCATTACCGGAAGTACCACAATTCTGATAAATTATTTCGGTATTATTTCGGCCAGTACCCAATAAAAATCCCGTAGCACCTTCAAACGTTCCAGAACAGCCCCATACTACTCCTGTACTCTGGTCGCTGGTAGCAGCTATTAAACCATGCTGTTCTAGTGCGCTGTAGCCGGGGTCGCCGGGTTGTGTTATGTAGGCTACTATACCACCGCCATAGGCATCACCTATGTTATGTTTGGTACCCACCCATGTTGGCACAGCGCCGGTTAGTTGTAACACCTGCCCATTACTACCTACCGGTACTCTTACCCATGCACTGCCGCTCCAGTAAAGCATATCACCTGCTGCCGTGCCTGCTGGTACAGGATTGATAGTATTGGTAGATGCAACAGTTATTCTGCCTTTTGCATCAACTGTAATTGTTGGTATAGCGGTAGCGCTGCCATAGCTGCCAGCGGTTACACCTGTTGTTACTAATGTCGGGTTAGGATAGGTACCGGTAAGGTCGCCACCGGCTGCACCTGTCGGAGAAGTGGAAGGTGTACTCCAGGTATTATCTCCTCTCAGGAAGGTAGCAGCAGACGCCGTTCCGGTGGCGCTGTGATCTGTTATGGATACGCTGCCTGCAAGATTTAGTTTTGAATAGGCTATTGCAGCGCTGGTGGCTACTTTTGCATTCGTAATGGCACCCATACCAACTGTTGGGTTCGGATAAGTACCTGAAAGGTCGCCACTGGCAGCACCACCGGGCGTAGTACCCGTTATAGTTGTACTCGTTGCAGCGGTTATTCTGCCTTTTGCGTCAACCGTAATCTTTGGAGCGGAAGTAGCGCTGCCATACGTAGCCGCTGTTACACCCGTAGCTATTAAAGTCGGGTTGGGATAAGTTCCCGTAAGGTCGCCGCCTGCTGCGCCGCCCGGAGTAGTGCCTGAAATGGTTGTATTAGATGCGCCTGTTATCCTTCCATAAGCATCAACAGTTATACCGGGAGTTTGCGTTGCAGAGCCATAAGACCCTGCGGTAACGCCTGATGTTGCCATTCCTATTGTACCTGTAGAAGTTATTGGCCCGCCGGTTAATGGCGCTGATGTATTAATTGAGGTTATTGTACCACTTGTTAACGGAATGGTTGTATTGGTAACACCCGTCACACGCCCCTGAGCATCAGTGGTAAGTACCGGAACCTGTGTTGCTGAACCATAAGTACCGGCTGTGCCCACATTGGGCATACTTATAGTGCCCGTTGTAGTGATCGTTCCTCCGGACAGGCCGGTACCTGCAGTTATTGAACCCACTGTTCCGGCATCATTAGCTGGCGTCCATGCACTTCCGCTCCATGATAATACTTGTCCTATGGCAGGTGCTGTGGTACTTACATTCTTACCCTGTAGTTCATTTGCGTTCCATAATGGGTTAGAATATTGTGCGCTGAAAGTGGTCCCGGCAAGCGCTAAGCCTGTGCTTGCGCTGTAGGTGGTAGTGCTGTCGTTGGCTGGCATCCAGGCCGTACCGTTCCATTTAAGCGCCTGCCCGGCGGCAGCGCCCTGCTGGGCAATTTTCAACGGAGTGCCCAAAGTACCATTACCTGCCAATGTAGCATCGGTATGAGCTACATCTGTGCCCCAATTATCACCTGTTATAGTCGTATTAGTGACGCCGCTTACACGTCCCTGCGCATCGGTGGTAATAACAGGTACCTGTGTGGCAGAACCGTAAGAGCCTGCGGTGCCCACATTAGGCATGCTGAATGTGGTCCCTGTCAATGTTATGCCGGTACCTGCGCTGTAAGCCGTAGTGCTGTCATTGGCAGGCGTCCATGCAGTACCGTTCCATTTGAGCGCCTGGCCTGTAGCGGGTGCAGTGGCGCTTACGTTATTGCCTTGTAGTTTAGTAACTGTTGCTGCACTGTTTGTGCCGGTCACGTCTCCGCCCATGGTCACGGTGCCGGTGAGTGTATTGGCGCTGTTTGCGTTTTCGGCATGTAAGGAATAAGGAACGCTTGCCAGTTGCTGCGCGCCCATATCCGTGTAGCTGCTGCCACCGGCAGGGTCCACTTCTACCTGTAAATACTTTGCGCCATTGCCCCAGGTAATCCCGTTCATGGTGCCACTTATCACAAGGCCACTGCCTATCTGAAGGGTAAACAAACCATAAGAATTTGTGGTAACGCTCTGTGTTTCCTGGTATTGTATCGTTCCGGCAGTACCGCCGTCATGAATTGTCAGCCTTACGCCTATGGATTGTCCGGCAATAAGACTGCCTGATGCATTACGGGCTACCGCCTGGTAATTAATAAACTGGGGCGTTTGCCCGTTGGCATTAATTGTTATGGCCATTATCAAGGCAACAATTAAAAGATGTACTAATTTCTTCATAAAATTGATATAAACTGTTAGTGATTGTATTAATTGATTTTGGTGAATTTGATTGCTTTTACCTGTGAATTATGTTCATCATTGATAAGCATCAGATAAGTTCCATTTGCAATGGAGTTGAGGTCGAAAGTGTACCTGGTTTCCATCCCGCTGCTTAAATCCCGGACAGGAAGTTTGAGTTGCCTCCCCAACATGTCGAACAGTTTAACGGAATAATGTTTACCGGAATTGATCGCTACATTTATAAAACCGGAGGCGGGAACAGGAAATACCATCACGGTAATATTATAGGTTGGTATCTCGTAAACTACCAAATCTGTTTGCAAAGGTTGCTGAAAACCCTGTGTGAGCACAACAGAAGAAGTCGCGGCAGTTGTAGTTATGCTTTCACCCGTAGTAGATGATAAGGAACCCCAGGAAGCAGTCTGAAAAGTGCCTGCCGCTCCAATTACTTGCCTTTCGAGGGTTTGTGCCTGCAAGTTCATTGCTGCAAAAGTAGAGATCAGCACAAACATGAATTTGTATATCATAAATATGACTTGATGCGTGAGAGAAAAATTTTCATACTTTTATTATTCCGGATACAATCTAACAACTAAATAGTTAAATTATTAAAAAGCCCGGACAGCACGCACGTAGTTTGTGAAGGTCTTGGAGGAGTTGAGCTGGCCGCCAGCGTAGAAACCCTGGTCCCACGCGTTGGAGGCGTCGAACTCACTCGAACTCCAATAGTTCATTTTTGAAAAATGACCTATTGCATCTCTGTTAATGTATAGTGTTTTTATTTCATCCTTACTAGGCAGATACCAATCGCTATAGCCCGCAAGTGTAAGGCTTCTGCAAATAGAGGCTGCATAAGTACCTGAGCCCTGTGCCGCAATAATGGCATTGGTGTTTGCTAAGCCTGTGCCAATTGCAGTTCCTGTAGCTCCTGTTGTAACATAGCTTCCATTCCTCCAAACCATACTTGTACTTTGGTCGCTGGGAGCAGCTATCAAACCATGCTGCACAGATGCGTCATAACCAGGGTCGCCGGGTTGTAGTATGTAGGTTACTATTCCACCACCGAAACTCTCACCTATGTAGTGTCCGGCAGCCGCAGCACCCTTCATTACCCCCGAGTATATCATGGGATTTTGATTTCCATCTTTTTTTAGAACTGTATCCAGGAAATCATAGTCGATCCAGATATATCCCTGGTTTCCCCATTTAGTGCCCCAAGAATTTAATACCAAAAATGCATTGATCGAGTCAGCATAGCCACATATTAGCAAAGCATGGCCTCCCTTTTTGGGAGAACCATCCATACGGTTCCATATTAAACTACTATCACTCAACCGACTAAAACTCGTTTTGTAACATTTCATAAATCCCCAATTAACATCTACGCCAATTATTACAGGTAATTTCTTTAATAAGCACTCTTTTATCACATCACGATCATACGCTTTAAACTGAAAAGCTCTAACCATTTTGTAATCACCAGCTTCGGTTATCGCATCACTTGATGGTGGAACATAGATTGTCTCGTTATCCGGAGACATTGATAGCCATTTGCAACAGCCTTGATTTTTAACTAAACTCAACGCTTTTAATGGACTTATGTTGTTATTTTGTCCATTGTTCAATTGGTTGTATATATAAAGCGGGGAAAACAATTGATTTGCGTCATTAGTAAAGGAAGAACGACCACTTATTTGAAGGTATTCTTCACTCATTAAACCATATCCTATTGCCCAGGCCACACAGCTATTATAAGGATTTTGATCACCAACCGGAGGCATCGTTAATCTGCAAGAGCTCGAATAGGTTGTTTTAAAACCATGCAAAGAATTGATAGAATCTTCCATGAATGGAAATATTATACCATATGACGAAGTGTCAAGGCCGGTAAGTTTTTCAGACGTATCCTTAATATAAGACGGAGAGTTATTACTACTGGGTGGAGTGCTGCTTTTTTTACAAGACAAACTAATAACAATAAGACTAAGTACAAATACAAGTATTTTTTTCATTTTTAAAAGGTTATTGAAATTACTCCGTTTTTTTTATGTGGTATCTGGCCTCCACTTGTCTTATCGTAAAGACACGGGTAATTATTTATATTTTTACCCCCCCCATATGATTTTGGTCATAAAAAAACATGTTATTGGTCATCTTTAACATGTATATACATATAGTTGTCATAAAATCAGCCTTAATTTTTCAATGGAAATACATATGTAATTGCTGAGACAATAAGGGAAATTCTTTTGTGTCATCTTCATTTTTTCTATCAACCAAGTTGCGATAGCACCGTTCCACTGCAAGAAGGAAAGTCCGTAAACGCTTTTTACAATGCTGAAAAACCAAGGAAAAAAGCTATCCTAAAATACATGTCTGGGATATGTGGACGCAGGATTTTTGATTTTATATCTTTTATTTTTAAAAGGCAAAATCAAAATCATTGCTTTCCACATACCCCCTTTACCAATAGAAGCCTGCGACGTTCTATATTTTTGATTGCGGTCTTGTCACCACGGAATAATTGCTAACTAATTCTGACCTAAAATAGGCATTAAATACTCGCCATGGGGAAACTCCCCGGAACAACGTCCCGCTATTTCTGCGGGAGGGGTTTGGGGTGTTTTACCTTGTAGTCTTTATATTTTCGTAACTCCTCATGAATTCGGGGCAGTGGTAGGTAGTAAAGTGCCATGAGATACTGAGCAGCGCAACAATATACTGGTCATAACTGCTGGTATTGCCGCGTTGCTTGCCCAAGGTGCCAATCGGGCTTTTTTGCGACTTAATTTCTAAAGAGCGATCCTGTAAGCCACGTGCGGCTGACCCTGACGGAAATTTGCCTGCCCCTACATAGGTAGTGCTGACGTCATCAAGATAGTCAGTGGTGGTAAGTCTGTCTGCAATTTCCAATGTCAGGTTTACGCCGCCTTTTACCCAGAATTTGGCTCCGGCACCAATCGGGAAACATGGGCTTACATTACCATACTTCCGGTTACTGTATCCAGCGTATTGTCCTTCAGTACCTAATGGTCTCAGATAAGTTTGCACACCATTATAGGTGGTATAAGGATCGTAATAAAATGCACCGATACCACCTGTAAGAAAAGGTGTGAACCTATGATAAGGATCCCCGGTTACAAAACTAAAAAAGTTGAACTCTGCCTGTAAAGCACATTCATAAACCTGGCTTGTAAAATTCAGGTTTCGTAAGTGCTGGTATAAGGAAGTATTGTATTTGTCATCATAGCTTACCTGTGTATAATTGGCAACCAGCTTTAAAGAGATATAGGTGTTCATGTGCTTACGCGCATAAATACCGCCTGCTGCGGAAATGGTTTGAAAGCCATAATTATCGTTCAGGTCGCCAAAATATTGTGAGCCTCCCATTGCAATGCCAAATTCCATGGAAGTGAAATAAGTCTGCGACTTTGCCCTGAAAACCATTATCACAGCCAAAAAGAAAACAAATATGGTAAATATCCTGCGCCTGTATATCATTCAATCAAAATACTAAAAAATATAATTCTTGCCTTTGTAACGGCAAAAGTAATTTTTTATTGCGTTTTTGCAGAAATATAAACCAAAACAAACAAAATGACATGAGGTTTATTAACTCTTTGACTTATTAACCTTTTAACCAATTAACCTTTTAACTAATCAACTATTTAACTCCATTACAGTATTGCTTCATATACGCCTCAGCCTGGGGATTTTTCAATTTTAGGGCCGTTTGGAAGTCGCTGCAGGCGCTGTCTTTTATATTCGCCTGGTATTGAAACATACCCCGGTAAATATACCCCTGCGACCATAAAGAGTCAAACTGAACTGCTGCATTGATATCATTTATTGCAGCACGGTAATTTTTTTGTTCTCCATAGGCTACAGCCCTGTTTACATATCCCATAATATGGTTGGGATTTAGTTTTATTTCCATGTCAAAATCACTTATCGCACCGGCAAGATCTCCTGATTTAAATTTGCAGGAACCCCTCATGCTGTATGCGAGAAAAAAGTCGCGGCGTAAATTTATAGCTGAATCAAAATCACTGACCGCTTCTTTGAAATGACCTGATGAATATTCCTTGCGGCCTTTGGTCAGCAGCGCTAAAAAGAAATTACTTTTGTTAGCTATTACCATATCGAGATCCTTCATACTCCCTTTCTCATCACCGATCATTTCTTCCAGGTTCGCTTTATTGAAATATCCCAGTGTGAATTTCGGGTTTATCTCCACTGCTTTACTGAAATAATAAAATGCATTCTGAAAATCGCCTTCCAGTTCATATACCCCTGCCAGTTGGTAGCTTGCGCGCCAGTTGGCCGGATCTGATTGAATGGCAATTTTATATTCTTTCATGGCATTGGGAAAATCATCATTCAGCAACAGGTCATTACCTTTCAGATAATGCGCTTCACTTTCATTTCCTTTTTGTTTACAGGAATTAAGGAAAAACATTGCCGGAAATAGCATCAATAACAGGTAGGAGCGATACATTTGTTTTAAATTTTCAGAAAAGTAATCTGATTTATACTAATGAACAATACTTAAGAAAAAAACATTGCGGTTTTTCAATAATAAATGCACAAAATTTCATAAAGAGTAGTTAATGAATAAAACTATCAGGCATATTTTATAATTTAGAGCAAAATACAAACGTTATGAAAAAAATCATTTTCATCTTATTGTCGCTGCTTATAATGGGTGCAACCTCTTTTGCACAGGACCCGCCTGCTCAAAAAAAGAGAGGTGCTCAACAGGCCCCGCAGCAGGCTGCTCCTGCCCAAAAGAAAGCTGACGGTACAGCTAAAGTAAAAAAAGACGGCACGCCGGATATGAGGTACAAAGAGAATAAACAAGCGGCAAAACCGGCGCAAAAACTAAAAAAAGACGGTACTCCGGATATGCGTCATAAAGCCAATAAAGAGGCTGCTAAAAAGAAATGAGCACAGTTCTCTGGAGTTTGAATTTAATGTATTCCGCACATGGTTTGCATTTGTTTTATTAGTTAAAATTGCACTGCAGTTATGCGTCCGTTTTTCAATCTTATAGTTGTATGTGTATCCTTTTTGATGGTATCTTTCATGATATCCTCCTGTAATAATACCACCAAATGGGCGGAATATACTTCCAAAGAAGGGAGCTTCTCCGTGTTTATGCCGGCTGATGTTAAAAAAACCGACAAGAAGTATGGAAAACAGGTGATACATTTTGTTACATGGAAGCCTTCAAGTTTCGCTCTTGATAAATTTAAGCTTTTTGAGGTTAGTTACACAGATGTCCCCGGTGCAGTCGGTGCAGATACTGCCCGGCTTAATATCCTGCTGGATACCAGTATTAGTAATCGCAAGAAAGATTTTACAGATCTGGATGTAGATGCCCAGCCAATTGTACTGAACGGATATCCCGGAAGGGCATTCATATTTCAGCAATCAAGAGGTAGTACAGTCACTATAGTGAAAGAATGCATTGTTGGCAATAAAAGATACGACCTTACAGTTATTTCAAAAAAGGACTATCCTACTAACATTGAAATGAATAAGTTTTTCAACTCTTTCCATGTCCTCAGGTAAGGAACTTTATTTTTCATCGTTCCTAAGTAAGTTATTTTGTTATCGTTCCTGATGTTATCGTAACTTTGTTTTAGTTTTTTAGTAAGTAAATGCATCATGGAATATAAGGACTATTATAAGGTATTAGGTGTTGACAAAAAGGCTTCACAGGAAGATATTAAAAAGGTATATCGTAAGCTGGCCGTAAAATATCATCCTGATAAAAATCCCGGGGATAAAATATCAGAGGAAAAATTTAAAGAGATCAATGAGGCGTATGATGTGCTGGGTGATGCGGAAAAGCGGAAGAAATACGACGATCTTGGCGACAACTGGCAGCAATATGGCCAGGGTGGTTTCCCGGGTGGTTTTAATAATCAGCAATATGCGCGGCAGGGCAGGGGCAGGCAGCAGAAGGGTTCACAGTTTGATGAGGGCCAGTTTTCCGATTTTTTCGAGTCGTTTTTTGGCCATAGCGATCAGGGTTTTGGCAATACCCGGAAAAGGGGCTCCACGCAGAGAAAAGGTGAAGATTACCAGGCCGAAACTACCATTACGCTCGATGAGGCTTTTCAGGGCACATCCCGGCAGGTGAACCTTGCTACCCAAAAACTGAACCTGAAACTAAAGCCCGGCATTGCTGATGGCCAGGTATTGCGAATGAAAGAAAAGGGTGGCCCCGGTTTAAACGGAGGCCCTAATGGCGACTTGTTCATCACTATTAATGTTCAGAAGCACGAGCTTTATGAAAGAAAGGGGGATGACATTTATTTTGATCAGCCCTTAGATGCCTTTACCGCCATACTTGGAGGAAAGCTTACTGTTCAGGCGTTAGATAAAGCGCTTAAAATAAATATCCCCCCCGGCACAGACAGTGAAAAAGTTTTCCGTCTCAAAGACATGGGCATGCCCATATACGGTGATGCCACAAGGCGTGGTGATGCTTATGTACGTGTTATAATTACTGTTCCAAAAAACCTATCTGAAGAAGATAAAGAAATTTTGAGCAGCGTGGCTAAAAAATACGCTTCTAATGAGTAGCTGGCTAAAGGGTTGAATTGTTAAATAGTTAATAAAGTCATCTGTTTATCCTTTTTATTTAGAATCGGAAAATTGTAAATTTGCAGTAATATTTTTAAATATTAATAGCATGAAACTATTATTAGACATAAAAGACAGTAAAGCAGATTTTGTAATGGAGTTGCTTCGCAATTTTTCTTTTATTAAAACCCAAAAACTGAGTGATGAGAAAGCGCAATTAATGGATGAAATAAAAGAAGCGGTAGAAGAAATGAAACTAATCAGAGCAGGCAAAAAAAAGGCACACAACGCTGAAGAATTTATTAATGAGCTATAACGTTCATACCATTGATGTTTTTGAAAGACAAGCTAAACGTCATATAAAAAAGTACGCTTCACTGAAAGGCGAAATCCTGACACTTATTAAAATGCTAAAAGAAAATCCTGAACAAGGGATTGAGTTAGGAAAAAATTGCTATAAAATAAGAATAAGTATTGCTTCCAAAGGTAAAGGAAAGTCAGGTGGAGCGAGGGTTATCACTAATGTTGTTGTTTCGGAAAATGATGTTTACCTGTTAGCCATCTATGACAAATCTGAAAAAGACAATCTTTCCGATAAGGAATTGCAGCAACTCTTGAATAGCATTCCCCGCTAATTTTGGTTTTTGTGCAATTCCGCGTTTTTAACGGTATTTTTGCCCAAAATAACATCTTAAATGACGCTTGCCTCACAGATAAAACATGCCGCACTGGATGCCTTCAAACATCTTTTTCCGGATGCTTCCATAGATATCGCAACGATCCTTGTAAACCAGACCAAGCCTGAGTTCGCAGGTGATTATACCATAGTGCTTTTCCCTTTTTTAAAGTTACTGAAACAACGGCCTGATGCATTAGGAAAGCAACTGGGCGATTACATGCTGGAGAAAACAGCATTATTCTCGGAATACCAGGTGGTCAGCGGCTTTCTCAATTTCTCTGTAAGGGAAGGTTATTGGGTTTCGTTCCTCATGAATCATTTTACGGATGTCCACTTTGGCGAAAAAGCCAAGACCGATTTCCGGGTGATGGTAGAGTATTCATCGCCCAATACCAATAAGCCCCTGCACTTTGGTCACCTGCGCAATATTTTCCTGGGCTGGGCAATTGCGGATATTCTGAAAGCCACCGGCAGGCAGGTAGTGAAGGCAAACCTGATCAACGACCGCGGCATCCATATCTGCAAATCTATGGTAGCATGGCAGCGCTATGCAAACGGCGCCACACCAGAAAGCACTGGCATAAAAGGCGATCACCTCGTTGGTGATTATTACGTGAAGTTCAATGACGTTTATAAACTGGAAGTTGCTGAATTGATAGCGCGCGGCAAGGGTGAAAAAACCGCTGAAAAAGAAGCGCCCATTATGAAGGAAGCGCATGAACTGCTGCGCCGGTGGGAAGCGGGAGACCAGGATGTGCGCGACCTGTGGCAAATGATGAATGGCTGGGTGTATAAAGGCTTTGATGTAACATATAAAAGGCTGGGGGTTTCGTTCGATAAAGTGTATCATGAAAGCGATACGTACCTGCTTGGCAAAAAGATAGTGGAAGAAGGACTGGATAAGGGCGTGCTGTATAAAAAGGATGACGGCTCGGTATGGGTGGACCTGAAAGACGATGGCCTCGATGAAAAGCTGCTCCTGCGCGGCGATGGCACCTCCGTATATATGACGCAGGACCTGGGAACAGCCAGACTGAAATATGATGACTTCAAGCTCAATCAGTCGGTATATGTAATAGCCGATGAACAGAACTACCACATACAGGTGCTGAAACTGATCATGAAGAAACTGGGCGAACCATGCTCTGATGGTATCTACCACCTGTCTTACGGCATGGTGGAACTGCCTACCGGAAGAATGAAAAGCCGCGAAGGTACCGTTGTGGACGCCGATGACATGATCAGTGAAATGGTACGCCTGGCACAGGAACAAACCGAAAACTCCGGCAAGACCGAAGGATTTACTCCGGAAGAACTGGTGAAGCTCTATGAGACCATTGGTATGGGCGCCCTTAAATTCTACCTCCTTCGTGTGGACCCAAAAAAGAAAATGATCTTCGACCCGAAAGAATCCATAGACCTGCATGGCTATACCGCCACCTTCATACAATATGCCCATGCCCGTATATGCTCTATTCTCAGGAAGGAAAATGTAGCCTTAATGCCCGGCCCTGCCCACTTCCAGTCTTTCTTTCAGGAGACCGGCCTATTGCCAATGGAAAAAAGCATTATCCTTGCGTTAGAGCAATATCCTGTGATACTTTCAGATTCGGCCGATGAATTCAATCCGTCCTCTGTCTGCAATTATTCTTTCCAGCTTGCCCAGCTTTTCAATACCTTTTATGATCTGCACAGTATCTCGAAAGCGGAGAGCGAAGAGAAAAAACAGCTGCGGCTGATGATCATCATTATGACAGCATCCGTATTGCGCCACGCCATGCATCTGATGGGCATAAAGCTGCCGGAGAAAATGTAGGTTTTTGATTAGCTGATCCCGATAGATATCAGGATGATTCGGGTGCAATTCAAATTTTTGCTTATAAAAAATATTTATGTTTAGTAATCTCTGTCCGGCATTATCTTACTTATTCTTTGCTTCGCCAAAGAAAAAGTAACAAAAAGAAAGGCGATTTTTGGCGAAATGCTCCGCGCGCCAAAAAATAGCTCAACGCTGTTATCTAAAGCACTACTCAACTGCATGGCGCTGGTTTTTCTGCCTATGCCTAACTTAATTTAGCTATTTGCTCACTTCTTCTGAACAATGCTCATTTTACTGCAGAATAATCATTTACGGCATTAAAAAGGCGCCATCAAATTCTCTGCTACATTTCTACTACCTTCAAATGCCTTAACGCGAAAATTTGAAATGCACCGGATGATTAGCTGATTCACAAATAGATTCAAAATTTGTACCTTTCAGAAAATTTTTACCCTTTGGAAACAGTCCTGAAGGGGCGAAATACAATTATGAAAATAGATACTGCTTATCTGGAACGTTGCATTGTAACCTTAGATAAGGCGCAAACCTTGCTTAAACAATCTGATCCGGAAAATATTGATTACGATATGTATCGCTCTGCCAGCATAAAAGAGTTTGAGATTATTCTGGAACAAAGCGGGAAACTGCTCCGTAAAGCCCTGAAGCCATTTTTTCACTCGTCTGTTGCTGTTGACAAGCTGATTTTTAAAGATGTATTCCGCCAGGCTGTATTGCGGAATATCATCACTGTTGAGGCATGTGAAAGATGGCTGCAATACCGCGACAACCGGAACAGTACGGCCCATGACTATGGGGTAAATTTTGCCGAAGAAACTATTGTTCTGTTGCCGCAATTTATTGTGGATGCTGCAAATTTGGCAGAGGCGATAAAAAAACTAAACAACGACTGAAATGCTGATCATGGAAAAGGATAAACAAGCGCTATTGCGCATTTTTTCCACGGTAAGTTTTCCAATTGAAGTATGGGCCTATGGCAGCCGTGTAAATGGCGCTGCACATGAAGGCAGTGACCTGGACCTGGTAATACGCGGCCCGAATCTTGCCCCCATACCCATAATTAATTACGTTTGGCGAACTCAGTGAAAAAATCAAAGAAAGCAATATCCCGATATTGGTAGAATTAAGGGATTGGGCGCATTTGCCTGCCAGCTTTCATGTGAATATAGAAAAGCAATATGAGGCGCTGTTTGATAACAGAAGCAGTTTCGTCATGTAGTACTGAGCAAGGGATAAATTAGTGTGTTCAGAACTTTGTGCAAGCTTAGGTTCAGAATTCAGCATGTCATGGTTCGGCGCGGCTCACCATGATAAATTATCTATTTTTATATTTCAACAAAAGTCACTAATTTATCCCTTGCCAAGTTTAATAACAAGAGGTAATAAACTTAAATCTCAGCCGCTACCCCGCAGCGCAAGCGCCTGGAACCTTGTTGCCTTCAAATGTGTCGTTGCGCTTAGGTTAATGACATTTCTTTTGCAAGGCATAAATTCGCTACCGGACTAATTGTAATAAATTCACAATCAAGGCTTTTTTGCGCATTTATCTTTAAATTATTTTTTGGGTGACATTGCCACATTTTCACATTACCCACATTACCGCATTATCCATTATCTTTGTAAAAAATGTAGTATGAAAACGGACGCTGGTCATTTTAACGATATTGTAGAGCGCGTATATAATTTACCACTTGAATACCGGGAAGAGTTAAGGAGTCTTTTAGACCATAATATCGCTGACTCACGCAGGGATGAAATATTGTTGAGTTATAAACAGGCACAAGCTGAACATAAAGCGGGTAAACTGAAATTTTCATCAGATACAGATGAATTGATGAAGATGCTGGAATGAATTTATTTGCAGAAAAATAGCCAGTTCATGTATTTGTCAACTTTATCACAAGAATATAATGGAAGTTTCATTTAGCGGGCAATTTGTAAAAGCATTTCAAAAAGGTGTTGGAAATGGCTCCATTTCAAACGCATCTTTCCGGCAAACCTTAGAGTTATTTAAAGCAAATCCTTTCGATGTAAAACTAAAGACGCATAAATTATCCGGTAAGCTTAAAGGTCTCTGGAGTTTTTCAATAGCATATGATACAAGAGTAGTTTTTTATTTTACAGGTGACAAACCGCCCAAAGCCATATTTGTAAACATTGGTAACCATGGCGAGGTTTATTAACCCTTTACACTTTCCGCTTCAACCCGCAGCGCAAGAGCCTGTGCTTTTGCAATTGCTTCTTCCCGTGTACTTCCGTAGGCTAATACTCCGGGCAAGTTGATGACTTCGGCTATCCAGCGGCCATCTCTTTCCAGTTCAATAGTATAATTCATGGTCAATTAAATCTGTTATATAAAAAATAGGATTTTTTTGAGAACAGGTGGTTTATTATCCTTGACAAGGGATAAATTAGTGAGTTCAGAACTTCATTGAGCTTAAGTTCATCATTCAGCATGTCATGGTTCGGCGCGGCTCACCATGACAAATTATCTATTTGGCTATATCTGTAAAAGCCACTAATTTATTCCTTGTCAAGTATAACCTTTTATCTCTCTTTACCCTTTTGACTTTTTGCACCCTACCTTTGCCGGACATTGCCAAATTTTCACATTTTCACATTTTTCACATTACCCACATTACCGCATTAAACCAATGGCCGACGTACACTCACCAGCCACACGCAGCTATAATATGAGTCGCATAAAGGGCAAGGACACCAGGCCCGAAATGCTGGTGCGGCGCTACCTTCATGCGCAGGGTTACCGCTACCGGCAGCTCTAATAAACTTACCCACATTTTCTGCAACGTGACTTATAGTCGAATTAACTTAGTTCCTGTATTTCTATATTTACCAAATGCACACTATCGAAATTCTTTTATTGAATGGCCAACCGGTTACATGCCCTAAATGCAGTGCCAGAACAGATTTTTACGAATTTGTCCATGAAAACGAAGAATATCAAATCCACTTTTGCAAAGCATGGGACTGTGGTTTTGTATTTCTTGCTATGGAAGATGAAGAATTTCTTTAACGCCACATGCTTTTAAGTATTCGAAAATTGGATCGTAAATTTTAGGCGATCTTGTAATATCGTCTTTGTCTCCTTCTGGTACCCATATTATCATTCCTTCTCTTGCTCTTGTTAACAAGACACGATATTTATTTAATAAAAATCGTTGGTCTTGTGACTTATTAACATTACCCCATTTTGTTCCAATAAAGTTTTTATAACCCCATTTGTCTCCGTCTCTTCTTAGATCCCCATCCCAACAAATACCTGCCCAATCAATTTCTAAGCCCTGTATTTTATATTCTGTAGCAACAATTTCTAAATAATATGAAGATCGAACATCATTTTCGTCATTAAGAAACCAATAGGGTACATTTATTCCTTCTTTAGTATTTATTCCATAAGGCCTCAAACGTAATCCTCCAGAACTAGCAACCAACCCAATTCTTTTATTTCCATGCTTCAATTTTATTAACCATTGTTTAGCGTGTAACAAATCCCTAGTAATAAAAATGTGATAATTTTCATGGATTGTAGAATAAAGCTCTTTTGCTTTGACTGGTTTATTGTCAATTACTGCGTTAACCCAGTCATTTAAATTATTTGCTTTGAAAGACCGTTGACTTACAGACAAATGAAGGCTTTCATTAGTTTGTATGTCAATATTATTGGGCTTTTTTTCAAAAAGAGTACTTATAGAATTATTTGGATCACCTAACAATAATTCAGGGGAAATATGCACTTGCCAATGATTATATTTTTGCTTTAAAACTCGTCCCCATTCTCCAATACCAGCTTCACCTGTATTTATTTCTTGTCCATTGCCCACTAATGCAATTATCACAGCCCAATCCTCATGTCTGTCCATTATTTCAAAAATAATTTCAGCTTCCGATTTTCTTATGGGGTTCTTTTCTTGTACACGGCTTTGAACTGCTTTATTATAAAAATTGGTTGCATCCCAGCATCGTTGTGCTTCATCAAATATCGTGATCCTTTCAAAAGGCGCTTCCTAAGTTCAAGTACCAAATGCAACACGCTTAG
>CAISOH010000360.1 GCA_903887005.1 uncultured Bacteroidota bacterium | reverse complement strand
CATTGATAAAAAATTTTTGGATTGGAATTATTATCGTTTTCTTTTTGTTGTTTTTTAGTAAACGAAGTTTTTTATCTCCCGGGTTTTTAGTATTATTCTTTGTATTAACATGCTATTTTTTCGCCTATATTACATCACCTTATAACCTGCAGTTACATTTACGCACAAGCCTGGATCGGATTTTATACCATATTTATCCTGGCTTTATATATCTATCATTGTTCGCAATTGACAAAATGTATTTTAAAGTCATTAAATAATTGCGGCATTTACCTTATCACCGTAAACTTGCTGTAATATCTGTTCACCCCGCTTTGCAGCAGGCAGATATACAGGCCCTGCGACAGTTTGGAGAGCGCAACGGAAGTACTAAACCACGCCGAGGGAACTGTGGATTTATATAATACCTGCCCTTCCATGTTCAAAATGCTTAACTGCACCTCAGGCTCTGATATGCCACTCCATTTTATGTTGAGCACATCATTAGCAGGATTAGGGAATACCTGTACTTTGCCGGTTTCTATAATGGGTACGCTTTCATGATTTGGCATGTATGTCTTCCACTTGTATAATTCAAGGCCACCCCTTACATTGCCTGTTATCATTTCCAGGCCACCATCCCCGGCTATGTCGCCAACTGTTACGGTGCTGCGCAGGTTGCCATAGAGTCCATAAGATGTGCCTGAATGATTATACAGATTGTAGGTAGAGTCTATAAAGTCATAATTGGCATCGAGCAGCGTGTAAGTGGCTGTGGTATCACCGCTCTGGAAGCCGGTATAGCGGTAAAGATTACCGGAATTACTGCCCAGAAGCAGGTAATCAACGCCTGTGCTATCTGTTTTACCAATGAAAGGGGCGCTGTAAATACCATAGCTTCGCGTAGGATCCGCTTTCGCTTTCCCCAGCTTTGTGTTAATGAGCTTTAAACTGATAGTTCCGGGAACGGTACTTACATTCTGGTAGTACTGGATGTACCCATAAATCCCTCCGATAATGAGGTCTTTTTTACCGTCCTTATCTATATCGTAAATGAATGGAGCTGCATTGCCGCCAACATTAATGACCGACCCATTCATATCCGTAAGCGCTAATTGCATCAACTGCCATATGGGCTCTATAGTATCGCTTGCGGCAATATTTTTAAAATAAGAAATTGTACCATCAGAATGACCAATGAGCATATCGGCTATGCCATCATTATCAATGTCGCCAAAGGCAGGCGCTATGCCTTTGAATGCGTAGCTGCTTAACCCGAGAAAGTCGTTTGTCTGCAGTGTGAATGAAGGATTGCCGGGAGTACTTGTATTGAGATAATAAGACATTCTGCTTTGCAATACGCCGCTGCTTTGGTAGTAGCCGTCAGAACCAACAAAGAGGTCGGGTTTGCCATCTTTGTTATAGTCAAACAGGGCGGGATAAGAGGCTGTACCAAGATCTATAGTCTTATCAATAAGAAAAGAATCAGACTGGAACACCCAGTTCGGTACACCCGGAGTGGACAGATTTTTGTAATACCAGATACACTTATAGTTTTCAGAGGAGCTGCCACCGTTTGGCGCCACCAATATGTCCTTTTTACCATCCTGGTCTATGTCCACATTAAAGGCTGCCGGCCAAATGGATATATTAATGGGCGTACCCCCTGCCTGCCAGGTGGTATCCTGATAGATCATACTATCCGGCCCGCCGCCTGCTTCCTTCCTGCCGTTTTTCAGAAAGGTCATCTGGTTGAAGGACACACTGCCATCGAGGTAATCATAATCGCCATCCATATCCCAGTCAAACAGGCAGGGAGTATTTCCGGAATGTGTCTTTTTCTCACCACTGCCTGATGACTTCAACAATCCTGAATTGTCGCACGAATATTGCAGTGTATGGCTGCGGTAATAGCCCTGGTACACCTTGCCCCAGCATTTGTCTTTTAACGCAATATGGATACTGTCGCAAGGCAAACCCATCTCTACCTGCATATTTTTGTAAAAATTGATATTGCCACCTCCGATGTCGTAGGAAATGAAATCGAGATCGCCGTCATGGTCCACATCAACAATGACCGGTATATCGCCGGGATTATTAAAGGCATTCACCGGCCCGCCTGAAAATATATCATTGGAGTAATAAAGGTCTTTATAATAAGTAAAACATAATTGTTTGCGCGTGTTATAAAATCCTTTGTAAACGGAGAAACCATTAACACCCTGGTGAAAAAGATCAGGGATACCATCACAATTATAATCGGCCAGGATAAGGTAATCGTATATGGGAGGAAAATTAAGCGCATATTCAGGGGCGTATCTGTAATCGGGGCTGCCTGCAACACCTTTATTGATAAATGTCTGAACTCCGAGCCATGGAATGAATACTACCAGGTCCTCCAGTCCGTCATTGTTCAGGTCGCCCGTCGTAAACTGTGGTGTATTAAATCCACCGCACCAGGCAAGCGTCTGCTCACTGCCCCAGGCAAACACCTTAACGCTTGCATCAGCCTGAAAAAACGACATCTGCGCACCTGCAATCACAGAGGTGAATACCATTAATACTAAAAGGACGTACCGTACCAGGAGTCGCATAGGTAAATGTTATTTGTAAAGTTACTGAAATGAGACAGAAAGGGCAAATGACGCAAATCAGCCTAACCTTTAGGGTATTTCTTTAATGGAGAATCCGCTTCTTTCAGAAAGTGCTTATAAACTAATTTATCGGCTATGGATGGAAATAGCTTATTGAGCCAGACTGCCAGTATTCCTTGCCTTGTCATTACTATGGTACGCGTTCTTTTTTCCACACCATCCATAATGATACGCGCACACTCTTCAGCCGGCATCAGCTTACCTTCATCCAGCGGCGTTTCGGCCTGTGCAGAACCATCTCTGCTTCGTGCTACATTGCGTATATTGGACGCAGTAAAACCGGGGGATACCCACATTACATGCGCCCCTGTATATAGCAATTCTGTCCTCAATGCCTCGAGGAAACCCTGCAAAGCGAACTTGGAAGCCGAATAGCCTGTACGCCCCGGCAAGCCCCTGTACCCGGCAATAGAGGATACCCCAACGACAGTACCCTTCCGCTTCAATATGGCAGGCAATGCATACTTTGTACAATAAACAGCGCCCCAGAAATTCACATCCATCAACTCCTTTAATACGGCAAGGTCCACATCCTCAAACAACGCCCGCATACTGATACCCGCATTATTGATCAACACATCTACCCCACCCCAGCGTTCTGTGACTTTACCTATAAAGTTCTTACAATCAGCCTCCTTACTTACATCAGCCCTGAAACAAAGTAAATGCTCCTGCTGCCCGAAAAGGCTTTGCAGCTTCTCCAGGTTCCGGGCGCATACAGCAACCTTCGCACCCTGTGACAAAGCGCTTTCCGCAAGCGCCTTTCCTATGCCGGAAGAACCACCAGTGATGACAACTATTTTATTTTTCAGAGCGGACATTAATATTTAGCCTATAACTATTAGTTTAAAAAACTGTATCAAAGATCAACTTTTTGATCTGCTCAAAGTAAAGGGGGTGTACTGATGAAATTTTTGATATTATTTCATCAATAGTATATGATTGAATTAATTGGCATTTTACGAAAGACTTTTTAGATAATGGTTTTGACAGCATGGAATTATTTAACTCAAAAGTAAATTCATCATTAAAAGGTTTTGACGAAATCATTACCGCATAAAATATATCTTCTGTATGCAATACATGCTCATTTGATATAACAAGAGCAGGATGTATTTTAAATTTACCATCAGGCAACTCAAAGTTTATTTCTACAATATCTCTTTGTTGAACTTTCATTACAAGTATTTGGCAATAGCTTTATTTTTCTTTTTAACTATTGAAGCTTTAATATTTTCGTGCTCCTGTAATGCCGAGATCATTTCTTTAGGTTTATTTATTGAAAAAACTTTCTTCACAAAATTCATAGATGAAAGAATTTCTGAAAGCTCTTTTGCTTTTGATGCAGAATCAATTTCTACAATTAGTGTTTGCATAAACAAAATTTATATAAAGTTAATCATTTTCTTTTGTTTGACAAAGTATAAGTTATGTGCTGTATCAGGATCAATCAAAAGTATTCTTCATCTTGCTTTTATATTCCTTAAATGTTTCCGGGTCCCTCTCTGCAGCTATTACCTTTTGCAATGCCGCTTTTACTATTTCTATTCTTTTTTTTGCTGTTTCCGCTTCCTCTTTTTTATCTGATTTTATATTTTCCTTTTGTTCACTTGCTTCCTGGAACAGTAATCCGCCCAGGGGTGACCTGAAGGCCTTCAGGCTTTCATTCATAATAAGCATGGCATAAATATCTATACCCTTGCTGAATGACACATCACTTTTTACATTTTTAAGATAGCTGTTCAGGCTGAAGGCAAAGATGAATTTTTTTGAACCGAAGACAAAAGGAGCTTTATTTTCATAAAAGGATATGTCCGCATCAGCGCCTTTATTCCCTATTACTGACCAGACAGCATTTTCAAGGTTTGCCCTGGGATCGGAGTGAATTAATAGTTTAGCGAGCGTATAGGCAGTATCCTTATCCAGCATATTTATACCATCCAGGGCTGCCCCTGCCAATATATAGGAACTATCAAACAATACCCGCACCATACTTTGTTTTGCCGCGCTGATTTTCCACTTACCCAGCACGCCAAAAGCATCCGCCCGTACCAGTTTATTGCTATCGGTGGTTGCCATTGCCATCAATTTTGCCGTCCATTTTTTATGGTATTTATCGCTTTGCGCATTTTTAATTTGGGATATTGCATGACGCCTGATGGAATAAAGATCGTCATTCAAAGCAAGGTCAATGATCAACTGTGATATTGAATCTGAAATAAGCTTGCCGGCAGCGGATACCGCAAGCCTTTTACCTATATAATCATCGCACTGTTGGTACTGCACCAGCCATTGTTCCGGCTTTTTACCATCCTTCAGTTCACCAGGCAAAACATGTGTATAGTCAGGTATTATTACAGGTTTTTTCCCGCTCTTGTATTCATATATAAAGGTATCGGTCCGCCTATGTATATTCCAGTCAATTGTCTTTTTGTCATTGCCATAAATCAGCGCCGCTTTCAATGGGATCTGGTAGAGAAATGGGCTTTCACTCCGGTCCTGGCTTACGGCAACCATCAGCTTTTGCAAAGAATCATTATAGTTATAAACCACATTTACAACAGGATGGCCTGCATGGTAATACCATTCGTTGAAAAACCAGTTCCAGTCCTGCCCGGTAACTGATTCTACAGCCTTGCTCCAGTCATGAACTTCTGCAGAATGCAGTGCGTTTTTGGTAAGGTACAGGTTCATTGCCTTATCGAAAGCAGCATCACCTATGAGGCTATTCAGGTACCTGAGTATTGCCCCGCCCTTATTATAAGTGATTGCGTCAAATACCTCTTCCCTGCTGTCATAGTAATAACGGACCAATTGCGGATCGTTGGCCTGTGAAGCGCTTAAATAACCTGCAAGATCATTGTATGCAAGTTCATCTCCGGCAGCTTTGCCATATTTATAGGCCCGCCAAAGCTGTTCGCCATAATTGGCAAATGATTCATTTAAGGTAAGATTGCTCCACGATTCAGCTGTAACATAATCCCCGAACCACTGGTGAAACAATTCATGAGACACTACGTCTTCAAAATTTTTATCCGCTATCTCCCGCGCGTTCTGGTTCATAAACTCCCCGCATAATGTCGCGGAAGTATTTTCCATGGCCCCTGAAATATAATCCCTCACCACTACCTGGCTATACTTGTTCCAGGGATAAGGCACCCCGGTACGCCGGGAAAAATAATCCATCATTTCAGGCGTATTTCTGAACATCAGGGCGGCATAGGGCGCATACTCCGGTTCTACATAATAGTTCACTTCCTTATTCTTCCAATGGTCTTTAATAATACGGAACTTACCTGCCGCGAACATCACCGCATAAGCCTGCACCGGTAAATTCATCTTCCAGGTATCCGTGCGCAAACCATTGCCTCCTTTCAGTTGTTTGATCAAGGCCCCATTACTCAATGTCACAAAACTATCAGGCACTGTCAATTCAACCTGTGTAGTAAAACGGCTGTTAGGCTTATCAATAGTTATCATCCAGTGCGAGTTCGATTCCGTTTCACCCTGGGTCCATATCTGTGCCGGCTTATGTGGTATGCTATAGTCGGTATTAATGAAATACAATCCCCTGTCCTCTGAAATTGCGCTGCTCCCCCCGGTTGGCTCACTATATGGCATCGCAGTGTATTTTAAATACAGTTCAATGCTGTCATTCGTCTGGAACAGCCTGCCAAAATGTATTTTCAACTCATCATTTTCATAAGTATAGTTGAGCGGAATGTTCCCTTTTTTACCCACAAGCGACACACTGTCTATACGCATGTTTTTTGCATCAAGCGCCAAAGTATCAGTGGCATAAAACCACGGGTGCAATTTTATCCATTCTCTTACAGCAACCGTCTTTTCTTTCATGTTAAAGGCCAGCGCTATCCTGGTATCCCGTATCTCCCAAATCCTGGGCGCCGCCCCCCTGAATATTTGCGGCCCGGCAGATGCGCTCACGGTAAGCGTATCTAAGGTTATTTGCTGAATAGTATCTTTTGGAACAACTTGCGCCTGGCTGATTTTGGCACAAAGCAGGAAGGTGAATAACAGTAAGAGACGTTTCATTATTTTCAGGCTCCCAATATTTATTAATCGGTAAAAATAGGATTAATATATATGGGCGCAACAAAAAAATAAGATAATTAAAATTAATATGTAACGATAAATTAAGTCTGCTGTTTAAGTCTGGATGCACTAAATAAAATAATAATTATAATATAAATGCTATTCAATAATTAGTAACAGCCCTCGCCCCAATGCAAGGTTCTTTGGCTCAATCATTGCCCCGCCAACAAGGGCTTCCCCTTAATAGCTTTCCCCCAAAGTTCAGCGCAAAGCTATTTTTGGGCGTGCGGAGCATTTCGCCAAAAATCGCCTTTTCTTTTGGTACTTTTATTTTGGCGAAGCAAAAGAAAAGTACGAGACGAGGGACAGAGTAGTTTGATCGAGAGGTAATCAAGCCCTGACACTTACCATGGGTAAT
Source organism: uncultured Bacteroidota bacterium (assembly GCA_903887005.1). GTDB lineage: Bacteria > Bacteroidota > Bacteroidia > Chitinophagales > Chitinophagaceae > Nemorincola. The sequence goes on along the minus strand of CAISOH010000360.1, from coordinate 691 downwards.
GCCATACCAGTGTGATGTATTTTATAAGTTCGCCTGTGAGCTGTTTTTATTCCTGATAACGCCATTTTTATTGCGTCAATGATGTTATCCGCAATACCCGTCCTTTTTTCTTTCGAAGCGGTCCTTTTCCTTGTTACAAGATATACATCATCGTCTGATAAGGTGAAGATAACAGGTAACTGGGTGAAATTGATATCATTCACCAGGTCGTTATAGGTATCGGTTATTAAATTATTTGGTTTGTGTGGATCAAAGAATACGATATCCGGCTTTACTTCGGCTATTATTTCGCCGATATTCTGAAGATTGAAAGTAGTGATGACCAATAATCCCCTTTCCCTTAAAAGCTGGTTATCAACCAATGTTGATCCGGGATCATCACCGACAAGTAATATTTTGATACACATACACTTCGTTTTTAGCGGATAAATAATGTATTGCAAATCTATACACTATAAAACCCGCCCAAATGATGATAGTCAACCATCCAACTGAACTTCGTCAGTCCCGCTGCAAATCCTGTTTAATCTAACAGTTCGACGTTTTATTGTTTGAAATTCAACCAATAGAAGGGTAAAATCCCGGTAGGGATGACATTATTATAGAAAATGAAATTCAAAAATGGCAAAACCCTCCTATGTTTGCAAGTGTAAGAATAAAGGTATAAAACCTCCATGTTTGTTGGGGGCAT
>CAISOH010000359.1 GCA_903887005.1 uncultured Bacteroidota bacterium | reverse complement strand
GATGATAAAAACACCAACCCGGTAGGGTTGAATAAAAACGAGGTGCAGGGTGTTTGAAGGTCAAGCCTCAAATTCCATGCACTTCAGGAACAAATACTTCGCTTTAATTCAAGCTGAATAAGCGTTTGGGTATTTAACAGCAGACCCTAAATATAGTTATACTGTAACCGGGGTAGATTAGTGTATATATTAATTTAGGGCTTTGCGGTCTTGGCTTTTTGGCTTTTATTTAATGTACTAACAATCAAATAATTATACTTTGCGTCTTTGCGCCTTTGCGAGAGATATTTATTGCACTGTTTTACCCCGGGAGAAGTATAACTAATTGATTGCCATATCAATAATCGCCGAACTAAGGTTACTATATGCCTTTGCGAACTTAAAAACGTTAATTGGAAACAGCGCCTTTGCGGCTTTGCGAGAAATTCTTTGAAATTGTTTTGTATTTATTTTTTTAAATGTCAATAACAGCATATAAGCCTGTAAATAAACAAGCTTATATGCTGTATACCACCAGAATTAACTGATTACCTTACTAATTTTTCCAGTCCAACTTATGTCTTTATCATTTACACGATACCAGTGCGAATAATAATAAATAAAGAATCCCTGTAAAAATAGCTATCGGTAAAGCGGCAAACATGATAACCTGAACAACTGCATTAAGTAATCTACCCATAAACATTATTATTTTTAAAAAATAACATAAACTGATTAATCTCTTAATTACACTTTACGTGCCAAAATCTAAATAATTGTTTATTAGTAGTTTGCAATTAGTTTTTATTGCCATTCGTTCCATATTCTGGAATATTTTTCCACTTTTGACAAAACAAAATTTAAATCATATACCCACCAGGGCTCCATTCCCAAATCAAAAGAGGCTATACCGGACAATCCGGAATAGCCTCTTTTCTAAGCTTCTGAGCAGGCGTAAAAGCCTGGATTTATTTTAAAATAACACGTGTTCGATAATAGAAATCAGTTATCAGCCAAGCCCTTTCTGTATTTTGATGCTAATAATGGTCTTTGTTGAGGTTTTGGAGGTGTCCCACAACTTTTCGGTGTGGGACACCTGTGCTAAATATAGTTAACTAATTGATTGTCATATTAATAATCGTCGAACTGGCGTTATAATAACGTCAGTTCGACTGTTTATTGTTTGAAATTCAACCAATAAAAGGGTAAAATCCCGATAGGGATGGCATTATTATAGAAAATGAATATGAAAACCCTGAAAGGATGACATAAAACACAAGGTTATAGAGAGTTACAACTAATTGGTTTTCAGTGATTAGACCTCCAAACTCACGTTGAAATATCACTCCTGGTTCTTTTTCCTTACCATAGTCAGTATCGTAGCAATAGCAACCGTTTCCCCGGTTTCGTCATATACGTCCACCAGCCATTTTACTATGCCCTTGGCTATGTCTTCCGGGGTTCGTTTTTCCTGGGCGGTTTTCTCTTTTACCGTCAACCTTACACCTATGGTCATACCCGGATAAACGGGCTTGGTGAAGCGGGCCTCATCAATACCATAGTTGAGCAGTACCGGGCCTTTCTTTGCATCCACAAATAATCCTGCTGCCTTCGAGAGTATAAAATAACCATGTGCCACACGGCGTTCAAAGATGGTCCCTTCCAGCGAGGTAGCATCCATATGGGCGTAAAAATTATCGCCGCTTACGTTCGCAAAGTTGGTGATGTCGGCCTCTGTAACCGTATGTTTTGCGGTAACCAGCGTTTCACCTATTACCAGTTCTTCAAAATGTTTTTTGAATGGGTGCACATCGCTTTCCCATTGCTTTGCATGTTGCTGATATACATTGGTGATTTTGAAAATAGTAGTAGGTGAACCCTGCAGGGCTGTCCGTTGCAGATAGTGCATTACGCCGCGTTTGCCGCCCATCTCTTCTCCCCCACCCGCCCTGCCGGGGCCTCCGTGTACCAGCATAGGCATTGGCGAACCATGGCCCGTGCTTTCTTTGGCGCAGTCGGCATTCAGTATAAGTATCCGGCCATGCATACTGGCAGTGCCCAGCACCAGTTCTTTCGCTATGTCGTCATCCTGTGTTACTATAGACGCCACCAGCGAGCCCATGCCCATCTTAGCCAGTTGTATGGCCTCATCAATCGAATTATAAGGGATAATGGTGGACACCGGCCCGAATGCTTCTATGTTGTGGCAGTCGGTATGCTCAAATGGTGCCGTATTTAAAAATATCAGCGGAGGCAGGAATGCGCCTTTTTCTTTATCCGCACCCAGCACTTCAAAATGCTCCATATCACCTATTACAATACTTTGAGACCGAGCAAGCAAATGCACCTTCTCTCTTACTTCATTTCGCTGGGAGATACCCGCCAAAGGCCCCATGCGCACTTCTTTCAGAGATGGATCGCCGAGTATCGTTCCCCTGAGACGTTTACCAAGCGCTATCTGCACATCTTCCACCATGCCTGCCGGAACTATGATACGGCGTATGGCAGTACACTTCTGCCCTGCCTTGGTGGTCACTTCGCGTACTACTTCTTTAATAAAAATATCAAACTCCGGCATATCCGTTTTCACATCCGGCGCCAGTATGCAGCAGTTGAGCGAGTCGGCCTCCATATTAAACGGGACAGACTCTGATAATATACGTGGATGAGATTTGAGCATTCGCCCGGTTGAAGCCGAACCGGTAAAGGTCACCACATCCTGCGTTTGAATATTATCTAAGATACCTTTAGCCGAGCCGCAAATCAGTTGCAACGAGCCCGCAGGCAGTATCTCTGATTTAATGATCTCCTCAAAAACCGCTTCTGTAAGATAAGAAGTAAGCGTAGCTGGCTTTACGATTGCAGGCACACCCGCAAGTAGGTTCACCGCAATCTTTTCGAGCATACCCCATACCGGGAAGTTGAACGCATTGATATGTATGGCCACGCCTTCCCGCGGCACCATAATGTGCTGCCCTATGAAGGTGTTGTTCTTCGATAATTTTGCCGTATCGCCATCCACATAAAAACGTTCATCCGGAAAAACCCGGCGCAGGCTGGCATAGGAAAACAGATTGCCTATACCGCCCTCTATATCCACCCACGAGTCAACACGTGTAGCGCCTGTAAATGCGCTCACCGTATAAAAATATTCCTTACGCTCCATCAGGTACATTGCCAGCGCCTTCAGCATACGGCCACGCTGATGAAAGGTGAGCTTGCGCAAAGCGGGGCCACCCACCGTGCGGGCATAATCCATCATAGCACCAAAGTCAAGCCCATCGCTGCTGGCGGTGAATATGGCATCGCCGGTAACTGCATTGTGCAAAGTTTCGCCCTCATGCTTTCCATTTACCCATTTGCCTTCGGCGTAGTTTTTCAGTTTTGTAAGAGACATAAATTGAGAATAATAAAACGATTAATAAAGGACGTGCAATTTATAGATTTTAGAGGTACCTAAGCAAAATCAGTTCATCAAAAACGTGTAAATCAAAAAGATTTCCTGATTATTCACTACTAACTCGATGAACCCAATATTCTTTCGGGTTCCTGTAATCGCAAATTACGGCATGAACAACTATATGATTATTATCGATCGTATAATGAATGGAGTAAGGGAACTTTTCTATTAAAGCAAATCGTACATTTTCGTACCTTATTGTGCGGGTAAAAGGATTTTGTTTAAGCAATAATAACTGGCGCTTCACTTCACTCTTAAATCTCCTGCCTAAACCCTTTAACTGGCTATCGTAGTATTGGGCGGATGTCTCAACATCTTCTTTGGCTTCTGGAGTAAATACCAATTTATAACGAAGCATTGAAATTAATCCTCATTTAGCATTTGGAAAAAAGAATCCTCGTCAATCAGCAACTCAGGATTGTTTTTATATTTTTCAATTCTTTTCATCACTTCGTCCTTTTGCCATTGCGGCACTTCAAAAGCTTCTTCCTCCGGGACAAATTCTACCGCGTTCTTCTTTTGAAGGTCATCGATAATTGCGGCAGCATACTCCTCTTTGATCCGTATATGATATGTAACAGGCATTGCACTTCTTTAAAATAAAATTACAACTTTTTTAAAAACAATCCGCATTTATATTACCTGCTTTCCAAAACATTTTCATAACTTTAATTAAGAATAAAAGTCAATCCTATGAAAAGAGCCTTTCTTATCGCTTTGTTTTGCTTTTTGAGTGTATTGTCTTTTGGACAGAAGATAAGGTTTACTGACGCTGGCAATGTATGGACTTATGTGTATAGTCATTACGTAAGTTGGGGGGTAATAAAACAAGGATTTGGTACTTCAAGGTATTCAACTTATGACACAACAATTAGTGGTCATACATATAAAATTATAATAAACACACCTTATGCATATTTTATTCGTGAAGATACTAATGCCAATAAAGTTTTTATAAGGAATTATAACAATTCAGTCATAGCAGATTTAGACACATCTGAAAGGATTCTATATGATTATAATGCTAAAGTTGGGGATACTGTTATTTCTGTTACAAATACATGGGAATTGGTTACTTCAATAGATTCAGTTCAAATAAATGCTATTTGGTATAAAGTATGGCATATAAAATGTACCCATGTAAGTTATGACTACTATTATAACGTTATTGAAGGAATTGGTTGTACAAGTAATTTTGATTTTCCTGCATCCTATCCACCGCCACCATATACCGGCCCCGCTGCACAATTGCTATGCTTCTTTAATAACGGTACCAAACCTCTTTTAAGCGGTTCTATTTTAGCTTATGGATTAGATAACAGCATTACTATTTATTTTGATAATAATGCGGATTGTACACTTGGTGTTGTTGAAATCACTCAAAAGAAAGATAACACAAATACTCTTTTCCCCAACCCCATAGACGAAACCAGCAAAATCGCTCTCCCCTACAATATACCTTCAGGCAAAATCACAGTATGTAACGATATAGGCCAAACAATCTTCAGCAACTCTTTTCAAAACAAAGAAGATATATTAATAGGCGATAAGATACATACACCAGGCATGTACTTTTATCTGGTCATTGATAATCAGAGCGGGAGCGTGTTCTCCGGGAAGTTTATTTGCAGGTAATAAATTAAATTTTATGAATAAATCCTTTCTTATTGCTTTGTTTTTTCTGGTGAGCATTTCGTCCTTTGGTCAGAAAATACGGTTTTCGGACAGTAGTAATATATGGAATATGTATTATGTAAACCATGGTGATTATACACCCACTGGAGGAGCATTCATTGACAGATATTCAACCGATACAATAATTCATGATACAACCTATAGAATACTTAATATTGGCTTAGAAGGATATACTACTTATGTCAGAGAAGATACATTGATGAAAAAAGTCTTCGTCAGAATGCCGATTAGTGATACCGATACAACGGAAATGCTAATGTATGATTATACCTGGAAGGTAGGGGACACTTTTAAAACTCCATATTCTTCTCATATCGTAATTAGTGTAGATTCTGTTCTTATTAACAGTTCTTGGTATAAAATTTGGCAATTATTTCAATTCGGCAATATTACTAAGTATAATTTCGGACAATATGAAGTAATTGAAGGAATCGGATGCACTTTTGGACCTACATATGGACTTATACCAGTTGCTTTTTCAGAAACTAATATTTATTTGAGATGCTTTACAAACAGGGGAGTAACATCACCTCTAAGTCATACTGTCAGCGGATTTTTTAATAATTCCACAAGTTGTAATTCAACCTTTGGTGTAAATGAAAAAGTAGGCATTAATAATATTGTCAGTAGAAATCAAATTACCACCCTAATTCCCAACCCCATAGACGAAACCAGCAAAATCATCCTCCCCCACAATATACAATCAGGCAGAATAGTTGCATGCAATAATATAGGCCAAACCATCATCAGCACCACGTTTCAAAACAAAGAAGAAGTAGTAATAGGTGCTAAAATACATACACCCGGCATGTATTTTTACCATGTCATTGATAACCGGAATGGAGAGGTGTTTACAGGAAAATTTATTTACAGGTAACAAAAATAACCTTATGAAAAAAAACCTTACTTATCGCTTTATGTTTTCAATTGAGTATTTCGTCTTTTGGGCAGAAGATTAGGTTTACTGATAGTACTAATGCTTGGTCCATAGTTTACAAATCTGTCACTTTACATCTTTCCAGCAATACATTTACACAATCATTTAACGGGAATATTATAATTGATGGCAATGTATATGTAGTGATTGGAAACTCAGGTTATGCTTCATATATCCGCGAAGACACATTAGCCAATAAAGTTTATTTTCGGCGACATTGGACAGATATAAACGACACAGTTGATATATTATTATATAACTACAATTGGAAACTTGGAGATACAGTGAAATATGGTACTGATGCCAATAGAATTTATTGGATCGACAAAATCGATTCTACGGAGATAAATAGTATTTGGTATAAAGTATGGCATTTAAAAGGCTGTTATTCATATACTCCATCTTTGGATTTCATTCATTTTTATGTCATTGAAGGAATAGGTTGTACAAGTGGTTTTGATGCTCTTGTAAACTGGGAATTCGGTTACTTCTACCGGCTACTGTGTTTTACAAATTCTGGCAATTCTTACCCATTAAGTAATCCGGCACCCACTTACCTTCCTCCCTACATGGGTTATGATAATTCAATGAATTTTGATAATAATACAAGTTGCAATGGTCTTGGAATTGAACAAGTTAATTCAAATAATAACACTTCATCACTATTCCCCAACCCTATTGACAAAACCAGCAAAATAATTTTCCCATACAACATAACATCAGGCAAAATAACCGTAGCTAATGATATTGGTCAAACAATTCTCAGCACCACCTTTCAAAACAAAGAAGAACTATTAATAGGTGATAAGATACATACACCGGGCATGTATTTTTACCATGTCATTGATAATCAGAATGGGGATATATTTTCAGGAAAATTTGTTAGCAGGTAATAATAATAATTTATTCATTTTCACCTTCATTTGATAATATTATCATATCTTTGTTTTCTATTTAAAAAGAGCTTTTGTGAAAAGAATAATCATTTTATTTTTAGCATTTACCCTGTTGTGCAGCTTCACATTTGCCCAGAAGATACAATTCAGCAATAATACCAACCAATGGTCAATGATAGACAGTACTGTGGGCTGCTGTATTCCTTATCCTGTAAGATACACAACCGCTCATTATGACAGCAGGGTGAAGTATAAAGACGTTACCTACCAGCACCTCGTCTATGACTTCGGCTCATGCCTGATAAGGGAAAAAGAAGGCGTAGTCTATGTAATCGGCACCGATGATTCAACAGAAAGGGTCCTGTACAATTTCAATTTAAAATTAAACGACACCCTGCGCAATGTTTATCCCTATGATACTTATACAAGCTGGGTTGCACAAACCGACTCCACTCAACTATATGGCACATGGTACAAGGTTTGGCACTTTAATGGTACTGACGACAATGGAGATTCGCTAAGGTCTTTTTATTACAATGTAATAGAAGGCATAGGATGCACCAACGGCGTGTATTATCCTGCTTCCCCATACGCCCTTTCAGCATATTCCGATCAATTGCTTTGCTTCACAAACGATATGGGTTTTACAACCGGGATAAGCAATCCGGTTACCGCTTTCGGATATGGCTATACCAGTTCTTTCGATAACTCCACCAGTTGCAGTTTTGTACCTGTAATTCCCGTAAATGACCTTAGTACAAAACAGCTTTCTCAACCAAACCCAAACAGCACTGTAATACCCAACCCGATAAATGAAACCGGCAAAATAATTTTCCCATACCATATCCAGTCAGGAACACTGGTAATCCTTAATGAGATTGGACAAACTATTACCAATACATCCTTTCAAAACAAGGAAGAAATATTGATTGGTGATCAGATAAAAACACCTGGAATTTATTTCTACCGGGTTACCGACAACCAAACCGGAAAAGCCTTTTCCGGGAAGTTCGTTAACCCCTGAACCCCTAAAGGGACTATTTTTATTAAATGAAGAGCATTGATAGGCTTGCCTTTCAGGGCTTTTTGTTTTTATAGGGGACGGCACAGGGGACGGTTTAAAATTTGATAATAGCAATTGGTTATTTTAAATCTTAAAGAAATCCCTTTGCGAAAATAGCTATAGAATTAAAATTTAGACTAAAAAATTTGCCTATTGAATTATCTAACCCTGTTTCAGGGAACGACCCCAAAATGAAGAATTTTATTGCAGATTGGCTTCTCAAAAGCATATTATTTATCCACTATCAAAATTCTGGATTCAGATGCAATTAAGCTAGTTATTTTAACAGTATAAATACCCGGAGGTACGTTGGTTAAGGGTATTACAATATGATGGCTACCACTACTTAATTCATCATTATAATCAGTACTAATTGTAGTACCATTGATGTCAATGAATTGAATAGAAAGATTGGTTTCAACTGATAAAGATAATGTGATATTTACTTTATTTTTTGCAGGATTTGGATAGAGGTTAATATCTTTTATTGTTTGCCCAATTTCATTAACACCAGTATGGCCAAAAGTATATTTTTGAACTCTATTGTTATCCCAATCCTATACATATAAATTCCTGCCTGCATCTAAGATAATTCCGTAGGGATAACTCAATTGGTTAGCTGTCGAACCAGCGCTTCCGGTACCAGCTATTGTAGTACCTGTCACATAAGGAGATGACCACATTTGAATTCTATTATTCGTTGCATCGGAAATATAAATATTTCCGATTGCATCAACTTGAACCCCTTCTGGTGTATGAAGTTGGTTTGCAGCACTCCCGACTACATTACCACCCGCTACAGTAATGCCAGTTACATATGGGGATGACCATTTTTGAATTCTATCATTATTTACATCAGCTACGTATATATTAGTACTAGCATCAACATATATACCTAATGGATTATTTAACTGATTTGCTGCTGAACCCTGACCATTTCCGCCAGCTACAGTTACTCCTGTAACATAAGGAGGTGACCATTTCTGAACTCTGTTATTATTATAATCACTGACATAAACATTACCTCCCGCATCAACCCATATCCCACCAGCAGGAGCACTTAATTGGTTTGCAGCAGGACCCGCTCCATTTCCCCCAGCAACCGTAATACCCGTTACATATGGAGATGACCATTTTTGAACTCTATTATTATTGTAATCTGTAACATAGATATTTAAACTGCCATCAACATAAAGGCCTAACGGGCAATTTAACTGATTTGCATTAGAACCCGCTCCATTTCCACCAGCAACTGTGATGCCCGTTACATAGGGAGATGACCATTTTTGAACCCTGTTGTTATTAGCGTCAACAACATAGATATCTTCACTTCCAGCAATACTAATTCCGCCAGGGTGATAAAGCTGATTTGTAGCAGAACCGCCTCCATTTCCACCAGCAACCGTAATACCGTTTGGGTTCCATTGGGCATTAACTGTAAAGCGCAAAGCCAAAATACAAATAATTAGTATTTTTGT
>CAISOH010000358.1 GCA_903887005.1 uncultured Bacteroidota bacterium | reverse complement strand
TCTTGAAACGATTATTCGCTACCACAAAAATGAACAGGGTGAGGCATTACTTGAGTTCATGTATGCAATAGCTTCAAAGAAATTATCTTTAAAAAAGCTGCATTTACAGAAATTGCTTGAGATAATAGAAAAGGAATGTAATGAAGAATTGTTGAAGTCCTTCGCATACTATATTCGCAAAAAAATATTAGATGACAATATAAAAATGGTTGAAATATTGGAGCCAGTTAGTGATCTTGAGGCATAGAGAAAATAAAAATCTCTTCTTTCTTAAACATATTTGGGATACGAAAAGGTAAAATAATTAACCGTAAAATCTCTGTTGGCTTTTTTCAAAAAAACAAGATACTTTCCAGGTAATTGGGTCTAATCATTCCGCCAATAACGGAATTTGGAAGTATAGTAATAGAGCTTTATTTGAAGAGTAGTACAACCGCCAGAACAAATTTCATCAAAATAATTATACCAATTACCATTTTTGTGGGTAATTTAACGGCCAGTTGCAACCATTGATTATGATTATAAGCGCAAATAATACTTCAAACGAAAAGGCAATCAACGTGATAGCAAAAACCTATAATACGTTAGATTATTCTGGAACGTTAATTGAATTGCTAAAAACCATATATCCATCTGGCAATTTTGAACATCTAACAAAATATGAACTGCACCAGTTGCTCAACGAAACATTATTACAAAATTATAATGGAGAACAGGTTCTTAAATATAAGCTCTCACAGCAATACTTTAATAAGCGGAATATTGTTGCTGCATTTGAGATAAAGGTTAATAATAGCAGGGCTGACTTCTTGACTATTAATGGCCATACAACAAGTTTTGAGATTAAATCTGAGTTAGATAATTTAACGAAATTAACTAAACAAGCTGCTGATTACATGCTGGCTTTTGAGTATAATTATTTGGTAATAGATGAGCGACATGTTCAGAAAGCAAAAGAATTAATCCCTGCAAGTTTTGGGCTATGGAGCTACAAAGATGGGAAATATAAAAAAAATAAGAAGGCAGAACTTAATGATCAAATGGAACCAGAGGTTCAATTGAGATTATTAACAAAAAAAGAACTGACTGTGAGCTTTCCCGAAGCCGGAGGCATCAAAGAGATATTGATTTCCCATGATAAAATTGTGATTAATAATCAATTCAAAAAAACCCTTAAAAACAGATATAGAAACCGTTGGGCTTTTTTGGTTGCCAATCAAGCCAATATATTTCCCATCGACTTGCAGTTCTTCTTTAATACTAATATTCAACCGGAGTATATATATTATCATTAGTCTTCAGTCTAATCAAAATCTCCATTTGTAATTCTGGATTTTAAACAATGTAAATAGTGTTCTATGCTAATTCTTTTGAACTTTGCAGGACTTTTTCCGGAATCAATTCCGAAATCAATATCCTGAATTATCTTCCAACCCACATTATCAATTCCTAAATAATCTAACACATCAGCATTCATTCTCCGAGTTGCCTCTGACGATATAACAGCAGGTACAATAGTTAACTTAAATTCTTCCAGTTCAGGTCTCATTCTAGAAAGCAATCCCTCATAGCCTTTTTGTTTGCGGGGATATATACAATGAGCAACAGTATCAGGATGCAGACTGGTGATGAGGCCATTAGAGTGTGATTAGGAGAATAGAAAATCAACCCTAAGGCTATTTTCTGCAATACAAATACTATTGATACTTAATTTACCTGCACCATCTCGTAGGCATCTCGTCCGTTTTGGGTTATCGGCTTATAGTAGGTATAGTTGTATAAAAGATAATGGACACCCTTTACCGATTGTTCTCTTGCGCCTTCCGGAACATCCGTTACCACAGCACCAACTGGTGCGGGTATTACCCTGAAAGAGCTACCCTGGTTAATGTAAAATGCGCCACCGTAATAATAGTAATCAGCATCTCCAACCGCTACAGTTTCGTATCCTTTGGGCAGATAAGGTACAACAACACCTGTCGGCGGAGGTACTACTTCATATCCTGAACCATAATCCAAATAATAAACACCGCTGTCATAATAATACTGTTGATTCCCAACAGAAAGCAGGATGGCGTCGGTAGAAAGTGTTACAGCAAAATAACCAAGAGGGTGCCTGTAGCCCCCCCCAATAACATGCCCAGAACGTTGAGCAATGGTTATTTGTGGATAACAAATGACTAACAGGAATAAAATGCAAATGGCATTTGCAAGTCTTATTATATAAGGAGTTTTCATGATAAATAATTTTAGATTGACAAAAATATACTATAATGAAACGGAATGGCATGATACCGGTCAGAGCAACGGGAAATGCTCATCAGTATATTATTATCCTCTTGATACTAATCACCAATTGCGCTGCCTGAAATCTATAGATTAAGCTTCATGGCCACTTTATAAATTTTCATCAAATCTTCAAAGATTTGGTACGACATTTCCCACACCCACTCTACCAGACGGAGCTTTCGGGATTAAAATCGAAGCACCCGTTTTTTCTTTTCCCTAAAACCTTTGTCTGGCTGAAAAATAGTACTGCCAATGTTGGTATAGATAAGCTGTTTAAAGTTATCTCCGCACTGAATGCAACCGTGAATTTTATAGTATGCCTGGATTCAGCACGAGAAAAAACAGCATGAAATTTGATTAGATCACTCCAGCCTGAAATCCGGGAAAAACTGCCTGGTTATAGCTTCATATTTGATTGCCATTTCCATATCGCCTAAATGCTTATAAGCATTAGCAATGTTGGGGAGGTTCCTGGTGGCATTGGGGTCAATGGTGAGTTCTTTATTGAAAGCTATGATTGCCGAGTCATATTTCTCTATATTATAGTAAGCTATACCTATCATAGAATACGCGTCAATATCATTGGGATACATTGCAGTTATCAGTTTAAATTGTTCTATTGCCAGCTGGTACTTTTTGATATTGAAATATAAGATACCTAAATCATTCAATGCCTTTGGATCATTTTGAGATAAGGATATCGCCTGTTTATAATGATTCTCCGCTGAATCGAAATAAAGTTTGTTGTAAAAAGCTAAAGCTATTCCCTGGTGCGCTTCGGTATATACGGGATCAAGAACAAGGGCCCTGCGAAAATAAAGAATCGCCGAATCATATTCCTTCAACTGCACAAAAGCATGTGATAATGTGAAATACGGGTATTTTACACCCGGAGCCATCAAGATAGATTTTCTAAAAATATTTATTGCCATCGGGTACCTCCCCTGGCTAAAATATCTGTTGCCGGCATTATTATATTTAACCGGATCTGCAGGGCCTGTCTCCAGTGCCTTTAATACATACTTATTAGCTGAATCGTAAAGGTGCTTATGTTCATATATTTCTCCTATCTCTTCATAAACAGCGGAATAAGCCGGATAAACTGCCAATGCTTTCCGCAGGTAAACCAAGCAATCCTCTTCCAGTATACTACGCCTTGCGCTGTCTGGTTCCTCAGGATAAACGTTATTCAGAATCGCAGCTGCAGTGTATAAGTAAAGCCTGCTGTCGTTTGGGGATTTTTCCATATCCCTTTTGAAAAGGGAATAATTACTTTTCCAATCTGTGTTGCGGGCTATGGTGAGGCTGCTGAACACCAATACTACCGGGGTAAGCACTGCCAATACCTTTACGTTTTTAAACACTTTTATATCAATTACATCTGCCCGTATCACCCATTTCTCCATAGCGAGGGCTACGATTATACAAAAACCAGCAGACGGAAAAAAGGCAAACCGCTCGGCAAGCTCAGCTCCCATCAGGAATGGTATATTGGAAAACAAAAAAATGGTTGCGAGGTAAAAGGTGATCCCGAAAGACCAGGGATCTTTTTTGTTTTTGATCCATCGCGAAACAGCTATATACACAAGGAAACCATAAATTATTAATGAACACCAAAAACCAATACTGCTGAAATTCGCAAATGGAATGCTGTTGAATGAGTAGTTGCAGAGCAGCGGATAAGGCACAAACATCAATTTCAGGTATTTGCCCAAAATCAATATTTCTGTAGCAAACCGGGATGCAATGGATGGCGCTTTAGACAATGCATTATCCATAAATTCAATTGGCGCTGGCTGGTTGGCATTGTATTTATTTAAAACCAAAGTCCTGATGACGATGAAAACAATGGTTATTGTAACAGTTGCGGCGGTAATATAAATGGCATGGCGTTTATTACCATTGTAATAGAAAAAAAAGATGAAGGGAATGATTCCCAGAAAAGTAACTACCGTTTCCTTTGATAAATAAGACAGAAATAAAGTAAAAGAACCCAATAACAAAAGGATAGTTTTTCCCTTTTTCATGCAGTTCATAAATAAGATCAGCGATAAGAAGGCAAAGAAAAAACAAAGCAATTCATCACGGCTTTTGATGTTGGCAACTACTTCTGTATGTATAGGATGTATGGCAAACAGCAATGAAGCGATAAATGCAATTATGGTCTTTTTTTTATCAAACAGCTTATCGAAAAAAATAAAAAGGAGCACGGCACAACCAGCAAAAACAAGGATATTAAATAAATGCCCCAACATAGGGTTTAGCCCGAAAATCTCATATTCTATGGCAAACATTATCAGCGACAAAGGGCGGTACAGATCGTTAGGAGCAATGATGCGCCCTCTCATATGTGGAGTTGAAAATAATTCCGGGATAGCTTTTATGCCCTGTTTTACATAGGAATTTTCACTTAAAACCAGCCCATCATCAAATACATATCCATTCAGCAGTGTATTGGCATATAACAGGCAGGATATTATGGCAAGCACAATACATAGCTTTACCACCAAAGGCTTATTTTCATATTGTTTTACTTTCAACCCTTTCTGATTAGGTTCAGGAATTTGCATTTTTACAGCCCTGATATTTACTCCAGTTTGAAATTTGAATAAATCTGCTTTGCTATAGCCTCATATTTCTTTGCCATTTCCATATTGCCCATTTTCTGATAAGACAAGGCTATATAGGGAACATTGCTGCCGTTTTTGGGATTAAGCGATAGTTCTTTGGTGAAACACTGAATGGCGGCTTCGTATTGCTGTGTTAAATAATAAGCTCGTCCAAGATTGGAATAAGCGCTGATATAATTTGGATCAATGGCAATCGTTTTTTTGAACCATTCTATTGACTGCGGATACTTTTTAGTATTCAGGTAAATAGCTCCCATACTATTTGTCAATGAAGCATCATTGGGTTTCATAGACATCAGTATTTTTATCTGGTATTCAGCTGAATCATATTTTTGCGCCTGGTAAAAAGCCATTGCCATTTCCTGGCGGGCATCAAGGTAATTTGGGTCAAACTGCAGCATTTTATTATAGAACATTACTGCTGAATCATATTTTTTCAGTTGATTATAAGCACGCGCGGAATTGAAGTAGGGATATTTGAAATTAGGATTTATGGTGTATGACCTTCGGAACATTTCTATTGCCTGCTGGTATCTTCCGGTTGCGAGGTACACGCTGCCTAAATTGTTGCAGGTGGTTGCATTATTAGGGTTAATAGACAATGCTCTAACATCATGTACTTCTGCTGAGTCCCATTTGCGATCCCTGTCAAATATTTTCCCCAATTCAATATGCGCTTCTGAATAATCAGGGTAAATCTCCAGGGACCTTCTCAGATAGGCTATGCTTTGTTCGTCCATAGCCTTCTGCTTTACGGTATCCTTTTCTTTGGGATACATATTTTCTGTAATTGCCGTAGCAACAAAATGGTAAAGCCTGCTGTCATTGGGCGATTTTTCCACATCGGTTTTAAATAAGGTATAATCATCTTTCCAGTCCACATTGCGGGCAATGGTCATAACGCTGAAAATTAAGGTTAACGGGACCATTACCGCTAATACTTTTGTACTTTTTAGCAGCATAATGTCGGTAGCTTCCGCCTTGATTACCCATTTTTCAATGGCCAGTGCTATAAGAATACAGATTCCCGCAGATGCGAAAAAGGCGAAACGTTCCGCAAGTGTGGCGCCCATAAGGAAAGGAAAGTTGGAAAATAAAGATAAAGTTGCGAGATACAGGACGATCCCGAATGTCCAGGGGTCTTTTTTATCTTTAATCCATCTGGTTACGCCGAAATATATCATTGCTCCATAGGCAATGAGTGATAACCAGAACCATGGGCTGGAAAGGTCGGCGAACGGAATGGCATTGTAGGAATAATTGCACAGCAATGGATAAGGAATAAACATCAGCTTCAGGTACTTACCAACAATGACGAATTCCGTAGCTATTTTGGTTATCTCATTGGGCGCACCGGAAAGCGCATTATCTATAAACTCGACCGGGGCAGGCTGGTTGGCATTATAAGTGCTCAATATCGATGCCCTTATGGCCACAAAAACAAGTAATGCCGCTGCTGACCCTATGGTAATAAATAAAGCCCGTTGTTTGTTTTCATTATAATAAAAAAAGAACAAAAGCGGGATGATGGCCATGAAAGTGATCACCGTTTCCTTAGAAATAAGCGATAAGAAAAATACACCTATACCGAGTATCAGTTGCGCCATCTTTCCGCTTTTCATGTAATTCATAAAAACATTCAGGGATAAGAAAGCGAAAAAGAAGCACATCAGTTCATCACGGCTTTTGATGTTGGCGACCACCTCGGTATGAATAGGATGAACTGCAAATATTAAAGCAGCGATAAAGGCCAAAGCAGTCTTTTTGCGGTCAAAGAATTTATCCAAAAACAGGAAAAACATGATAACGCAACCAATAAACGTAACAATATTGAAAAAATGCCCGACCATGGGAACCGGCCCGAAAAGCTGGTATTCGATAGCGAACATCACCAATGACAAGGGCCGCCACATATCATTTGGGATGACCATATATCCCCTCATGTGCGGTGTGCTAAACAGCTCGCCAATAGCTTTTACACCCTGCATCACCATGGTGTTCTCCTTCAGCACCATCACATCATCCAGCACATAACCATTCCATAAAGTATTAAAATATATTACGAACAAGATCGCAGCAAGTGCTATACAAAGATATTTCACTGAAAAATACTGGTTAGCCTGTTCTTTTACAGCTGTTTTAGCGGTAGCTGCAGGTTTAGCAGGTTTTACAGGAGTTGCCTGGGGTATTGGTTTTTTATTTGTTTGTTTTGCCATTATATAAGTATCATCTTTCCTAAGCCAAAACTAATAACTAAAACCAAAAACTAAAAACTAAAAAAATGGTAATGGAAAAAATGGGGGGTTGGGAAGGTGTAATCGGTAAATAAGAATACAGAGAAATTCGTAACTACGAATGCAGAGAAATTGGCAACAAGGAATGTAGAACTTTCCCTGTTTGTCGGGGGGCATGCCCCCCGACAAACAGGGAAAAAGCGAATATATCCCGTAATTA
>CAISOH010000357.1 GCA_903887005.1 uncultured Bacteroidota bacterium | reverse complement strand
TATTTGGCTGATAGTATGTATTATGATTACCTTGAAAATTATGGTGGCACATCGTTTGATGATGACCACGTGTACTTGAGTACTTCCAAAAAACGCTAAATAATTTTTGGACGAAAAATTCAATTACTCAAACTCCCATCCAATATCCTTCCTGTAATAGCGCCCTTCATATTCTATTTTAGCAGCATTTTCATAAGACTTTTCAAGGGCTTTTTTGATATTCTCACCATACGAAGTAATGGCTACGACCCTGCCTCCATTAGATATGATATTTTCTTTTTCTGAATTTTGAATTTTGAATTTTGAATTGCCGTACCGGCATGAAAAACCATGCTGCCTTTCACCTTATCAAAACCCGTCATTATTCTGCCTTTGGGATAATCGCCGGGATAACCTTCTGATACCAGCATCACTGCACCTGCAGCCCTGGAGCTATGCTGCACCGTTACTTCATTCAGCTTACCTTCGTGCATTTTTAATATCAATTCTACCAGGTCATTTTCCAGCCGGGGTATTACTACTTCGGTTTCCGGGTCGCCCATCCTGCAGTTGTACTCTATTACGTAAGGCTCCCCATGTACTTTTATCAGTCCGAAGAAAATAAACCCTTGATAGATGATGTTTTCATCCTTTAGCCCTTTTATGGTTGGCTGAATAATTCGCTCGGTTACCTTTTGCATGAATTTATCGTCAGCAAAAGGCACCGGGGATATTGCGCCCATCCCGCCAGTGTTTGGTCCTTTGTCGCCTTCTCCTATTCTTTTATAATCTTTAGCTTCCGGCAGTATTACATAATTCCACCCGTCAGTAAGTACAAAGACAGACAGCTCAATGCCATCCAGAAATTGCTCTATTACTACCTTCTCACTTGACTTGCCGAATTGCTTGTCCATCACCATAGCCCGGAATGCCTGCACAGCTTCTGTAATAGTTTGAGCAATTACAACACCCTTCCCGGCAGCCAGCCCATCCGCTTTTAAAACAATGGGCATTTGGCTACGCTTTATATAAGCCACACCTTGTTCGAAGCTTTCTGCTGTAAACTCCTTATAAGCAGCAGTAGGTATATTATGGCGCGCCATAAACTTCTTGGAAAAAGCTTTACTGCCCTCTAATTGCGCTCCTTCTTTCGACGGGCCGGCAACTATTATATGTTTTAGCTTGGGATCGTTTTTAAAGAAATCGTAAATACCAGCCACGAGCGGATCTTCAGGGCCGGGGATCAGGATGTCAATTTTATAATCTATACAAGCCTGTTTAATGGCTTCAAAATCATTGTATGATATGGGCAGATTTACGCCATATTCGCTGGTACCCGCATTGCCGGGAGCTATATAAAAAGTACCGCAAAGATGGCTTTGGCATAATTTCCATGCCAGCGCGCACTCACGTCCACCTGATCCGAGAAGTAGTATATTTTTCATTCTGTGCTAAAATTAGGAACAACCGGCAATTTCGCAACAAAAATTTAAAATGGCAGTTTCTAAACTCCGTAAATGTTTTTATGTATATTTCGACTTTAAAAGGATAAACTACACAAACGCAAGTATATGAGCGAACAAACAAAAAATACCGGGCATCCCAAAGGATTATATGTACTTTTTTTCACGGAAATGTGGGAACGATTCAGTTATTATGGAATGAGAGCTATACTCATTTTGTTCATGACTAAAATGCTTGCTTTTGATTCTAAATTAGCTTCCGGTATCTATGGCAATTTCACCGCCTTAGTGTATTTAACCCCATTAATAGGAGGATTTATCTCCGACAGGTATTGGGGAAATCGCCGGTCAATAGTTGTTGGAGGTATTACAATGGCAATCGGGCAATTTATTTTGTTTTTCTGTGCATCAATGGTTGCTACAGATATGCATATAGCTATTATTCTTTTTGTTGTCGGGCTTACTGCCCTTGTAATAGGAAATGGCCTTTTTAAACCCAATATTTCCACAATGGTAAACCAGTTATATGGCCCCGGCGACAAACGGGTAGACGCGGCTTTTACTATCTTTTATATGGGTATCAACCTTGGGGCATTGTTTTCCCCACTGATCTGTGGCAGCCTTGCAGAAAAAGTAGATTACAAGTGGGGTTTCTTTGCCGCGGGTGTTGGTATGGCATGTGGGCTTGTTGTATTCCAAATGCTCAAAAATAAATATATTGTCACTGCCGATGGAAAACAAATAGGTACAAGACCTGAAAAAAAATCTGATCTTATTGTAAAAGATGTTGACGAACCCAAAAGCAACGTTTTCGTACCCAAAACAGAAGAGCTAAAAGATAAGGCAAAAGAGTTTTCTCCTGCCCGGATAGGCTTGTGGCTTCTAATATATGCAGCACTTTGGTTTGTGTTTATGCACTTCGTAGGATTTAACTGGATAAGCACATTAGTATTTGCTACCTCCATCTCCGCTTCCGGTTTTATTATTACTGACCCATTATTGAGTCACGTTGACCGCCAGAGAATCATTGTAATTTATATTGCAGCATTCTTTGTGATATTTTTCTGGAGCGCATTTGAGCAGGCCGGGGCATCACTTACCCTGTTTGCCGATAAACAAGTGGATCGTCATATTTTCGGATGGGAAATGCCTGCAAGCTGGTTCCAGTCCATAAACCCACTTGCAATTATTGTATTTGCTCCGCTTTTTGCAACTATTTGGGTTGCGCTTGGTAAGAAAAACAAGGAACCAGCTTCTCCGTTAAAACAAGCGATAGGCCTTGCGTTACTCTCCATAGGTTATTTAGTCATTGCATTTGGCGTTAAAGGAGTTGATGGCGCAACTAAAGCATCTATGTTCTGGTTAATTGGGATGTATATTCTTCATACATTCGGCGAATTGTGTTTATCTCCTATCGGTTTATCAATGGTTGCCCGGTTATCCCCGGCGCGCCTGGCATCATTATTAATGGGAGTTTGGTTCCTTGCCAATGCAATGGCCAATGATTTTGCGGGTATGCTTAGTAAGCTGTATCCGGAGGGAGGAAAACCCACCAGCATCTTCGGCCACCAGATTGTTACGCTTAATGATTTCTTTATGATTTTTGTGGTGTTTTCCGGAGTAGCAGCAGTGTTATTATTCCTTATTTCAAGATGGCTTCTGAAGATGATGAATGGTATAAGATAGTTCAATGTTGTTTGAAATTTCATAAGCGGGAGCCTCTCCCGCTTTTTTTATGGGTTAAAAACAGGGTTAGTAAAAAAATAAAGTTTATTTTGGAACTTTAAATAGTTTTTTACAACGCAATTTATCCGAAATGACTACAACGCCGGAAACAAAAACAGTAACACTAGATGAGATACAAACTTTTGAAGGAAAGTACCCAAAGCAACTTTGGTACTTGTTCCTTTCAGAAATGTGGGAGCGGTTTGCATTTTACGGAATGCGCGGCATGCTCACCATTTTCATGGTAGAGCGGCTTTTATTATCAGAAAAGGACGCCAACCTTAAATATGGCGCCATTCAGGCATTTATATATACTATGGCATTCGTGGGAGGCCTGTTTGCTGATAAGATACTTGGCTTTCGTAAATCAATATTTTGGGGAGGCCTGCTGATGATAGCCGGAAGTTTCACTTTGGCGTTTTCACCTGAGCATTTGTATTATATAGGTATCAGTTTCACTATAGTAGGCACGGGTTTCTTTAAGCCTAATATTTCCACCATGGTCGGAAACCTGTATAAAGCAGGCGATCCTAGAAGAGACGCTGGTTTTGGATTATTTTATTCCGGCATTAATATCGGTGCACTTCTTGGCGGATATCTGTGTATCAATGTGGCCAACCATTATTCATGGAATGCAGCATTTTCACTGGCAGGTATCGGTATGACTATAGGATTAGGCATTTTTATTTTTACAAAAAGGACTTTGGGCCCAATTGGTTTATCTCCGATGATAAATAAACTATCTGCGAGCAAGATTTTGCTATATGACATTATGGTTTATGCTGGTTCATTGCTGGTCATCCCATTTATTCTGCTACTGGTAACGAATACAGATTATACTGATTATTTCATGTATATAGTAGGGCCTGCAGCCTTTTTGTATATCGTTTATGAAATGTTCAAATTCAATAAAATTGAACGGCAAAAACTGACGGCGGCTTTGGTTTTTATTATTTTTTCTATTTTTTTCTGGGCATTTTTTGAACAGGCTGGCGGGTCGCTGAGTTTATTTGCAAGGTACAATCTTCATCACAGTGTATTGGGGATAACGATGGACCCCAATGAAGTCAACAATTCTGCCAATTCTTTATTTGTAATTGCATTCAGCCCTCTTTTCGGGCTGCTGTGGTTGTGGATGAGCAAACGGAAAATTGAACCAAATACGGTTATCAAATTCGGCCTAGGATTTATATTTCTT
This sequence comes from uncultured Bacteroidota bacterium, assembly GCA_903887005.1. Lineage (GTDB taxonomy): Bacteria > Bacteroidota > Bacteroidia > Chitinophagales > Chitinophagaceae > Nemorincola. The sequence goes on along the minus strand of CAISOH010000357.1, from coordinate 23,233 downwards.
GCAATTGCATTTTATGTATTTTTTTATACCCGGTTCTTTGCCGATGTTCAGGGTTTTACGTCATTAAATGTATTTACCCTGGCATACCTTGTGATCACCATCGGGGAATTGTGCCTTTCTCCGATTGGCCTGTCTTTAATGACTAAACTTGCTCCGCAAAAACTTCATGGCATGATGATGGGTATGTGGTTCCTCGCCAGCGCTTATGGCCAATATGCAGCGGGTATCCTGGGCGCCGGTATGGCTACAGTAAATGAAAAAGCACCACTGACAGAAAAGCTGATGTCTTATACGGAAGGATATAAGCAGTTAGCAATTTACGCATTAATTGCAGGCGTGGTGTTGATAGTCGTGTCGCCTTTATTAAGGAAGCTGATGCATGACGTGCATTAAATTGAATGCGGCAATGTGGTGGCAATGCGGCAATGTGATAATTCGGCAATGTGGGAATGATACAATTTGAAATGTGTACTTTTTTTCGTAAATTTACAATAGCAAAAATCGTGAATTATGACGATGACTACTGTAAAGGAAAAATTACATGAATACATAGAACATGCTGACGAAAGAAAAGTGAAGGCAATCTATACTTTGGTAGAAAATGAAATTGAAGATACCGGGTATAACTATGATGACGAAACATTGGATATGCTTGAAAAAAGAAGGGAAGAATTTTTAAAAAGTGACGATAAGGGTTTTACAGTCGAAGAATCAATGGAACACGTAAAAAATTGTCTTTAAAAACGGGTACAGGGAATCACTCTTTTATGGCTGAATAATTGTTGGCTGGGGAAAATAAATTTAAAGGATAAAGTGAAACCTCCATCGCCATTAGTGGATGAATTAACCGGGGAATAATTGTAATCATATCCAACTCCAAGCCGTACGCCTTTAAATTCAACACCGGATGTGATCATTACATCATCATCGGAATGATACCATGCTCCTGCAAATACGGAAACAGAATTAACCTTCAGCTTATAATGAAATTCATTGCCCGCAATAATATCAGTTCTGTTATAGCTGTATTGGCTGTAATAGCGGTATTGGAAAAATATTGCCGGACGCAGTGTAAGCTTGTTGGTTACTACCCAGTCCGCGCCTGTTTCAGCAATGTAACGACGCTCAATCCCTAAACGCTCATTTTGTTGTTTTTCAATTTCGCTAATAGGTTGATTCAAATTATATCCGGCGATCCCAATTGTATATTTCAAACGCTGACCTGCAGAATGCGAAAAGCTTATCCCGGCATTCACCGGATAGAAATCAACTGTTTTCAATTCCAGGGGGTAGGGATAAGGAATAAACTGTCCAAAATAGTATTCAGTGATGTCTATTGTATTTTGACTAAAGCCTGCCTGGATTCCAATCGCAAGGTCACTGATATGGTTATTGTTACTGTCGTTTGCAGAGCTGAAAAATTTATGATAGGCCAGTGAAACGGAACCATAAAAATCAGCAAAGTTCGCATCTCCCATTACATTTTTGCTTGCGTGTAAGCCTGCTGCCAGGTAATTATTCCTGTTGTCTGAAAATACTGGCATGTCAACTGACGCTCCATAAGTTCTATAGGGAACAGAGACGGAAGCCCATTGGTTTCTGTACAATGTATTTTGCCCGCAAATCGCCTTTAAACATACCGGTAAATGCAGGATTGATTGCGAGAGGTGTTGCATTTATTTCAGCGTTACGTATATCCTGGGAAAATACGGTTTGCATACTTAAGAGTGCAGTAATCAGGAATGAACCGGTTAGAATAGTTTTCTTTTTCATCGTGTATTTTCTTTCAGGTAACTTAAAACCGTGTGCACGGAATTATCCTTTTATTATCAAATAGTTTTTGTCCGGGCACTATATATTTAAGGGAAATATTAAGACCCTCATCCACCAAACCATATTGTTCAGGCAGAGAATGTTTATAGCCTATGCCAATACGGACCTTATTATATTCTATACCTGAAGAAATCATAATAGCATCATCAATGCTATACCACATACCTGCAAATACAGAGGTATATTTATTGTAACTGGTTTTATCTTTTATCTTATAATGGAATTCATTTCCAACAACCAATTGGCGGGCAGAGGACATTGTAAAGTATAAAAATTCAGGGCGTAAGGAGAATCTATTCGTGACTAACCATTCAGCGCCGGCTTCTCCAATGTAAACCGGATGTGAAGCCGTTGCCAGGAATTCATATGATTTACTGGTATAGGTGGCTAAACCTAAGGCATAGTTAAAATGAGATCCGGCTGCATGAGCATAACATATCCCTGCGTTTATTGAATAATATTTAATTGGATTTGGAATATCAATAGGGGGTCCAACAAGATTCCCGTTCTGATAAGAATTACTTGTCATCCAAAGAGACTCATCAAAATATTCCTGACCATAACCGCCTTGCAAGCCAAAAGAAAGATCGCTTTTATGAAAATTGCCACTGTCTATCGCAGGTCCGAAAATTTTGTGGTATGCTACAGATGCGACACTTGAAAAATTGGTCACAAAGTTATTAGAAAAGGAATAATTAGTCTGTAGCCCTACCGCCAAATAGCTGTTATTTTTACTGGTAAATACAGGCAGGTCAACTGAAACAATATAATTTCTGTCAAAATTATAAAGATTCCAGTCCTTTCCGGAAGATACATTTGCCCGTAAATCACCATTAAACATTCCAGTAAATGCAGGATTCAAAATCAGTGGTGTTGCATTCATCGGAGCATAAATAATATTCTGCGGAATTAAATTCTGCGAAAACGCAGGAAAGTCATTCAAGAATACGGCTACAAATAATGTGCATACCAGTAAATTTCTTTTTTTCATAAAAGAAAATGGCTTTAAATATTTATAAAACTACAAGTAAATCTGCATATTTAAACGCAGAATAATTATGAATATTGCATTCTATAATAAGTTCAACCGGTAGTTAATAAATCACTTTCATTTATACCATTAACTTCTCTAATTTCAGAAATCCATCTGATGGATTGAGATTTTCCCAAAGCATTTTATAGATAAATGTTGCAATAGGGATGGGAATTGATAATTCTTTGGACACAGATTGCATACCCCTTGCTGCATAATAGCCTTCGGCTACCATATTCATTTCCAGCATAGCAGATTTTACGGAATACCCTTTGCCGATCATGGTGCCGAAGGTACGGTTGCGGCTATGCAGGGAATAGCAGGTAACCAGCAGGTCGCCAAGGTAGGCGCTGGTATGAAAGTCGGGGCGTTCGTTAGATGGATGCACCTTTTCAAAATGGGCTTCCAGAAAATGGTACATTTCCCGGTAACAGTTGGTAATATAAACGCTTAAAAAATTATCTCCATAATCGAGTGAGCGTGCTATACCGGCGCCAATAGCATAAATGTTTTTCAATACCGATGCGAACTGCGCTCCCCAGATATCATGGTTGCAGGTTGTGTTAATATAAGTATTACCAAAGGCCTGTGCTACTATAGAAGTTAAATTATCGTCAAGGCCGGAGAAAGTCAGGTATGAAAGCCGTTCATCGGCAACTTCTTCTGCATGGCATGGCCCGGTTATAGATACATATTTTTCAAGCGGGCAATCAAAAGTTGAAGTCAGGAAATCATTCAGCAGCAGGTTGGCGTCAGGCAATATACCTTTAATAGCTGAAATAATATTTTTTTGTTGCCAGATACTTTTGTCCACCTGCTCTATTACCTTTTGCACATAAGCCGAAGGTACTGCCACTATCACCGTATCGCAGCTTTGAAGCATACCCGGAAGGTCTTTTGTGGGGTGTATGGTATCCGGCATGAAACGTACAGACGTCAGGTAGTGTGGATTATGCTGCCTGCTTTTTAAGTAAGCAATAGCTTCCTCATTACGCACCCACCAATTAATGGATAGACCATTGTCTGTTAATATCTTGGCAAGGGCTGTTCCCCAGCTGCCATTGCCTATAATCCCTATCTGTCCTAATTTTTTTTTCAAAGTCGAAAATCAAATGTCAAAAGACAAAAGTAAGGTATAATAAAGTAAGTAGGGAATAGGGGAGATTTTGCCATTATTGGATCAGGCAAAATTAAGTGCTGTTGTTTTTTTAAAATTATCGTTTTTCTACTCTTTCTTCGCCTCAAAAAGCTTATCCTTATCCACTATCTTCACCTTCGTCTTATCTTTCAGGGTGCGGGCAATGGCGCCATAAGGGGCTGTAACTACCTCTTCACCTTCTTTAAGCCCATCAGTTACTTCGAGATATTTATTATCCTGCAAGCCTGTTTTTACATCGCGGAGCGCTACCTGCATTAATTTGCTGTCATACACAAATACCACCTGGCGAATATTGTCGTTAGCAGAGATGGCTGTATTTTTATTTTTTATGCTGTCTGGCCAGTCGCGTGTAGTTACGGCATTTACAGGCACTGAAAGTATATTATCCTGCCTGTTGGTTTGAATTTCCACAGATGCGGACATACCCGGTTTGAAAGGGAATTTTCCCTTTTGCAGTTTTGCGCTAAGATCTGCATAGCTGGATGGAAATATTAAAATATGCACAGTATAGTTGGTTACCTGGTCGGTGCTGGTGCTTGCAGCAGCACCCGATTTCACACTGCTGACAGCAACTTTTGAAACAATACCTTTAAATTTCCTGTTGCGGTATGCGTCGGCATCAATGATAGTAGTATCGCCTATTTTTACTTTAGAAATATCTGTTTCGCTTACATCCACACGCACTTCTATACGGCTCATATCAGCTATGGTAAGCATTTCTGTACCTGCATATTGAGCGGTGCCTACTACGCGTTCTCCCTTTTTTACAAGCAGTTCTGAAATGATACCGGCGGTAGGCGCAGTAACAGTTGTTTTCAGCAGGTTTTCCCTCGCCTGCGATAAACCCGCCTGTGCACCCTGTATCCCATACTTTCCACCAGAAGTACTTGCCACTGATGCGTCAAGTGTAGCCTTGGCTGATTTGAAAGAAGCCTCGCCCTGTTCAAATTCAAGCTGGGAAATAACCTTTTGTTCGTATAGCTTTTTATTCCGGTTGTAAGTGGCAAGCGCTAATTCATATTGCGATTGCGCCTGCGCCATCATCTCTTTTGAATTGTTGGCGCTGGCACGGGTTTGCTCTACGGTAGCCTGCGCCTGGTCAACAATAGAGTTGTAAATAGCAGGATTTATCTTCACCAGCACATCGCCTTTTTTTACACTGTCGCCTTCCTGGATGTTCAGTAAGGTTATCTCTCCGCTCACTTCAGGCGCTATCTTTACTTCTGTTTCCGGGTATATTTTTCCACTGGCGGTAACGGTTTCGGTAATAGTGTGGCGGGCTGCCTTTTCAATGGCAACTTTTGTTTCATCACCACCGACGCGCTTGCCAATGATGACCAAAATAACGAGTAACACTAAGCTACTGATTACTATCCACCAAATTGTTTTAGTTTTCATATAAAAAGTATATACCACTGAACCCCTGAAGGGGAACCATAAATTTAGCTAAATAATCGATTATTCAGCTTTTGCTAATCATTTAACTAAAATATAGCGCTCAATTCTATTAATAACACGCTCCAAATTTTTTTCTACTTCTTCATTTGTAAATCTAATAAAAAACATACCTTCTGATTCAAGATTTTTTTGTCTTTCGATATCACGTCTTTGAACATCAATATCTGTATGAACATCCCCATCTATTTCAATGACTAATTTCAACGCATGGCAATAAAAATCAGCAACATAAATACTAATAGGATGTTGTCTTCTGAATTTATAACCGAGTGGCTTTAGCTTTAAATAAGACCATAGTACTAATTCCGCATGAGTAAGATTTCCTCTTAATAATCTGGCATTTTCAAAAACATTATTATCCGCTCCCAAAAACATTTTCCTTTTCATACTGATAAACTAACGCATACAAAAATAATATCGCTAAATTATATCACTAAGACAAACATCTTGCAAGCAGCTACATAGTTGGTTACCCTTTAGGGGTTCAGGGGTTTTTATCTCACCTCGCTTCCCGGAGACGCCATCTCCAGCGGAGACACGAATATCAACCGTCCGTCCGGATTTTGCGCCATTAGTATCATACCCTTGCTTTCTATACCTCTCATTTTTCGTGGAGCAAGATTGGCGACTACCGTTACCTGCTTCCCTATTATCTCTTCCGGTTTAAAATGCAGTGCAATCCCAGAGACCACTGTTCGTATCTCATCACCCATATCCAGTTCCAGTTTCAGCAGTTTATCCGCTTTTTCCACTTTTTCAGCTTTCAGTATCGTACCTACTCGGAGATCCATTTTTGAGAATTCATCTATAGAAATTTCCGCCTTTTTTACCAGCGCAATTTGCGTTTCCGGAGCGGCTTCTGTTTTTACAGTTTCTGTAGTTTTTTCCTGAGTTTTTATCGGGGTTTCCATTTTTGCCGGGATAGCTTGTTTTAAATTGTTTCTAAGTTTTTCTACCTGCGCTGCAACTTCGGTATCTTCTATTTTCCTGAATAGTAATTCAGGTGCCCGCAAGGGATAATTTATTTTCAGAAGGTCCATTTTACCGGCATTTTCCCATTCCAGCATACGGTCCACCACCTTCATCATATAGCACATTTTTTTCGCGGTAAAAGGCAGGAAAGGGTTCGCCAGAATGGCTAGATTGGCCGTAAGCTGCAGGCATATATGCAGGCAGTTATCTATCAGCGCCTGGTTGGCCGGGGTTTCTTCCAGTGTCTTTGCAGTAATCCAGGGTTGCTTGTCCTGCATGTATTTATTAGCCCTGCGGGCTAAGTCGATTACTTCAAACAGCCCGTCTCTGAACTTATAATGTTCCAGGCAGTTCTGGACCTTGAATTTTGAATTCATTATTTCTTGCATCAGCGCCCTGTCTGCATCATCCATCAAATCTATATGCAATTTAGGCACACGGCCATTACATAATTTGTGCATGAGCACAAATGCACGGTTAACAAAATTACCGAAGATATTTACCAGTTCATTGTTAATCCTGTCCTGGAAGTCTTTCCAGGTGAAGTCGTTGTCTTTATTTTCCGGGGCATTGGCGCACAGCACATAGCGCAGAGTGTCCTGCTGGTCCGGAAAATCCTTTACATATTCGTTCACCCAAACCGCCCAGTTGCGGGAGGTGGAAACTTTTTCGCCTTCTATATTCAGGAATTCATTGGCAGGCACATTTTCCGGCAATACGAATCCTCCATGGGCTTTGAGCATAGCAGGGAAAATGATGCAATGGAATACGATGTTGTCCTTACCAATAAAGTGGACAAGTTTAGTATCTTTTTCACACCAATAGTCGCTCCATTGATTTGTCAGTTCCTTGGTGGCGCTGATATAACCTATAGGTGCATCAAACCAAACATACAGTACTTTTCCTTTGGCGTCGGGTAGGGGCACAGGCACGCCCCATGTGCTGTCACGTGTCATGGCACGGGGTTGAAGGCCGCTGTCTATCCAGCTTTTACACTGTCCATATACATTGGCTTTCCATTCGTCCCTCTTGCCATCTACTATCCATTCTTTCAGCCATTCCTCATATTTATCAAGCGGGAAATACCAATGCTTTGTTTTGCGCTTTACAGGCACGGCGCTGCTCAGCGCACTATGCGGATTCAGCAATTGCTCGGGAGATAAGGTACTGCCGCATTTCTCGCACTGGTCGCCATAAGCATTGTTATTGCCACATACGGGGCACGTACCAATAATGTACCGGTCGGCAAGAAAAATGCCTTTCGACTCATCATAATATTGTTCGCTTTCCCGCTCGTCAAAAACTCCTTTATTGAATAAATTCATGAAGAAAGCCTGCGATGTTTCCGCATGTATCTTATTAGAAGTGCGGGAGAAAATATCAAACGAAATGCCTATATCCGCAAAGCTTTCCTTAATGATAGCATGGTATTTGTCCACCACATCCTGCGGTGTAATGCCTTCCTTCATCGCGCGGATAGTAATAGGCACTCCATGTTCATCTGTGCCGCAGATAAACTTTACATCCCGTTTCCTTGCCCGCAGGTAGCGCACATAAATATCGGCAGGCAGATAGCAGCCGGCAAGGTGCCCGATATGCACCGGGCCATTGGCATAAGGGAGGGCAGCGGTAACCAAATATCTTTTGAAGTCCATTTTTGTAAATTCAAAATTCAAAATTCAAAAACTTAAAGTGTATAAGTACTTTGAATAGCGATTTGGAATTGGGGTGCAAGATAATTAATAGGCGGGAAATAGCGGGGAGTTGATTACAATATTGTAAAATGATAAAGGTTGTGGTTTCTTCAAATATTGTTTCCCTATGAATGCTTTTGTTTATTTTTCACTTTAAGCATAGCGGAAAACTCCTGAAGGGTAATAACCTGGAATGGTGGGAATCCTGATTTGTGTAAAGCTAATATTTGAGAATCATTACTTACCAGAAAGTCAGCATTAGAGGCTAAAAACAAGTCGGCAAATTTATTATCATCTTTATCGCCATCAACCACATTAAAGTTGAAATGGATGGTAACAAATTGGATATTTTTGGCGGTTAACAACGTTCCAATTAGATTTTCTGTTACATCATAACCCCATTTTAAAAGGAATATTTCTTCGTATTCTAATAAAACTTCAGTTGAAAAACATAGCGTATAATTTCCGGCTAAAAATTCATCAAATACATTCCTGTATTGAGACAACTTACCAATACAACTAATGAAGCAATTGGTGTCTAAAACAATTTTCATTTATTGTCTTTTCTTTTTCCTTCATTTAACCACTCATCATAGATTGCCGCTGTGTAATTATTTTCAGTTTCTGCTTTTACGATCGCTTCATCTAATTTTTTTTCAAAGTAAAAATTTATCAGTGAATCAATTTCATTTAATTGCTTTTCATTATGCAGGTATTCAAATGTCCTGATTAATTTCATCTGGATACTATTTAAATTATTTGGAGAAGTTGATTCCATAATCACAAATTACAAGGTTTTAAAGTTACAAATTTACGCATATTATTTGAATTTGTATTGCTAAAAAATGTATTGTCGAAGTATGCCATTCCTTATTTATTGCTCTTTGGTAGCGAATAAATTCAAAATTCAACTTTAAGTGTATAAGTACTTTGAATAGTGATTTGGAATTGGGGTGCAAGATAATTAATAGGCGGGAAATAGCGGGGAGGGAATATCTTCTATATTTTCTCTAAAATGTGGTTTATAAGAAATAATAACTATCTTAGATTATTGTTTTTAAACTAAATATGGCACAATTATTTCCTGAATATCCCGAAACAGTATTTCGTTTCCGTCCATACAACTCATTATCTTTAAAAGAATTACAGTACGGGGAAGTGTTTTTTATTGCAAAAGATGAGCTTAATGATCCCTATGATACTAAAAACCCCGCTTTTTTTGAAAATAATTACGAAATTTATAAACGATTGATATTCTTTGTTTTAAATCCTTATAACCCCAATATAAATTCATCTATAAATATTGATGTTAATTCTATTGCAAAATTTTTATCAAAAAATAGTTTACTACAAGATGAACTAATTGAGCTATTAAATTCCGAAGACTTTAAAAACATTACTATAGATGCGTTTTCTAAACGAACGCTGTCAGATTTCGCCTTAACATTTATTAGGAATTTTAAACAACATATCCATAATGCAGGAGGAATATGTTATATAGCTTCATTTTCAAAGAAAAATAATGATCCGGTAATGTGGTCACATTATTCAAATCATCACAAAGGATTTTGTTTGTGTTTTACTATTCAAGATGAAATCTTTAGTCCTGATAAATTATTTAACAGTGAATTTTTTAAAGAGTGTAAATTCGAAGAGGTATGTTACAATAATAAAAACGTTACTATTAATGGATTTTACCTCTTCCCGAAATTTATTTTAGGCGAGAATATTACCGAAGATGAAAGGCAGAAATATTGGAGTTTGAGAAAAAAATCATATCTAACAAAATATAAAAGCTGGGATTATGAGCAAGAAGTTAGAATTATAGTTGACGATTGGGCTGATGTAAAATCTTCTGAAGATGGTGTAATAAAAAAAACAATATCAGATAGAATATTTTATTACGACCAACAACAACTTACAGGAATAATTTTTGGTTCTAAAATGAACAAAAATGAACAAACAGAAATACGAAGTATTATTTATAAAATGAGAGGTAATAAATTAGAAAGAGACAATATATTTATTAATGGAAGATTTAGTGGCAGTTATCTTCCGATTTTTATCTTTTATCAAGCAAAAGAAAGCTCATTGGAGTTTCAGATGAATATTGAACCAATAGATGGATTGGATTCTAAAAATTGTGTGTTTCAGATGAATGAATTGGAAATTAAAAAAGAAGAATATACACACTTAAGGCAACAATATTTAACGAGAATAAGTAAAATGGGTTTCCCTTCATATTGACTATAGTTCTTTTGCCATTTTGACTCAATATTATAAATATATAAAAATAATCATTGGTAGTAAACTCTGCTAACTATAGCCCATTATTTGCGAGCTGATTTCAGTAATTTTTGTATTCGCTTTTTACTCTCTGATGCCGTAACGGTTTTTTCGCTTCCATCCTTATATGCGGCATACCGGCGGTCAAGTTCTGCTTTAAATTCATCAGTATATTCCACTTCTTCTATTGCTTCTTCAACCATTGTATAGATAGCCTTTATCTTTTTATCATTTGCTACTTCTAAATAATTATGAAGTTTTTGCCTGATTGCAGCCGAATTCATAGTTGCTCTATTTTATACAAAAATAATTCTTTTATCTAATTGCATTCAACACTTCTTTAGCTATTTTTGGATGAAGAGATTTCCCGGAATGAAAAGGAATTACTATTCTATTTTTTCCTTTCATATAGATACGATGGCTGCCTGCGCTATGAATAAAAAGCATAAGCTGCTTTCAGTAGCATACTTTCCGCTTCTTTAGCTGTTATTACAGGTAATTTGGGCAACCTTTACTTCCATTGTTGTTGTTAAGATTTCTTTATTCAGTGCATCTGCAATTTCTTCATCGTCCATCGTGCTTAAATATAAGTCGAGCGCTTCCCTGATATTGGCTTTGGCTTCTTCAAAACTCTTGCCCTCCGAATGGCAGCCGGGTAATTCAGGACAATAAACATAATATCCATGTTCATCTTCTGTAAAAACAACATTTACCTTGTAAACCATAACCTATATTTAATATACAAATTTCCCGGTTCTTCAGATAATATTATTCTGGTTACTTCATTTTCAATTGTGCGAAATAAGGATGTTCGGGGTTTACTATTAATTCCTGCCTGAGCGGATGAATAAGTACATCCATTTCTTCAAGCGGAATGGCGCCAAGAAGAGGTTCGCTATCACCCGGCAAAACCATTGCACTGCAAACCGTGCGCCTGTTTTTAAATCGTACTTCAACAGGGGCAACAACATCATATTCCACTACATGCCCGTTTGCCAACTGCGCTTTTTTCTTTTCCATTACAGGCAATTGTAGCTGTTCCTGTATGGTCTCATTTATCGCCAGCATGTAAGACCCGGTATCAACGAGTATATTTATTGGCATTCGTTTAACTTCTTCTTCCCCAATGATGTGCCGGCGGGCAGACTCAAGATCATAGCTGTTAATTAGCTCTATCTCTGCATATACTAAACCCATAATTCTATTTGTTTAAGATTGGTAAAACAAAGATATTGCGAAATTAAGTATAAATGAAGGTAAATTTATGCTATTCAAATCACTTCCCCTTCCAGATCATAATCAAAAGCTTTGGTGATCTTCACATTTACAAAGTCGCCGGTGGGAAGGGCTTTTTTGCTGTGTATCACTACTTCGTTATCCACTTCCACGCTGTCGAATTCGGTGCGGGCGAGGTAACGGCCCGCTTCTTTTTTATCAATAATTACTTTGTAGGTATTGCCAATCTTTTCCTGGTTCTTTTCGTAGGATATTTCCTGCTGCATTTCCATTATTTCCTGAGCACGGGCTTCTTTTTCTTCGGCAGGTATATTGTCAACTAATTCATGAGCGGAAGTATTTTCTTCATGGGAATAAGTGAAAATACCAACCCGGTCGAGACGGGTATCAATAAGGAATTGTTTCAGGTCTTCAACATCATCCCTTGTTTCGCCGGGAAAGCCAGCTATGAGGGTAGTGCGTATGCAGATGCCGGGTACACGGTCGCGGACATTGGCTATAAGCTCAGTAATTTCCTGCCGTGTTGTCTGGCGTTTCATGGCCTTGAGCATAGGGTCAGATATGTGCTGCAAGGGCATGTCGAGATAATTACAGATGTTATCCCGTTCGCGCATTACATCCAATATCTCTAATGGAAATTTATGAGGATAGGCATAATGAAGGCGTATCCAGGTAAGCCCTTCAATATCCGATAAATGTTTGAGTAGCTCTGGTAATGCACGCTTTTTATAAATGTCGAGGCCGTAATAAGTAAGCTCCTGCGCTATGAGCATTATTTCTTTCACGCCCATTTTTACCAGGCGCTTTGCTTCGGCAATAACTTCTTCAATGGTTTTTGAAACATGGCCGCCGCGCATCAATGGTATGGCACAAAAAGAGCAGGTGCGGTTACAACCTTCAGATATTTTTAAATAAGCATAATGTTTTGGCGTACTAAGTAACCTTTCTCCAATCAGTTCAGCTTTATAGTCTGCATTCAACTGTTTCAGCATCAGCGGCAGTTCCATAGTGCCGAACCATGCATCTACTTCAGGTATTTCCTTAAGCAGGTCGTTACGGTAGCGTTCGCTGAGGCAGCCGGTAACATATACTTTATCCAGCTTGCCATCGCGCTTCAGCGCCACTTGTTCCAGTATGGTATTTACGCTTTCTTCTTTTGCTTTATCTATAAAGCCACAGGTATTTACAACAACGATATTATGGTCCAGTTTGCGGTTTTCATGAGTTACAAGAATGCCGTTTGCATTAAGCTGTCCACCAAGCGCCTCGCTGTCCACCATATTCTTGGAGCAGCCCAGCGTGATGATATTAACCTTGTCTTGTTTTAATGTTCTTGTTTTCAAATTGTAAATTCAAAATTCAAAAGTAAAAATTCAAAAAGTAAGTAAATTACCATTGAGTCATTGAGCCATTAAGCAATTGACCCATTATATTAAATTGCCGGACCACATTTTTCACATTTCCACATTTTCGCATCTCCAATTGAGCCATTGAGCCATTAAGCAATTGAGCCATTAAAAAAATCACTTCTTCCTCAAAAATATCCTTATAGGCACACCGCTGAATTTAAAGTGGCTGCGTAATTTATTTTCAAGGAAATTTTTATAAGGTTGTTTTATACCATCCGGGTGATTGGCGAAAAATGCAAATGATGGTACCGCGGTAGGTACCTGTGATATGAATTTTATTTTCACGGAATATCCACGATAAAATGGTGCCGGGTAGTGTTCTATTTCCCTCAGCATGATCTCATTCAGAACAGAGGTTGTAATACGCCTGTTGCGGTTTTCATATACTTCAAGCGCTTTCTCCATTCCCTGGAATATGCGTGTTTTGTCGAGGGCTGAAATAAAGATAACGGGTACATCGGTAAACGGCTCCAGTCTTTCTTTTACTTCCTTTTCAAAATCACGGGCCGTATTGGTTTCTTTTTTCAGCAGGTCCCATTTATTTACAAGTACTACTACTCCCTTGCCCTTACTGGTTGCCAGGCTAAAGATACTCACATCCTGGGCGGTAATGCCTGTCTGCGCGTCTATTATCAGCATACACACATCAGCCTCATCCATCGCCTTAATGGCACGGATAACGGAGTAAAACTCCAGGTCTTCATGCACATTTTTCTTTTTTCTGATACCTGCAGTGTCAATGAGAACGAAATCTTTACCAAAGAGGTTATAATGCGTATGAATGGTATCGCGTGTAGTGCCTGCAATGTCTGAAACAATGGTACGCTCCTGGTTGACTAATGCATTGAGCAAGGTTGACTTGCCGGCATTTGGCTGGCCAATAATAGCGAATTTTGGCATCGGATTACCGTCTTTATCTAATTCAGTTGCTTCCACATCATCCGTGATGTGTGTAACCACCTCGTCAAGTACTTCTCCTGTACCGCTCCCGGATATGGAAGACAGCAGGAAGGTTTTATCGAAACCAAGTGCGTAAAACTCTGTCGCATAGAGCGCCCTTTCGGGGTTGTCAACTTTATTGACCACGAGTATTACAGGTTTTGTAGAGCGCCTCAGCACATCAGCCATTTCCTCGTCCTGCAGGGTAATGCCGGTCGTTGTATCACAGACGAATAAAATCAGGTCGGCCTCATCAACGGCTATATGCACCTGCTTGCGGATCTCCCGCTCAAATACATCCTCTGATTTGGCAACAAACCCACCCGTATCTATTACATTGAATGTTTTGCCATTCCAGTCGGCAATACCGTATTGCCTGTCCCGGGTTACACCGCTTTGGTCATCAACAATAGCCTTACGTTGCTCCAGCAAACGATTAAATAACGTTGACTTCCCTACATTCGGCCTTCCCACAATTGCAACTGTAAACCCTGGCATGTTATATTTTTTAAGTGTGCAAAGGTACTGGTAAATATGCAGTTTATTGCTATCCTTTTAAATTAAGAATGTTAAAATGATAACCCTTATCTTTGTTTCATAACATAAATATAACATGATGAAAAAGTGTCTTTACTTACTGGCAGTATTGTTATGCCTTAACTTCACTTCTAAAGCAGCGCCTGGAGATACAACTTGGGTGCAGGCGAATAATACTCAAATGCCCTGGTTTGGCAGTTATGATTCTTCCGTGGTATTTCCAGCCAAAGGGAAGACGTACCGAAATATTTATATGATTTTTACACTTGGAAAATATGTGTGCCCCGGCAGCCCTACATATTGCGGTGACTGGGATTACACTATTCTTAACTACCTTATTACTCCTGATGGGCAAAACCTGGAGTTAGGACGTCTTATCTCTCCTTATGCCAATGCAGGCGCACCCCGCACTCCATGGACATGGCAGCAGCATTATGTTTACGACGTAACCGATTATGCACCGCTGTTGCACGATAGTGCTATTATGCGCATCGCTTTTTCAGGTTATTCGGGAGGATTTACTGGTAATATCAGATTTGCTTTTATTGAAGGAGTCCCTGACCGCGATGTATTGGGAGTTCAAAGATTATGGACAGGTAGTTATGGTTATGGTGGCGTACCATCTATCAACACCCATTTCCCAACTATAACAGGTAAAGCGCCGGAAATGACAAAATCCGCGAAGATGAAATTCATCGTTACAGGGCATGGCTCTGATGGCAATGGTTGTTGTGAATTTATGCCGCATAACTACCAGGTTATACTTAATGGAGGTGTTATTGCAAATACTAAAATATGGCGCGATAATTGTGGCCTGAATGAACTGTATCCTCAGTCCGGTACATGGATTTATAACAGGGGTAACTGGTGCCCCGGAGCAATGGTTTATCCAAATTTTCATGATTTGCCCGGAGTGCTTGGGGGTATTACTTATAATGTAGGATTACAGTTTGATCCATACTCTGGCGGTGGAAGCTATACTACCGAAGGGCAAATCTTTTTCTATGGCGGCATGAAAAAAACGCTTGACGCTTCCATAGACCAGATTATTGCACCTACCAATGATGAAAACCATTTCAGGGAAAATCCTATCTGCGGTTCTCCGATTGTACATGTAAAAAACAGGGGTATTGCAAAAATAGATTCTATTACTTTCCAATATGGTATTAAAGACTCTTTAGTGCAGTCTTTTACTTGGGTTGGTTCATTAAAGACATTTGAGGAAACGGATGTTGTTTTGCCTCCTTTGTCACCATTGATGGTTATTTCAGGTGATACAAGTACTTATAAATTTACCGCTAAAATTGTTATGGTTAACGGCTCAGGTGATGCCGACACAGCAAATAATACTATGTGGGCAAAATTTAAAGCAGCCCCTCTCTGGCCTTCATCTTTTAAAATCGCCCTTACAACTGGCAATGAAGCTATTTCAAGTTCATCGAGCATAAGCGAAAAAAGCTGGGCTATCTTTGACATGAACAATAATATTGTGAAGCAACGCACCAATGCAATTATCAACTCTACTTATAATGATACGGTAAGCTTACCTACCGGTTGCTATAAATTAGTAATTACTGATAGCAGTTGTGATGGGCTTCAATGGTGGGCTAATCAGTCTTCTTCCATTACTCCCGGTTATTTATATGTAAAGAAAGTTATTGGTTCAAGTGTAAATATCCCAATGCACGGTTATACTTATGGAATCGGATACGGCTCTGCTTATAACAATGATTTTGGGTGTAGCTATACTCAGTATTTCTCTGTTAATACGCCAACTGCCATAGAGAATATTTATGAAAATGAACTTCTGATTGAAGCTTATCCAAATCCCGCTAAAAGCGTTGTAAACGTGGATATATCTGGTATGCAGCAGGTAAAAGGTGAAATACACCTCATAGATGCATTGGGCAGGGTAGTATCTGTAACACACTGTAACGATGCCCACCAGCAAATAAACATTGCAGGGCTTGCAAATGGGGTATATACTATTTTGTTTGTAAATGAGACTTCAGGAAATAAGCTGACTACAAGATTGCTGATAGCTAAGTAATCTGAATCGCGGATTAAATGGATTATTGGAATTCGCAGATTTTTTTGGTGGAAATTATTATACAGGCTGCTTTGTGCAGCCTGTATGGTTAATAAGATATATTTGCAATTTATATGACTAAATTTTTTGGCCAATTCTCATATGAAATGAATGAAAAAATTTCAATCATTATCGAAGATGATGGCAATGTAGCATATGCGTATTTATTGAAAGATAATGATGTCATAGGTGATGTTTGGTTATATAACCAGGCTATCACCCCCGCACATACAATATGGGATAAAGATAATATGCCCTTTTTAAATTCTTTAGATTACTTAGATATTAGCAAAATGATAAGCCCAATATTAAGTATAGATGAAGTTTATGTGTTATGGACTTTCCCAAATGATATAAATATTGAGGCTAAAATATTTATTAGAGATAAATTAATCGCCCAACTTGGACAAGACGATTTTCCTGGCTGGTCAACATCTGTTATTAAAGATGGGCCTTTGGCTAAAAAACTGTATTCCTGAATAGTGTAAAGGTTAGAAAAAATAATCTTGCCTTATCGCATATAACAGGATATGGCAGCATTCAGGGTACTGACACTGACATATCATCCTCAAAAAACATTTTCAAATTGTGTATTCCGTTTCACAAAACCTAAAGCTTAACTTTGACACGCCACTGCTAAGCTAGCTGCGGTAAATCATATAATTTTCTGAAATCAATAAAATGTCCGACCGAATAGAAAAATTAAAAACCTTTTTAAAAGACGCTCCTGCCGATTGTTTTTTAAATCATGCACTGGCGATGGAATATGTGAAAGCGGGAGATGAGGTAAGCGCAAAAAAACACTTTGAGCTGAATTTAAATAATGATCCCGGATATGTGGCTACCTACTATCATCTCGCCAAGTTGTTGGAGCGGGTAGGGGATACTGAAAATGCAATCAGCATATATGAAAAGGGAATGGAACAGGCAAAGGCTGCCAAAGACATGCATTCCTACAGCGAGCTGCAAAGCGCTTATGAGGATTTGGTGTATTAGTGGATTGGTAGATAGTCGTTAGTAGATAGTAGATAGTAGATAGACTTGAGTCTGGGTTTTAAATATAGGGGGGTAAATAATTCAAAATGATTTTGCTGCAACAATTCCGGGAACATTGGAATGCAAAACAATATGTTTTGCAGGATCAAACTGTATTGCTGGCTGTAAGCGGAGGCGCGGATTCTATGGTCATGGCTGATCTGTTTTTGAAAAGCAATATTAAATTCGGGATAGCGCATTGCAATTTTGGGTTAAGAGGCGAAGCTTCTGACCTTGATGAGCAGCTTGTGCATGACTGGTGCTTTGCTAATAAAGTGAAGTTTCATCACACATTGTTTGATACAAAGCATAAATCGGCGGAATGGAAAAAAGGAACGCAGGAAACCGCTCGCATTCTAAGATATGAATGGTTTGAAGTTATCAGGAGGGAATATCATTATGCCAAGATTGTTACCGCGCACCATGCCGACGATAATGTGGAAACCCTGCTGATAAATCTGTTTAAAGGAACCGGCATAGGCGGGTTACATGGCATTCTGCCGGAAAATGGCAATATTATCCGTCCGCTCTTATTTGCTGGCAAAGACTTGATTTCGGTTTACGCAGAAGCAAATAATGTACCCTACAGGGACGACGCATCGAATGCTACTGATGATTATCTGAGAAACGCAGTAAGGCATAATATAATACCCGTGGTGAAGCAGTGGTTTCCCAATGCTGTAATTAATGTAAATGAAAGTATAGGGCGGTTCGGAGAAGCTGAAGTATTATACCATAAGGCAATAGATCAGGAACGGAAAAAACTGCTGGAACAACGTGGGCAGGATCATTATATACCTGTTTTGAAACTGCGCCGGCATGAGCCTTTGGCAACCATTTGTTATGAGTTGTTGCAGCCATTTGGATTTACTTCCGGGCAATTGCCGCATATTTTGAATTTGCTAAACGCGGAAAGCGGCCATTATATTTCTTCAGCAACACACCGCATCATCCGTAACCGGGATTTTCTCATCATCACCTCACTCCCGGCTGAGACTGCGGATCTGATTATTGTAGAAGCAGCGCCTTGCACTATTGATACGGGCAAATACAGCTATTCATTTTCCATACAATCAAGGCCAAAAGTAATTCCTGCGGATCCCAATGTTGCCTGCATAGATCTGGCGGGTATAGAATTTCCCATTATTCTGCGCAAATGGAGAACAGGAGATTATCTGTATCCGCTTGGTATGAAGATGAAAAAGAAAAAAGTGAGCCGTTTACTGGTTGATGAAAAAGTAGCGCTTCATGACAAAGAGGATATCCGTATATTGGAGTGCAGTAAGCGGATAGCCTGGGTTTCAGGAATAAGGTTGGATGAGCGTTTTAAGGTGAAGGACAACACTGAAAAAGTGTTAGTGGTGAGGCGTGAACTGAACGTATAGGGTTCCTGGTATCCCGGCTTTTGAATTTTGAATTTTTAATTTTTAATTTTTAATAAGGGTGCATGATTGCCTCAATAAAGGATAGCCCATGTGAAGGGTCATATATAATGGCGAACACAAATCCATAAACAGATCCCCAGATGTGCGCATCATGATTAATGTTGCCACCCCACCTTGATACATCGCGGTTATTACCGCCACTACTTTTAGACATATATGCTGAGTATGCCAGATAGCCTATTGCAAATACGATGCTGGGTATGCCGATAGGGATGAAAAAAAACTGAATTCTATTCCATGGGAAAAAGTAGATCGTAAAGAATACTATTGACGATACGCCACCCGATGCTCCAAGTGATCTGTAATAACTATTGTTCCTGTTTTTAAGATAGGAAGGCAGTCCGGCGACAACTATCCCTGTCAGGTATAATACAATAATGAACGCACCCACTCCAAGGCCGTCTTCTATATTTTGTCCGAAAAAATACAAGGTGAGCATATTGAAAATGAGATGGTTCCAGTCGGCATGAATAAAACCAGAGGTCAGAAACCGGTAGTATTCTTCAGGGGAATTCATTTGTCTTGGCCAAAGTATCAGCTTGTTCATCAGTGCGTCATTATTGAACGCTGCATAGGATACTATGACAGTAATCACTACAATTATTAAGGTAAAACTCATTTCTAAAAAGACTTTGAGCGAAAATAACGCCATTTAAATTCTAATTGGCATTTACTACCGCTATAAGATAAATTTCACGTTTTTGACTTTTGACTTTTGACTTTTGAATTTAAATATGATGATACGGTGAATTATTCAAAATACTGAATGCCCGGTAAACCTGTTCTGCTGCAATAAGCCGCACCATCTGGTGCGGAAATACAAGGTTAGATAATGACCAGCATTGATCGGCTCGTTTTCTGATGGTATCTGTAACCCCGAATGCCCCGCCAATAAGTATCACCAGTGTTTTCACCCCCTGGTTCATACATTGCTGGAATTGCTGCGACCATTTTATGGAATTCAAAGATTTACCCCGCTCATCCAGTAAAACGAGGTAATGGCCTGTCTGTAATTTTTTAAGTATCAGTTCTTCTTCCTGCTGTTTGGTCCGTTCAATATCTGTTGTTGCATTTTTTTTAGGCGTTTGCAGCAATATGAGTTCCATGGTATTCCAGGGCCGGGTCTTTTTAAAATAATATTGCAACCCTTCTTCAATGAAGTGTTCGTTCTCTTTGCCTAACGACCATATTTCTACATGCATTTATTACCGTTTATTGCTCAAAGATGAGGTTTTTTCAATAGTGTAAAAACAATTTGCTAAAATATGCAAGGTTACGTATCTTTGCACTCCCAAAAAAGGGAATGGCCCTGTAGCTCAACTGAATAGAGTATCTGACTACGGATCAGAAGGTTTCAGGTTTGAATCCTGACAGGGTCACAGTAGGAAACGTAAGAGGCTTGATAGGTAACACTTTCAAGCCTTTTTCATTTTTGGTTTAAACATGGTTTAAACAATTGGTCATTTTGCTAAGGGCAAGAGAAATTTAATAGATAGCCTAAAATAGTTCTGGAGTAGGCATTGATTTCATTATACTTCCCGCCATTTTCGTTTTTACATGTTCAAACAGTGTTCATACAAGTGCCTCACTGGTTAAAAAATAATTGTTTATTAAAAGTACAAAAATTTTGTAAGTTAAGATACTACTACTTTTAGTTAGCTGTCAGATTTTGGCTTATGTTTAGAGGTTTTTTCAATAAATATTTTGTGAAGTTCTTCTTCTACATCAATTTTAATCCATTGTTTAGTTGCAGGGTTATAATAAACAAAATCTTCAATTTTAGGCTTTTCTTTTGGTTGTTGTTCTTTCAGGAAATCTATCAGTTTATCAAGGGATTCTTTTATTATATCTTCTGATAAATTTCCTTTTAATTCAATGTTGAATTTGGTATTGTTGTTTACTTCAACATTTAGTCCAAAAGAAATGTATTGCTTTACACTTTTGCCTCCAGATGTTTTATTGTAGGTTTTCTGTTGAAGTTTTTTCCAAATTGTAAATGCTACAAGTTTTATTGTATCCCAAATTGCAGCAGAACCAATTCCTATTAGTAATTCAGTTACTATTGAGGAAGGAATTGCTAAAAACGTTATGAAGCTGTAGTCTTCAATACTGACATGAGCAGTAATTTGGTGGCTTTTATCATATGAGCTTAATTCTAAACTAGCTTTATTTAGTATTTCTTCAATTTCTTTTAAGTCATCATTGTTTATTTCTCCGACATAATCAAAATGAATCACATTATTTCCCTTCTTGATAGTTTTCCTTTTCTCTGCATCAATCATCAGATATTTATTCACACTTTCCATAATTTCTGGACTAAACAAATCTGATTTATTAGACTTTGCCATAGTTAATTTTATATACAAATATACTGTTTAAATGACCTGCTCCTATAGATATTCTGTATTACCTCACACAATGACAAGTAATAACTTTTCACACTGGAGAAGAAGTGAATTACTGAAATGAATTATTTATAATAGTTTTTTATTTCATTCGTCGCCTTCCTATGCCCTAACTCCCTTGCTTTATATAAATCAAGAAAGCAACCATTTTTGTTATTCAAATGAAATTTTGCTAATCCTCTGTTGTAGTATGCATCAGCAAATTGGGAATTCAAGATTATAGCATTATCAAAATCATTTATTGCAGTTAAGTATTGTTCTATTGCAATATAAACCATCCCCCTTTCATAATATGCTTTTTCATTTAGTTGGTTGATTTCAATTGCTTTATTATAATCAGTTATTGCCCCTTCATAGTTTTTAATAGATTTTTTAAAAATTGCCCTATGCAGGTATCCATCTTCATTATCAGATTTTATATCTATTGCTTTGTCAAAGTCTGCTAATGCTCCATTATTATCTTCAATAGCAGCTTTAATAATAGCTCTGGTAGCATAACCTTGATAGTCGTCTGGGTAGAATTCAATAAATTTTGTGAAGTCAAGTATGGCTCCATGCCAATCTTGTTGAGTTAACCTATCTAATCCACTATTATAATAGTAATATTCCATTTAGTAGCAGCCTTTCACAAATAATTCAACTTAAAATTACACTTTTTTGGATTACCTCACTCAAGAATAATAATGATTATTCCGAGGGTACAGAAGAAGGCTACCAAAGATGCAATAATCATTATTATCTGCGTGGAAACAGTTTTATTCTATGGTTGGAAAATACAAGTTAATAATAACATTCACTATATTTAATTATACACTCGCTATTTATTCCGTCTATGCTTAATAAAAGCCTTGATTCCTCAAAACCCAATAGAGATGTAGTTTTTAGTGAAAAACTGTTTTTTGAAGTATCCCATAGTTTTGTTGATTCCTTCGTTTTTAATATACTGTTTTGATATACAGGATTGGAAATTAAATCTACAATTTTCTGATAATTTTCAATTGATAATTTCAATGTCAATTTCAATGGTTTATCAGGATGAAATTGTTGGTAGGAATACTCAATTATTTTGTAATCGTTTATTATGTTTTTCTCCCCAAAATAACTTTCCAATTCTCCAATATTGTCTTTTACTGCTTTATCAATTGGTACTTTTCGCATCATGTGAAGTAAAGCAACCACAATACTTATTGCAATAATTGCAATTATGAAAAGAAAAAAGTAAAAAAAATAGTTCATTTGAACATTTATTAAAATTTATTTTGATAAAAGTAAGAATTTTAGAACATCATTTAGATAAATAGTTGAGTTTATCTGCCCCTTTGAGCATGTGGGTAACAAAAACAATACGAGCAATATCTGTTTCATAGGTAAGACTTTATATAATGAAGGTACTCATTTATTCAATTCCATGCTCATGTTCAATACACATCCTTTTCAGGTCATAGAACCATTCAATGTATTCCAATGAGCCTTCGGTGGATTTTTGTTTGTAAATTTTCTGGCTTTCTTTAATTTCTTTAATTTTCCGATAGACATCCATTACATTCAACTCACCCATTAGTATCTGTTTTGAACAAATATAATGTGGACTGTTGTAACGCTTTGTTTTCTGTTTGTTAACAGCACTTCTTGAATCTGGACATGCCCTATACAATAAGGGCCGTTATTTATATCTTGTGATGTATAGGTGATATTTTATGAGG